>JANMRU010000382.1:0-9667 GCA_031388585.1 Pseudanabaena sp. SOY_30_concoct_251 | reverse complement strand
ATAAAGCTTTTGGGCATTGTCAATAAACCCCGATACCTCAGTGATACCGAATTAGACTACTCACTACCCTTGATCGCGGTCTAGAATGCGATCAACTTTGTTCTCGATCGCATTCAGCTTCCACAAAAATAGTGGGTCGATCCTCATCCAGGGATGACAGCAGGTTGGCAATGCCCAAGGTGGCTTGCCTGAGTTGGGCGCGTTCTTCACTTGATTGCTCGAATCCCTCTCTGACTGTAAGCCTGAGTTCTGCAATGTCATCGCCTAGAGCTTGAATAGATCGAGCCGCGCTTTCCTGTAACTGCTCTATACGTGTTAGGCGATCGTTACTGGCTGCGATCGCTTCATTGTTTGCCGCGATCGCCATAGTTATAGTTGAAGCAAACCTGTCTAGAGTTTCATCTGTCCAGCGTTCAGTTGTCATGACTTATTGCCTCCCATCAGTTCACGCTTTGCTGCTTCGGTGATAACCCGTCGCAACCATGCGGATCTATTAGGTAGCGATCGCACAGCAGTATCAACATCCTTAAATAGCCTGACCTGAATTTGTTGCTCGGCTAGCGGTGCAGTAGTACCATCCTGGCGGGGAGTTGGTATCAGGTTCTCTAGCCTTGGATTTGGATTTGACATTCTTCCTAAATACTAATCGACGTATACAAACAATATATCCTACAAGCAAAATAGGCAAGCTATCTTATGCTGTCTGCGCTCAAAACAGCAACTAATAAAGGCATATCGGAGGTATCACCCCAAACGCGAGGTATTATGGAAGACCATTTACCTAACTTTGCGAAGTATCGTTTATGCAACTTGAAGAGGTTTTGGGTGAGGCAATCCATCTTCCTGGAGCAATAGTTCTAAGACTTCTTGCCCATTGCGAGCAGCTTCTTCGTATGTGTCTCCATGCGTTCGATATTTCTGTTCTGGAAAATCTGGGAAATGCACTAGGTAGCAGTCATTTTCATCTGACCAAATTATGATCATTTGATAGCGGAGTTGGTTCATTTATCTTTTCCCTCATCTTGAACTATTCTGATAGCTTCGGTTACTTCTTTTTCTTGATAAGGCTTGGCATCGTTACCATCTTTCCCCGATAGCGTGAAGCGTCATTGTTGTTGCGATACGCAGAGCGACAGTTTTGCGGATTGTTGTTCCACTAACCGCCGCGCAGCGTTTTGGGAACCTGCCCCAAATTAACTTTAGCACCTCTCCACACCTCCTCTCCTTGCAGGAGAGGGGCTAAGAAATATCTCTTGCTCCTCCCTCTCCTCTCAGAAGAGGGAGGTTGGGAGGGAGAGGTCACAAGCGTTTAAGATTATTTGGAGAACTTTATCTATGTCGCTCAGTACGACTTCGTTAGAAAATCGTAGCATTATCAAGCCTTTTGCTTGCAGAACTTTGTCTCGTTCGGCATCATACTCAATCTGCCGTTGATGGACTTCACCATCGACTTCGATCGCTAGCCGAGCAGCATGGCAGTAAAAATCGACAATAAACCCATCGATAATCTGCTGCCGTCTGAAATGCAACCCACTAAGACGATTTGCACGCAAACATTGCCAAAGCATCTTTTCTGCTGGGGTCATATTTTGACGCAGTTCCTTAGCTCGTTGCAATTTTGCTGGCGAAATATGCTGTCCGCTAATAATGCGATTCCTTTCAGGATGCGTACCGCCGACTTTCTGCATAGGATTATCTTGCACTTTAAAAGATTTTACCTCACCCCAACCCCTCTCCTTGGAGGAGAGGGGCTTAAGATTTTCTCTTGCTCCTCCCTCTCCTCGAAGGAGAGGGAGGTTGGGAGGGAGAGGCTACAAGAGTCCTCGCGCTGAACAAGCAACCCGAAAGCCGATATGGTCGTAACGGGAGGCGGGATCGTTGCTGAAGCGACACGCAGAGCGACAGTGAGGCGGATAGTTGAGCCACGAACCGCCGCGCAGCGGGTGACTTTCTTTATCTCCTCCTTCAACCCAGTCTTTGCTATCAGGTATGACCTCATAATTGCTATGCCAGTTGTCCGCACACCACTCCCATACGTTGCCGTGCATGTCAAATAGCCCAAAAGCATTGGCTACCTTAAAACTACCAACGGGTGTTGTCTTATTGCGATAGATGCCTAGAGATCCTCTGCCATAGTTACCTTTGTACAAAGTATCGCCAATTTTTTCATCTGTACCTTGATAGTTAGCAAGTTCAGTAGAGATCGTCTCACCAAAGTGAAAGGGGGTGGTTGTTCCTGCACGACAGGCATACTCCCACTTTGCTTCACTCGGCAAACGATATTCCTTACTTGTTAGCTTGGAAAGGCGATGACAGAACTCTGTGACATCATCCCACGAGACATTTTCTACAGGGTGGTCGGAGCTATCCACTTCATCCTTAAATTCCGATGGATTATTACCCATTACCGCTTGATACTGTTCCTGTGTGATGGCATATTTACCCAGAAAGAAAGTTGAGATACTGACTTGATGCTGGGGGCTTTCGTCATCAAAGCGATCTAGTTCCTCTGGTGGAGAGCCCATGAGAAAGTTGCCGCTGGGAATCAGTACCATATCCAGCGAGACATCTTCGCTCAAACGTTCGATGAAGTACTGTGCTTTACCACGACGGTGGGAAATTTTTGGTGTTGCAGATACGCTCATGGCTCAAACCTCACAGAAGAGAAAATGTCGTGTTGTAAGCGGTGGGTGTCGCCGTGCTGGAGATGCGATCGCCCAGCATAAACTTGTGGTTGCGGGGCAATCGGTTCAGGATCGTTACTTACTACTTAATCAGGTCATAGGTCTTTTGGATTATCGGTAAGTCTTTCATAGGGTGAAATTACAGGAATTACATTGTTAAGGTGACGCGCTCTTTTTTGCAAAGCAAGATCGAAGGTTGCAAAGCGATCGGCAATACTGCTGGAGGCAAGGTGCAAAGCATCGGCAAAGTCCAACCCCTCGGCATACCACGATATCGCTTGCTTAACTGTGGCATCATCTTCCACAAAAAGGTTGGGCAAACCTAACAAATGACGAAATGCTGTATCGATCGCACCACGATCGAGTTTGTAAGTGAAGCGCAAAACCCATTCAACTTCTAAAAGCACTGTTTTGGGGATAAATGTTCGCTCGCTTTGCAAGAGGTTAGCAGCAATGGTTGCTTGTTCGGGATCGTCGTTCGTTAAAATCCTTACAATCAGATTCGTATCTAGGGCGATTGTTGGCATTGCTGTGCTCCTTTGGGAAATTGCTCTGCAACGCCAGTAGCGATCGCGGCTTCCATATCTTCCAGAGTATGCTTTTGTCCTTGATAGCCCGTGCAACCAATCAGATCTTCGATGCGTGTTAGCGGAAATGCGTTTACAGGGCGTAAGACAATAGAACTACCGAGATCCTCAATCTCAAACTCTTGTCCGGCTTGCCATCCATGTGCTTCGCGCACGGACTTTGGAACGATAACCTGCCCTTTACTAGACAAACGTGTAGTTTCCATAGATCAAGAAGTAAGACGGCGGTAAGATTACTATAGGCGATCGCTCTATAACTGTCAAACTCGCGATCGTCTAAGATTGAGAGCTAAATAGGGTAGCAATCTTAGGGTATTAAATTTGTCAGGAGAGACAATCAAAACTGGTCTAGTACCTTGCTGTTCGTGTCCTTCAGTTGGGTCGAGTGAAACGAGATAGATATCACCACGTCTCACAGCTCGTGCCCCACAGGTTTGATGTCAAACCAAGTGCAATCTTCGTCTGTTATCGGCGCGTTGGAGTCGCATTGTGCCAAAAGCTCGTCTAGTGAGTAGTGTGGTTTCGGGTGGGGTTCAATAATCAGTCTGCCACCATCAACGGCAACTCCTACAGTTGCACCGGCGTGCAGTCCTAGAAGCTCAAGGAGGGTTGGGGGAATCGCTAACATAATTGAGCCGCCGACTTTGCGAAGACTTGTGGTGTGCATAATCCGCCTTCTAGTTATACTTAAATATAACATTTGGCATAACAATCGCTATCCCAATGCCGAAAATAACTCGAGCGCTTCGCGCCAAGAGAGTGAAAAGAAGAAAGAGCAGAGGGGAAGAGATCAAAAGGGCATAGGGCTACAAAAGTCCTCGCGCTGAACAGGCAACTCGAAAACCGATAGCGTTCATACGGGGGCCGGCTTTGAGATTGGCGCGACACGCAGAGCGACAGTATTGAGGAGCTTCGTCCCACGCACCGCCGCGAAGCAAAGGAGCACTTTTATCTCCGTCCTTTAGCCAAGCGCTGCCATCACTAGGTGCTCCTTTGTAATTTGGGTGGGAGTTGTCTGCACACCACTCCCACACGTTGCCGTGCATGTCAAATAAGCCAAAGGCATTCGCAACTTCGAAACTGCCTACAGGTGTTGTCTTTTCCCGAAAGATGCCTTTTACTCCTCTACCATAGGAACCAGACCAGTTGTTCTCTTTTTTGTCAGTGCCTCGATAATTAGCTATGTCTGTAGAAATTGTCTCGCCAAAATGAAAGGGCGTGTTTGTTCCTGCACGACAGGCATACTCCCACTCTGCTTCACTCGGTAAGCGATATTCCTTGCTCGTCTGCTCGGAGAGACGGCGACAAAACTCGACGGCATCGTCCCACAAAACTTTCTCTACAGGGCGATCTGGACTGTCTGACTCTTCCTTGAAAGATGAGGGATTCTTATCCATTACTGCTTCGTACTGCGCCTGCGTAACGGGATATTTGCCGAGGAAAAATGTTTTAATGCTGACTGGGTGTTGAGGTTCCTCATCAATATCAGAGACTTCCTTACCCTTTGGCGCACCCATCATAAACCGCCCTGTGGGAATAGACACCATCTCAAGGCGCACGTTGCCTTTCAACAATTCAACAAACTGCTCCCCTGACTGCTTGTGCTTGCGAACATGAATCTCTGTCTTCTTTTGGCGGAAAAGATTGCGCGATTCTACAACCTCAATTGTCCCAACATCATAAACAAAGGGTTCCAATCGCAATGTTTCTTGGAAAGTAATGGTGGCAATATCAAACTCAAACGATAGTAGATTTGTTGGTGGATGTTCTTGCCCCAAGTACTCCAGATATTTAGGCGTAAGGTTATACTTACTAGTTTCTATTCCCGTTCCCGCATCAGTTTTTCTGAGAAACCCTAATAGGCGTAAATGTTCTAAACGGCGGTATCTAGCTAGATTTTCCTTGGAGCGATCAAATAAAGACTTAGTATCCGCTTGGGTTGTATCTTGTTGTTGTCTACTTTTCTCGACAATCAAAGCTAAAAGTCTTTTTTGAGCATTATAGAGATGCTCTTGCCTACTCGCAAACTCCTCCCCCTGCGGCGTTGGTAGAGGTTGGGGCAAACGAGTTTCTAGGTACTGAGGGGCTAGATCGTATCTCACCGTTCCGGATCCTTCACCAGCTTTTGTGATTGCTAGAAACCCTAGTATTCGGAGATTCTCTAACAGATAATATATACCATCATCACCCTTAGGCTTGTTAAATAACTTTGTCACATCTTCCTCTGATGTGTCATGACCTTCTGAGTTTCTGCGTTCGACGAACTCAAGCACTGATAAGGCATCTGGCTCATAGGGCAAAAGTTCACTTAAATTGGGTATCGTTGAACTAGAAGTGTCATTGTAATAGCCTTCCAAGTCTTGGGCAGCTTGGTTAACGATCGCAATAGCAGATTCTTTGCGATCGACAAAAATTATTTTTTCTATCGAATTCGATGATGATTCTGATAACACTTGATGCAATTTTGACAGCATGGCTTTAGCCACTTCATCCACAGGCAAACGATTAACACCAGTTCCCAATAAAGAAACTACGATTCGCTTTAATTTTCGTTCTAAGCTCAGGGTAATAGCTGCTTCTACTGCTTTTGCCGCATTTTCTATGGTTGGTCTTGGTGACTCCACCGTCGCACAGATTAGGAAATGTTCGCGATCGCTCTCTGCTGGGTTGAGGAGACTATTGATTTCAGCAGGTAAAAGCACAATCAATGGATCTTCTGGAGCGATCATTGTCTGATTTTTTTGTTCTAAAACATGCTGAATTGCTTCTTCTAACTGCAAGGAGTTAGCTTCCCCAATATGTTTTTTCAATGCTGAAGCCAAAGAACCAGTCAAATCAACTCCCACTCCAACAGGAATCACAAAAGCATCAAATGGTAAATTCCAAGGCTCATCAGTACAAAGGCTATAAATTCGGGTATTACCTTGCTGAGAGAGTAGATGACGTACTTTGAATTTATCCCATGCTTTGACCAATACATCAGTAGGAATCATAAAGACATCATTGATATTTTGTCTCAGCCCTAGGTTAACTGCCATACCAACTACACCTTTTAGGTCTTCATCCCATACAGGTGTACCGCCAAAGATTGGGTCGGCAATAAAAGCCTCAATCTGGACTAACCCATCTTCGTTCTTACTACCTAGCATCCCAGAACTTGCCGAATTACGAAGACCAACAGGGGGAAAATCGAATATGCGTGCATGATGATTCTGCATATCATGAGCGGAAAGTAGCTCTATTGCTTGGACTCCTAAAGGTAACTGCTCTTCTAATTGCAAAACTGCAAAACCTACAGGCTCAGTTGGTGACTGGTAGACTGGCGACCGGAAAACTACTTTAGCTTTTAGTTTCTGCTCTGCGGCAATCTCGAAAAAATCTAAATGAATTTCACCGCGAGGTCTAGCTACCTTATTTTGTGGTTCTGTCATTGTTATAGGAACAAAGTCAAAGTCGGTAGTGTCAACCTGGGCTTGGTTAGCAACATCAGTGAGGGTAAGAATATAGTTTTGAGATCGCCCTGCTACTAAAAAACCACCACCAACTACTTCACCTTCTCTGTTAAAGATACGTGTGATCGCTGTTCTAAGAATTGATAAATGATCGTTTTCAGTATTTAAGTGTTGTGTAACATCATCTGTCCCATTGGGAGACTCTAATTGATCTGCTAAGCGTATATAATCTCCCCCTAGTTTTCTTAAAATTCTTGCAGTTACCTCAGCAAAAGGCTTAACCTGTTCCCCCTCCTGTGTTCCTGGTGCTTTGAGCAATGCCATAAATTCATCTAAAGACTTGCCCATCTGCTCGGCAACATAGCGAGAAACAGCATTGAGAACATCTGTGGAATCACTCACTGGTGCGTCTTCTAGTAAGATATCACGACACTCTGGTGCGATAAAATCGTACTCCACCATATCTGGGTTGGTATCAGCGGCGATCGCAGATTTCGGTTTTAATAACCCACCTAAAAACACCTCTGCTACTTGTACTGAACGAGATTGCGGTAACAGCGTTTCTTGGATCAAACGCACGATAGGAAGATTGATCGTCGGAGCCGCTGCTAGCAGTCCTGCCAACTTCCTGCCTAAAGGTGAAGTCGTCTTGCGAAAGCGTTGCACCCGCTGCGGGGCATCAAGGTTAGCGATCGCCCTTTGCTGGCTTTCCAATTTTGGGTGCGATGCTATATTCAGTTGTGCTGGCAGGATGTAACCAGAAACCGAAGCATCCGCCTTGCCTACCAACATTTGCCCCCATTTTGCAGCTCGTTCTAAGTCTAGAGTCAGGATGGGGATTTTTGTTCTCTGCTCTGATAGAAATTTCTTGTTGACTAACAAACCTCGATTTGCGACCCCAATGATAGAACTGCTAAACCCCACCGCAGTTCCCAAGCCTAATGCTGTCTGCTTCCACATCCATTCCGGTAACATTTGCACAACTGCAAGTGGTTGTTTGTGCGTCCACTCCTGCAATGTGGGGAAAATTATTCCCTTTCGCCATATGTTGGAAACACAGTCGCTGACAACTAAAACCAAACGCCTTCCCGTTGGATCGACAAGTTCCTTAGGGTCGATAAGACGATGATTGCTACCCATGCGCGAGAATATTTGTAATTTTTCCCCTGTCTCATCAGGCTTGATACCAAAAACTCTGATATCTCGAAAAATGCCGTAATGGGTGAGTAAGCGTTGTAAATCGCGGATTGTATGTCGCCAGATCAACATCGATTGACTTTCATCAACAACCAGCGCCAGATCTAACCAAGGTTCTGCTTCTGACTGCAAGACGGGAATGCAAATGCCTTCTTCGGCAATCCGACGAACGGTTGCCACTTCGTCGAGAACGGTCATTCGACCTGTAGCCACACGACGCATGAGTGGACGAAGGGATTGTGCTAAATGAATTGGTTCGCGTAAGGAAGGTGCATCAGGAACCCACAGAGGCAAACCCTGCCCTGACGGGGAACTTCCTTCAGGATAAACGGGTACTTTAGGATGTAAGGGTGGCTCTTTAGGAGGCTTTTCGATCTCAGAATTTCCTCCGCCAGAACCGTCTGATGGCGACTCTCCTCCAGTCTCATCCTCTTCCTCTCCAGCATCCTCTTCAGCACCATCATCTGGCTTCACAAACTCCGTTTTTTGGCTTTGCTCAAATTCTTGCCGCTTCAGGGTCAACCACAACACATCGGCAATTTGCTCGCCAGAGAGATCGAGGCGCTCCTTCAGAGAAGCGATTAGTTGTGTGAGACTATCTAGGGGTGCCTGAGGCTGTGTCATAGTATCTAATCGGCAATATTAAGCTCTCTAAATAAAATATCTTCGATTGACTTTTCATCATCGCCATCAGGACTGACTTCGCGGGTTAGCAGGTAGATTGTGTTTAATAGCTGATCGGTTGCTCGTTCTGGAGGCTTGCTATCGTTAGGTCTAAATGCTTCGATTAGTTTATCAATCTTTGTTTTATTGTTTTGTTGCTGAAAGAACTCTTCACCAAAATGGGCTTTCACAATTTGTTTGAGAGCATCTTGTTTAGGTTCTGGCATTCTCACTCTGAGACAGCGTCGTTTGAAGGCAGGGGGGAAATCTCGTTCGCCATTACTCGTCATCACAATGATGGGGAAAGCATTACAGCGCACCAAACCGCCGCGAATTTTTGCTTTAATGTCTCGATCTTGGGTATAGATATCAAATGAAGTCTTGGGGGCTGAATTTTCACGATCGTTTTGAGTACGTCGCACCAGTTCGGCAATTTCAAATTCTCCTTCCTCAAATAGGTTGAGCAAGTCATTGGGCAGGTTAATATCGCTTTTGTCGATTTCGTCAATTAGCAAAACCCTTGGTAATGGGGAAGGCAAAAAGGCAGTTCCTAAAGCTCCTAGTTTGATATATTCGCCAATGTCACGTGCCTCTTTGACATTGGCATCTTGCAAGCGAGCGATCGCATCATACCTGTATAGACCTTCCTGCAAAGTGGAACGAGCGTTAATTGCCCAAGAAAGCACCGAGCCTAACCCCAGTTCGTAAGCAATGGCATAGGCAATTGTCGTTTTCCCCGAACCCGGATTACCCGTAACTAGTAGTGGTCTACGTAAATAAATCGCTGCATTCACTGCGTTGATAATATCCGTAGCATCTGCAGCAATTCGGAATTTTTCTCCTCTCTGAATTGCTCGTTTTTTTGTCTTGCTTAAATC
This sequence comes from Pseudanabaena sp. SOY_30_concoct_251, assembly GCA_031388585.1. Lineage (GTDB taxonomy): Bacteria > Cyanobacteriota > Cyanobacteriia > Pseudanabaenales > Pseudanabaenaceae > PCC-6802. The sequence goes on along the minus strand of JANMRU010000382.1, from coordinate 206 downwards.
TTGCAGAGCTTGCCAGCGATCGGCAATTTCCTTTTGTTCCTCCTCACCTAAAGGAGTATCTGCTTGATTGTCAAACTGCCGCCAAGGTGGTGGATCTAGCTTCTTCAGACTTTCTGTACCTAATGGATTTTGCTTTCCATTGCCGAAAAACAACCGCCAATCTGAGTGTGTTTCTGTACTTGTCATAGCAAACATCTGATGAATTT
>JANMRU010000376.1:0-4457 GCA_031388585.1 Pseudanabaena sp. SOY_30_concoct_251 | reverse complement strand
GCCGGAAGGCTCTTTAGGTGGGGCATTACAGATACCCTCTATAATGCCATGCAACCCCAACCAGTTGAATCAGTATCAGTATAAGCATAGTCAAACTTCATCAGGCATTACTCTCAATAATGTGGTTTTAGATAGAGAAAGTGGCAAAGCTATTGTAATTCAGTATCCTTCTTTCGATCTGATGATGTCTGGTTCGTCTTTATCCTTGAGAACTGATTCATACCGCCTGTCGCCAGACAAGTTGATGCTGTTACTAAAATGCTTGTTTATTATTCAAATACTGCCTGAATCTGCTCTAGAAGAAGCTTCTGAGGAATTAGAAGGGATTTATCGCTTCTATATGAATCGTCTTCCTCAAGTTAATATACCTATAATTCCTGCTAGTAGTATCAGAGGTAAGTTGAGTGCTATGCATGTCAGACCACCTATTGTTCTAGAACCTTAAATTGTTCGGTAAATCACTTCATGGAAGAACGGGCTATCTACCTAGCATCAGATAAAGATTCCTCGCTGAAGCAAGGAGAAATCTTGACAGGTGTGGTTCAATACAACCCTGTTATTGATGAAATACCGAAAGAGTTTCAAGAGTTAGCCTTTACGCCCATCATTCATCCATATGCAATCGTTATTACACAAGATTGTGACCTCGATTGGGATTATAAAGCTAGAGTAACTAACAACAATCCAGCTAAGTTCCTGAATTCTATTATTTTGTGTGAAATAGGTACGGCGGAGTCAATTAGAAGCACTGACGGAATGAATCGAAAAGAATGGGAACTGGTTGTCGCCCATCGCCATGAAAGATTTTATTTCTTTGAAAAGATCCCTTCTGAATGCGAGGTGGAGCAAGAAGGTTTACCTGAACTTACTGCTGATTTCAAGAAGGTCTTTGGTATAGATGCAGCAACTTTGTATCGCCAAATCGAACTTGGTATAGTTAAACGCCGAGCAGTTTTAGCTAGTCCATATCTAGAGCATTTTTCTAGGCGGTATCATAGCTTTCACGGTAGAGTTGCGCTGCCTTTTCAGTATGAAAGTGAGCGTGAAGGATAAGTACATGGGCGACGCAGTACAACAACCCTGTTGGAGGGGGCTGAAGAGAGAGAGAGATTGGTGTTGTGGCGAAGAGCTACCTACAGCCGCTCAACAGGAACGTTATCGATAGGACGATATTTTGAGGTTAGCTGTGAGGCGATTCTTTGTAGTTTGTAGCAATGCAATTCTTTGCAGTTTATAGGAATGCGATTAAATCCATCGAGAAGTCGAAAACTCCCATATCTTGATATCAGTCCTTTCTTCCAATTCGTGAAACTGAACATGGCTTAAAATTGGGTAAATGTCAGCTAACCGCTTTACCAGTTTACGACTCAAATTTTGATCGAAAAGCAGTTTCAAGCCGCACCTGCCGAAACAGCTAGACGATGTTCGCGATCGGCCGCAAATTCTAGACAAGCTCTAATGTCCTCTTCCGTTAATTCAGGAAAGTCTTCAAGAATTTCGGTATGAGACATGCCAGCCGCAAGCCACCCTAGAACATCGTAAACAGTGATTCGCATTCGTCGAATACAGGGTTTACCTCCCCGTTTATCCGGCTCAATCGTAATAATATTGTGGTAGGTCATAGTAATTAAAGCTGCATACTATTTCTTTAAGTCTATCCCAGCCCAACAATGGCTTGCAACAGAGGTTCTCAAAATGCTATGGTATCTCCGCGCAGCCATTGCAACTATATATGCTGGTATCATTTAGAAAAGCGCCGTTGCAAATTAGTGCCATGTCGTTTGATTGGGACGATGAAAAAGCCAAAAGCAACCTTGCCAAGCATAATGTTTCTTTCGATGAAGCAACTTCTATGTTTGATGATCCGTTGTTTTTAACCTTTGCTGATCCAGCGCACTCCCTTCAAGAGCAGCGTTTCATTATTATGGGAGAATCGGCCAAAGGACAATTGCTAGTGGTCTCTTACACTGACCGTGCAGGCACCACACGCCTAATCAGTGCTCGTCCAGTTACCCTCAAGGAACGTAAAGCTTATGAGTCAGACCTTTGAAATGGATGATGATTTACGCCCCGAGTATGATTTTACTCAACTCTCAGTTGTAGCTCGTGGTCAGGGACGCAAACGCTCCACCCTAACAGTTCAACTAGATCCTGACGTTGCAACAATTTTCCCAGACTCTGGAGCAGTCAATGAAGGGTTGCGCCTTTTGATGAGACTGATTAAACAACCACCATCCCAGCCAAGCGAGCAGCCTTTAACTACATTAAAAAATTCATAGCTAGTTGTAGCTGTGCGATTCTTTGCAGTTTGTAGCAATGCGATCACCTTTTGATACACTTAGGGCAAAGCAATGAAATCGATAGACCACTCATTATGAATAATGCAGATTAGATCGCTGAGATTAATATCAATTCATCAATCAATCATTGATTAAGACGGCTCAATAGCATTCTTAGCCATTTTCGCTGTTCTTTCAGAAGCACCTGTTGTTCCATTGCGAGATTGGTAAGTTGACTATTAATTTCTGCTTGTAAGATTGTTAATTCTTGATAATGCTGAAGAAGTCGCTCGATTTCAACCGCAAGCGTTTAATGGTAAATATGCCTATTGGGGTAAGGGCGGTCAATTGGCCATCTTCTTGTTCGACAAAATGCTGGCTAGCAGATTCTTGGCGGGGGTTCCAAAGTATCGGTGCTGTTTCTGTCCGAGGCCAGTAGTCTTGTTTGTATTGGTTGCAGGTGATGCAAGCATAAATTAGATTCTCCGACGCATCTGAGCCTGCTTTGGTGCGAGGCCGGAAATGATTGATCGTTAGCATTCCAGCAGCATCAATTTCGGTGATGCCACAAAATTCGCAAGCACATTGAGCGCGTTGACGAACCTCTTCTCTGATTGATACGGCCAAGCTCATGCAGATTGAGAAACAGTAAACTGTTGTTTGATTTCGGCGATCTCTGCGCGCAAGGATTTATTCTCTTGAGTAATCAGCTGGAGTTGCTGAACGCCAATGGTAAGTTGCTCGATCGCAGTATCGACCCGATCTTGCAGCACGACTAAATTTGGCAACGGCAACTGGTTAGCTTCGAACATTGCTGTTTCCGCAGCATCTTTTTGGGCATACCAAGCTTCAAGTTGCGCTTTTTCTTGGGTAGTCAGTGGTTCACCGATCGTCTCACGATCATGTAGTTGCATTCCGAGTTCATCACTGACCATAGAGCTTGTCCTCCTAAGATTGGTTCTATTTTAGCCCAATCGCTCACCACCTATGCGATCTTGATTTGCAGGATTGTTCTCAATCCAGTCTAACAATTCCGTTGCGCACCGACCACATAAAGTTGCTCGGTTAAGTGCGCGAGATATTCTGTGTCGGGGGAGCGGAGTCGTTATTGGGTAGGACGATATTTTGAGATTATCTGTGATGCGACATCTTTAGCTAGTTGTAGCTATGCAATGCTTTGCAGTTTGTAGCAATGCGATCGCCTAATCCGAAGAGTTCCAATATATGCAGTTTCTGGGGTGAGCCTTCATTATGGTGAGAGCATTCAACAATCAGTCAGCAATCATCCGCACAGAACGTGGACTGACGATCGCAGATACACGCACCACAATTTATGATGTGATGGATCTTCTGAAAGCTCAGTATCCACCAAAACTGATTCGAGACAAATTCAACCTAACAGACGATCAAATTGATACAACCTTGTATTTCATAGAGACAAATCGCGCTCAGGTAGAAGCCGAATACCAGCAAGTGCTTCAAACCAGAGAAGAAATTCGCCAGTACTGGGAAGAGCGCAACAGCGATCGCCTTGCTCATCTTGCAACAAAGCCACGTAAACCTGAGCAAGAAGCTCTTTGGGTAAAACTTGAACAACAGAAAGCGGAGCGTGCTTCGGTAAAGGCATGAATTTTCTGGTTGACTACAATCTAGATGGTTATGCTCCTGTCCTGCTTGGCATTTTGACGAAACGAGGTTGGCTTGAATTCTTTTCTATCCAGTTCGTTACTTTTCGAGAAATTGGGCTGCCGATGAATAGTAGCGATCGCTTGGTTTGGAATTACGCCCAAGCAAATCAAATGATAATTCTGACTGCGAATCGAAACATGAAAGGCAAAGACTCCTTGGAGCAGGTGATGCGTGAAGAGAATAGATCGACTTCATTTCCCATTATCACGATTGGAGATCTCGCTCGTCTTGATGAGTCAGAATATCGAGAACGATGATAGAAGACGACCTCCAAGCTAAATATGACCTAAAAAGTCTCAGTGTGAGGAAGCTAGGAGCGGAGCGTAAGAGCTTTGGTAGGTCAACGGGGCGACTAGAAACCGATGCAGCAAAAATATTTCCTAGCACAGATGCAGTTAATGAAGTTATTGCTGATGTCTTGGCAGTTCTCAAAGATAAGGGAATGCTGTAGCTAAAAAGATAAAAAGATGGTTGCCACCAATCTTTTTG
>JANMRU010000365.1:0-5953 GCA_031388585.1 Pseudanabaena sp. SOY_30_concoct_251 | reverse complement strand
CGATCGCCTAAAAGCGCGATTTGTGCCTGTCGTAGTGCTTCTGCTTTATTCGTATTTTTGCCAGCTAAATTTTTATAAAGCGCAGTCATAAACGAAGCTGTGGCCTCATCATCCACCGACCACAACGAAGCGATCGTGCTTCTGGCTCCCGCTCTCACCGCCATACCAGCTAATCCTAATGCCGCACGCTTATCTCCCCTGGCAGTTTCACAGGCACTGAGAATTAATAGTTCCAAAACTTTATCTGTCTTGAGATTTCTATCTTGAAGCAGTTGATTGAGGCGCTCGATATCAATCTTGCCATCCCAGGTCACAAGGTATGTCTCCTCTAGCTTGGAGCTAAATTTGCCGTGCGTAGCGAGGTGCACGATCGGAAAGGGTGAGGTCTCGATCGCTGTTTCCAGATTTGAGCTAGTGAATGCCTGATTAAGCAAAACGGTGCTGGGTACCTGAGCTTGAATTTGCTGGATTTCTCTTTCAACATTAGGTAAAGGACTCAGCTTTAAAGGGCCAAAACTAGGGCCAACTTTAGATAGACCAGCGGTAATTGCCGCGATCGGGTCTTTTGCCAAAGGTTTAGGATCTAGTAGTTGTAAACCTGGCGTCAGCGAAATATTGTAGTTTTCTGTCAAGAAGCCTTGCCCGTCATGCAGGGCGGCCATCGGGATATCGCGCAGTTCGCCATCCAGCACGAAAACCAAGGTTTTGACTCCACTCTGGGCAATTTGGCTAGCGGCAGGGCGAATCAACCAGTCATAAAGTTTTTTGACATTCACCAAATAATCTTTAGAACTAGGATCGCGCAGCTCTAATCGCAGATCGCCGATCTTATCTTCTACTTGAAGGCGGGAAATGGAAGTAGAGTAATGCTGTAATGGTTGTTGCGGTAAGCTTAGAATCACTTCCAAGCTATCTTCCAAGATAATGGGATAGAGCACTGCCGCTGAGCGATCGACCTTAGCAATATCGACAGAATTTGGGGTCAAACAATCTGCTCGAAAGAAATTAACTAGCTCCGCTAACTGGAGGGATTCCAGCGTAGCCTGTGCTTGCTTGAGACGCTTCTGTTTATTTACAGCGTTTTGGTTTTGACTATCGCTTAACAACAGAGTGACTAACTGTCGATAAACTGGCTCTACGCTTTCTCTAAAAGAAAACTGCAATCCAGAATTAATCGCAATCAAATCGCCACGTATGGCTTGGAGCGTATTTACAGCTTCTGAGTATGCCGCGATCGCCGCCTCGGTATTCCCCTGCGCTTTGAGCAATCTCCCTAGTTGCCACTGCCAGAGATAAGCAATATCACTAGCATCGATAGACTGTGCCGTGAGTAAAGCCTGCTGCGATAGATCCTGGGCTATTGAGAACTGTTTGTTTTGTTCGTAGAGCTTGCCAAGTGTACCAAGGGTATATGATATCGCTCGTTGATCTTTTAGAGATTTTGCTCGGTCTACAGCGGCGGCGAGAATCTTAGCAATTTCAGTTCTACTGGGCAATCCATTTGGAGTGCTGCTACCAGTGGCACGTTGCTGAAATTGCATCAGACTGTTAGCAAAGTTGATATTGGCGTAGACCGTATCGCGGCTAGGAGTTAAAAGCAAAAGCGGTGTTTGGATTTGGGGTAATAGGGACTGAGCTGCTGCTGTATCATTAGTTTCTGCTAATATACTTAACCAATTCAGTTGGGCTTGCAATTTTGCTGCTTTGGCGATCGCCGCAGTACTGGCTTGCTGATAGAACTCCAGGGCACCTTTGGTATTTTGCTGGAGCTGCGCCAGATTGCCAAGGCTGAGTAGTATCTCACTATGGAGGTCGTTGCGAATATCAGTGGATTTATCTTGCTTGGCGATTTCCAGACTTTGTTGTAAGACTTGCTCTGAGCGATCGAGACTTCCTACTAGTTGTAAAACATCGCCGAGACTGCGCAATCCGCTGGCTTTGATCGAAGAGTTTGGTTGTGATTCTAGAATTTGATTTGCTTGCTCAAGTGTTTTGAGCGCTCGACGATAGAATCCTAATGCCTTGAGCGCTTGCACTTGATTGAGTAAACCTTTGACCTCTCCCTCGCGATCGCCTGCTTGAGCATAGGTAGATGTTGCCTCTTGCCAGGTAACAAGGGAGGTTTCTGTCTTTGCGATCGCAAATTCTAAACTGCCTTTAGTATTCAAAGCTTGGGCTTTTACTTTTAGCACGGCTGGGGATTGCTCGGTAATAGTTTCAAGGGTTTTGAAGCTTGAGGAGATCGCCTCTTTTGCATCTGGCCACTGACCTAACTTTTGATAGGCAAGCGAAAGGTTACTCCATAGCCTCGCTTTAGTTAAAGGCTCTTGAGTGGATTTTAGGGCTTGTTGCCAGATCCTAACTGCCTCAGCATACTGGGATGACCGATAGAGCTGTCTACCTCGATCGCTCAAATTCGATGGGCTTTGAGGTAAATTTTGGGATAGATGATTAATACGATTCGCAGGTGATGGCAAAGATAACGGTAACGATCGCGCTACTAAACTCGCTCCTGGCAATAAAAACACGCACATAAAACAGCTCAGCATAAAAAGTGCGATCGCAGATGCGAACTGCCTTTTGCTCCGCCGCTTGCCTAAAAAGCGTTCCACAGCAGTGAGAAATATAGACCGTTTTCTTGCCATGTTCTTGCGCCCGTTCCACTAGATGTTAAGGGAATGCCATAATCAAACCGAATTGTGAGGCGATCGCCCTGTTGCCAGCGTAGCCCAAATCCTACGCCTGCAATCGTACTAGGACTAGGATCTTTTCTGCCAGAGCTATTCCACGCCGTACCAAAGTCAAAAAAGGGTGCAAATTGCAAAACCCCCTGCACCTCTGGCACGCGCAAAATTGGCAGGCGCAACTCTGCTGAAGCGATCGCGCCATTATCACTTAGAAGTAAATCTTGGCGATAACCACGCACGCTCTCCTGTCCACCAATCCCAAGCTGTTCCAATGGCACTAGGGCGCGATCGGCAAATTGGATGTCGGCACGTAACAGTAACAGGGTGTCGGGTGCCAGTAAGTTAACGTACTGTCCCTGGCCGCGCCAGACAGCAAACATGCTATCCACGGGTGCCTCGTCAACTGTCAGGGCAAATGGGGCGACACCAACGCTAAACTGCGATCGCAATGCCAATACTTCCTTACTACTGCGTTGTGTAAATTCCTGGAAAAATCGCAATGCCGACACTCGCGTTCTGCCAAGTGCATCAGCTCCAGGCGAGAGTGGAAATAGAGTTGCCAACAGAGAAGTTTCGCTTTCTCGGTGCGCAGCGGTGATGCCAATGGCAAATTCCTGCGTAGGTCTTTGCAATAGCGGTTGTCGTAGAGTGAGTTCGTAGGAACGGGAATTGGCCAAAATATCTAAAGTATCAAAGGGTGGTTCGATCGCCCGACTATTATTGTTGCTATAGACAAAAGAGAGCGTGCCGTTGGCAGGATTGATGGGATAGGTGTAACTGAAGTCGTAAGAATTACTACCATCAGTGTTGGTATAGGTAGCAGCGATCGCATCCCCCTGACCAAATAAATTAGCTTCTCTCACCTGCGCCTGCCGCCGTAATGTCCCAACACTAGGCGAGCGACGATTATCGATTGTGAGATCGCCGTGGAAAGATTTCGCTTCAGTTACCTTAACTGATAACAAGTTTTGACCTGGCTTCGTTCCGGCTGAGAGTTCGGCAGAAATGTTCGCAATCAGAGGATCGAGTTGCAGGAGTTGCAAAGCCTCGATCAGGCGTTCGCGATTTAGGGGTTTACCTGTGGCGATCTCCAGACGCGATCGCACGTAATTGGGGTTGAGACGCTGCATACCAGTAACTTCGATCGCTTCCAGGCCACCCTCTAGTACCTGAATCTTCACAATTCCCGCTTCAATGGTTTGAAGCGGCAGAAACGCCCCAGAAGTGATGAATCCGCGATCGATATAGAGTTGGGTAATGGCGGTACGAACTTGTAAAAGCTCAGCAAAAGTAATCGGTCTTTGCGTAAATGGTTTGGTAGTTTTTTCTAGCTCCTCAGCGCTAAATACGGTATTACCAACAATCTCAAACTTCTCGACCGTAATTGTCCCTGGCACGTTTGGCAGTACTTCTGAAGGCAATGACTGTTGGGGAGATGGCTTTAATAACTCTGATGGAGAGGGCAGTGGTGGCGGTGGGATAGCTGGCAGTGGGGGCGTGGGGCGATCGCCTGGGCGGGTAAGCTCTGGAGGTGCGCTAATCTGGGCAATCGCACCCGACATAGTGCTGATAAAGAATAAAGGCACTAACCAAATTAAGTGGAGATGAGTGAGCCAAAATAGCTGACGTGGCATGATTTGATTGCGATCCTCACACTACTACTCTAGCAAACTAATCCCCAATTCCCAACTTTGCACCAAAGGTTATAACATTTTGCACGCATCCAAATTAACCATCGGAAACCAATATTATCCGCGCTATTATTTTGTCGAGATTGGAGATAGGTCAGTAATATATCACTTAGTGATTTTAGCTTGGAGAATATGAGCCTTTCCTCTCACTCTATAGTTTAAAAAATTATTAGGAAATCAACTTTAATGACTACCAGTTTAACTTCTAACAAGGAGCCTTGGCTTGCCGTAACTTTCTCGAAAATCTTTCCCGGTATTGGGCAAATTTATGCAGGCCGCATAGTGAAGGGATGGATTCTAGTTGCTATTTCAGTTTTACAACTTCTAGCAGCAGGTTGGTTTTTATTTAGTCCGACTGGTAATACGTTAGTTGCGGCTAATGTGTTAGTTATTTTCTTCTGTTTTACCATTTGGAATCTTTTCGATGCCCATAAATGTACTAGAAGAAATAACGATGTAGATTTCGAACAATTGAGACGGCAAAACAAAGATCCCTGGCTGGCTGTATTTCTGTCACAGCTTATTCCTGGAATTGGCCATATTTATCAGGGAAAATGGTTCTTTGCTATTTTGTGGATTGGTCTATGGATAGCTTTAATTTTTGGCCCATTAAAGAACTTTGGGCTAATCGATCTAATTGCTGTCCCATTTAGTATTTTTGTGATGTATCACGCCTATATCTCCTCATCATTTCGCAGGGAATCTTCTTCAAAGCTGATCCGAAACATTTGTTTTCTCCTTCTGTTTACTGTGGTTTTGTGGGTCTTACTTGCCTTAGGAGCAAGAACTTTGGTAGAGCCTCGGTATATCCCATCCAGTGGTATGGAGCCAACTCTGCAAATCAACGATCGTTTACTGGTTGAGAAAGTTTCCTATCGCTTTCGCAAGCCTAGTCGAGGAGAAATTATAATATTTTACCCTCCTGATAGTAATGAGGTTTCAGATGCACGCAAAGTCTATATAAAGCGGATAGTTGGAATTCCAGGAGATTCAATTAGTATTCAAAATGAGAAAGTATTTGTAAATAGACAATTGTTGAAAGAACTATATATTAATAATCCTGGCACCTACAGCCTACCAATAGACAATCCAGATTTATGTTTAGGCTGCTTCCAACCTGACAAAATAACGGCAGTAAATGGGATAAAAAGTTTTATTGTTCCACCAGATCGCTACTGGGTAATGGGCGATAATCGTAATAACAGTCTTGACTCTCATGTTTTTGGATATTTACCAGAAGTAAATATTGTTGGTCGAGCATATGTACGCTATTGGCCTGTTGATGAGCGGACACGAGAATTGACCATTCCTCAAAATTAATTAATCATAGTTTTCTCACATGCTCGCAAGTCGCAACCAGGAACAAGACTGACTTGCGAGCGCGGCATACTAGAGACGATGATGACACTACCTCCACACGAACGGCGTAAAAGCTTTTGGGTCGTTTTGTTGAAGTAATAACAGAGCGAAGCAATGGGTGAGAGAACAGATGGCGAAACGAGATATATCAGGCTAGCCTGAGCGTGCCAATTAAATCAGACGCATCATCAGCGAAGGTAAGATTGGCAGAGAATA
>JANMRU010000326.1:0-2149 GCA_031388585.1 Pseudanabaena sp. SOY_30_concoct_251 | reverse complement strand
GAAGTGATCCATTGGCAGGCGGTTTCCTATCAGCGGCGCGGTAGCGAGTTATTAATTGCAGGAAAGCTAAAGGAAGCAGAAGCCTATTTGACTAAGGCAATGAAGACCGATCCTGGTAATCGAGATCTTTGCTTTGAGGTGAAACGCGACCTGGAGCGAATTATGCGGGGTAGGGTCTAAGGAAAACATGCATATCCCCGAATCAATACTGACTTTAAAGACCGATCGCCTGCTGTTACGGAAACTGTCGATCGCTGATGCCGCAGATATGTTTGAATATGCCAGTGATTCTGAGGTGACAAAGTATACGAGTTGGGCAACTCATCAGGCGATCGCTGATAGCCAGGAATTCCTAGAATCAGTAATTGCCAAGTACGAAACAGGACAACCAATGGACTGGGGTATTGAGCATAAACGCGATCGCAAATTGATCGGTACTTGTGGATTTGCTAGCTGGAACTGCACCCATGCCCGTGCTGAAATTGGTTACGTGCTATCGCGGCAGTATTGGGGACAGGGATACATGACTGAGGCGGTAAAAGCAGTTATTTGCTTTGGTTTTCATGTGATGATGCTCAATCGCATCCAGGCTACCTGCATGGTGGAGAATCCGGCTTCAGCCCGAGTTATGCAAAAAGCAGGCATGGAGTATGAGGGCACGCTGCGAGAGTATGCTTTTTTCAAAGATCAGTACTGCGATCTCAAGCTCTTTGCCACGTTCAAACCCAAGACTGAGTTTACCTTCGATCCGCGATCGCTAATTAATATGCCTGAATCCCAATCATAAAGATGCCTTTAAAGTTGCCAGCTAATAGTAATAATGGTGTTACGATACATCAGCGCTAGGAGTGTCTGGCACTGAGCACCAGGCTGAGATTACATCCTTGGAACCTGATTCCGGCTCAGACCGGCGTAGGAAAGCAATTTATAGAGGGATCAACATGACAACTAACTCAAACCCCAAACGGCGGGGCGAATTTCGCGGCACACAGATGCATCGTGCCCGCAAGGACGAAATTACCGAAGAAATGCAGTACGTAGCATGGCGCGAAAAAATGCCTGTAGACTTGGTGCGTGCCGAAGTTGCCAGAGGTCGGGCAATTATCCCTGCCAACAAGAACCACACTAACTTAGAGCCAATGATGATTGGGATTGCCTCTAAATGTAAGGTAAATGCCAATATTGGGGCCTCGCCAAATTCATCCGATCTGGCGGAAGAAGTAGCCAAGCTTGAGCTAGCGGTTAAGTACGGTGCTGATACCGTCATGGATCTTTCCACTGGTGGTGGTAATTTAGATGAGATTCGCACAGCAATCATCAATGCTTCTCCTGTCCCAATCGGTACTGTGCCAATCTATCAGGCATTAGAAAGCGTACATGGCAACGTAGAGAATCTGACTCCAGATGATTTTCTCCACATCATTGAGAAGCATGCACAGCAGGGCGTGGACTATCAAACTATCCATGCTGGTATTTTGATCGAACACCTGCCCCTGGTCAGAAATCGCATTACTGGCATTGTTTCGCGCGGCGGCGGTATTTTAGCCAGATGGATGTTGCATCACCACAAGCAGAATCCGCTTTACACCCACTTCAACGACATCATTGAGATTTTCAAAAGATACGATGTTTCCTTTAGTTTGGGTGATTCGCTGCGTCCTGGCTGTACCCATGATGCTTCCGATGAAGCACAGTTAGCAGAGCTCAAGACGCTTGGCAAACTAACGCGGCGTGCTTGGGAAGATGATATCCAGGTAATGGTAGAAGGCCCTGGCCACGTACCCATGGATCAAATTGAGTTTAATGTACGTAAGCAAATGGAAGAGTGTTCTGAAGCTCCCTTCTATGTTCTCGGTCCCCTGGTCACTGACATTGCGCCTGGTTACGATCACATCACATCTGCGATCGGGGCAGCGATGGCAGGTTGGTATGGTACGGCGATGCTCTGCTATGTCACACCCAAGGAACATTTAGGCTTACCGAATGCTGAAGATGTACGTAATGGCTTGATTGCATACAAGATTGCTGCCCATGCGGCGGACATCGCCCGTCATCGTCCAGGAGCACGCGATCGCGACGACGAACTTTCTCATGCGCGTTATAACTTTGATTGGAATCGCCAGTTTGAGTTATCTCTCGATCCAGAGCG
>JANMRU010000320.1:0-8786 GCA_031388585.1 Pseudanabaena sp. SOY_30_concoct_251 | reverse complement strand
ATGCCCATCTTTTTAAATATTCTCTGTACAATATCCATAGGGTTATTTATCTGGGTATGTGTTGATACTTTTACCCTATTCGGTAAATAGCCCTTTTGTCTATCACCTCTCAGCAATTCCAAAAAACTGTCCGAAGTATTGATTCATAGTCCGCTAGATTGTCTTCAGAAAAAACAACGCTTTCATAGAGCAGAGAAAGTGGACAGTCAAAATCAACACTGGCAAGGTGAACGTTCAGGTCTAGCCCATTTATGTCTGATTCCTCAGATGCATAGGCTGTAAACTCCCATGTCCCTTGATGGCTGAGGCGATAGCACTCTACAGCAATTCTATCTGCGTCAATTAGAACATATTCCTTTAAGGTGTCAATCTGACGGTAATTTCTAAATTTTCGCCCTCGGTCAAATGCTTCTGTCCCAGGTGATAGAACTTCTACTATCAAACAGGGGTAATAGATCGCCCGACGAGCTTTTTGGTCGCGCGGGTCGCAACTTACCATTACATCTGGATAATGAAAAGGGCCATTTTGTGAAATTCCTACTTTGCCATCAGCTATCTGAACTTTGCATCCTTTGCCTCGCATATGATTTTTGAGTGCAGATGCCAGGTTTAGGGCAATATCGTTGTGAGGAATTGTTCCCGCTGTCATGGCAAAGACTTGCCCATTCATGTATTCATACTTAATTGGTTGTTGTTCTTCCCATTCCAAGTAATCTTGGGGAGTCATTGGTTGTGGATTTAACTGAGCTTGAGCAATCATGGGAGATCTCCTGAGGATTGAGTTTGCGAGTGTGGGTATCTTAGAAAGTTCGCAATAAGAATACTTTGGATAAAGTTTAGGATAATAGATGGAAGAAAGAGATATTTGTCGAATAGGGTGAAGGTGTAAACAAAATACCCAGATAAGTAATCCTATAGATATTGTACAGAGATCGTTCAAAAAGATAGTGGTTTTCGCAACCCGCAGCCGAAGTTTTTGCTTCCTTTATTTGTGACGATACTCATTAGAGCCCCTTTGCGGAATAAAGCCAAGCATGGAATACTGAATTACTGCAATAATAGAAATTTCAGAATCGCTAGTGAAGTTTTGGGAATGGTACGATCGCTCGCAACAACAGGCAATCTCTGCCCAAATATCTAGTATCGAATTAGATTGGTTGCTCGATCGCGTGGCTGGCATTGATAAACTGTCTATACGCCTGAAACGCGTGTATATTGAGCCATCTATACTGCAAAAGCTGGATAACCTGTGGCAACAGCGCCTGCGCGATCGCGTACCCATCCAATATCTTGCTGGAGAAACTACCTGGCGCGATCTGGAATTATTTGTTTCCCCAGCAGTTCTGATTCCACGCCCAGAAACAGAACTGCTAATCGATCTGGTGCAGGAATATTGCGATCGCGCTCAAATCAAAGCGGGTGAGTGGGTTGACTTGGGTACGGGTAGCGGCGCGATCGCACTTGGTTTAGCCCAAGTTTTACCCGAAGCCAATATTCATGCTGTCGATCGCAGTGAGGAGGCCTTGGCGATCGCGCAGCAAAATGCCCAGAGGTGCGGACTAGAGGACAGAGTTAAGTTTTACCATGGTGATTGGTTCGAGCCGCTAGCAGCATTTAAGGGGAAGATTACGGGCATGGTATCCAATCCTCCCTACATTCCCTCTGGTGAGATTGGGAGTTTGCAGGCAGAAGTAAAAAATCACGAGCCATGTCTTGCACTGGATGGTGGAATTGACGGCTTAAATGCAGTGAGACATCTCATTGTCACTGCGCCAGCCTATCTGACGAAAGGTGGATATTGGGCGGTGGAATTAATGATTGCACAAGCTCCAATTGTTGCAGACATTCTCGCGAGAATGAATTGCTACTGCGATATTCAGATCCATTGCGATCGCGCCGGAATCGAGCGATTTGTGTCAGCAACTTATCAATCGATGATGCCGCAATAAAGGTATGCCGCGCGTGTCACAGCATACCTTCAATTCTTTAACTCAACAGACGGGAATTCCCCCGTCCACAGGTGTACTCACCTTGGCGGCAGGATGAAAGGCGAGTGAGTTGTACCCAACGACCAAATGGATGGCTGCTTATCACGAATAGAATTTGTGCTATAATAATAGAATGAGAAACGTAGTCAAAGTTAGAATTTATCCAACTACTGAGCAGAAAGAAGCGCTATCTCAGGCGTTTGGCTGTGCGCGGTGGTTTTGGAATAACTCTTTAGCTTTGAATAACGAAACCTATAAGTTGACGGGTAAAGGATTGTCCCGACAAGGATACAATGACCGATTGCCTGCTCTTAAGGCTGAGTTTCCCTGGTTAACAGAGTGCTACTCGCAAGTGCTGCAGTCTGTCAGCCTCAATCTATCTAGAGCGTTTATCAACTTTTTTGAAGGCAGGGCAAAATACCCTAACTTCAAAAGCAAGTATGGTAAGCAATCAATCCATTACCCGCAAAATGTCAAGCTGCTTGAAGGAGTAATCAATCTCCCTAAGATTGGGGAAATTCGGGCTAGGATACATCGCCAGTTTGAAGGCGAATTAAAAACTGTCACCGTTAGCATGAGTAACAGTGGCAGATACTACGCTGCTTTATTGTTTGATGATGGGTTGCCTGATTTAGGTATCAGTTCCGACGGCAAAGCGGTAGGCATTGATTTGGGCTTAACGCACTTTGCAATTACATCTGATGGCTCAAAGTTTGATAACCCAAGACAGATTAGAAAACATGCTAAAAACCTAAAACGTAAGCAGCAAAAGCTCTCAAAAAAAGTAAAAGGTAGCAAGACTCGCAATAAAGCACGTCGGATTGTGGCGCGTGTGCAGGAAAAGATTGCTAATTCTCGCAGAGACTTTCAGCACAAACTATCTCGCAAGCTGGTGAACGAAAACCAAGTCATCGTTGTCGAGAATCTCGCAGTTAAGAACATGGTGAAAAATCATTGTCTAGCCAAAGCAATCAGTGATTGTGGTTGGGCAGAGTTCACCAGACAACTCAAATACAAGGCGGAAAGAGACGGGAAAACTTACCTAGAAATTGGTCGGTTTTTCCCATCGAGTAAAACTTGTCACGTATGCCTAAATCAGATTGGTAGCTTATCTTTGGACGTGCGTAGCTGGGAGTGTCCCAACTGCAAAACAAAACATGACAGAGACGTGAATGCAGCTATCAATATTAGAGACGAAGGCTTGCGATTATTAGCGTTAGGGACTAGCGCTACTGCCAATGGACAGGATGTAAGACCAAAGGTTGGAAGGAAATCTTCCGTATCTAAGGCTGTCCTGGTTGAAATTGGAAGCCCCCACCATAGCTGTACTCAGCTTGGCGGCGGGTAGTTCACCTAGCACCCGTGAGATTTCCCCGCATATGGCTGTCGATTACGATCTGGTAATTATTGGTAACGGTGAGAAAGCTGCTTTGACAGCAATGCGAGCCGCTCAACTCAAAGCAAGGGTTGCTCTGGTAACCAACCCCAATAGACTGGATCTAGATCGTGTGCAAATGTGTTTAGGTCAGCTACTGCGCGATCGCACTATTTGGCAGCAGCCTCAAGCGGCGATCGCTCTATTAGTCCGAGAACTGGATCTCTATAATCAATTTGAGTTATTGCAGACATCGGGCGTAGATGTCATATTTGGTGCTGGAAAATTTAGCGATCGCCATACCTTGACATTGTCCGCACCTCTTCAGCGTCAACTTCATGCCAGAGCCTTTGCGATCGCTGTGGATCGATCTCCTCCATTACGGCAAATTGTGGGCTTTGGGGAGATTGACTATCTAACCTGCGCGCAGATCCTGCAAAGTCTCCAACTAGAATGCCTCCCGAAAAAATTAGCTGTGATTGGCGGCAGTGCGATCGACTGCATTGTCGCTCAGACCCTCTGCCGCTTGGGGCACGACGTCACGATATTCGCCGATAGCTCCCACATTCTAGCCAATTTGGATGTTGAGCTTGCCAGAATCTTGCAAGCTCAATTAGAAGTAGAAGGCATCACAATCTATACTTCCAGTCGCATTACAGCAGTTACAAAGCACGATTCCTTTCAGGATGCGTACCGCCGGACGAGTTATCAACTTTGGTCTGGTGAGCATACCTTTGATTACGAACAAATTCTCTTGCCATCGCACCAAGAAAATTGGGTAACCGATCTTAATCTCGAGCGCGCAGGGGTAGCCTTTTCGGCGAGTACCTCCGCAAGTACATTTCAAGAAATGGGCGATATCCGCATAAATGCCAAGTGTCAGACCACCAATCGCCGAATTTATATTTGCCAGCAACGCAACGATATCCGCACGATCTTAGCTAACACCCTATTTTTACCCGTCGCTAAAATCACCAAGGTGATCGCACCTCAGGCGATTTCGATGCACCCACTAACTGCCAGCGTGGGGATGACCGAAATTGAGGCGCGCTTGCAATATGGTCAGGATCTATTCGTATTACAAAATACAACGCAAAAAACATCACAGAATGGCGATCCAGAATTTTGCAAGTTGCTCTGTCGCCGTAATGGCAAAATTGTTGCAGTACACGCGGTTGGCAACAATGCCCTAGAACTAGTTGATGCTGTGGCGATCGCCATGAATGCCAAGCTCACGATCCACCAACTAGCGCCGATGGCAGATACTTCTTCAGGTACGCTCTCGCAACTGGCGACACAACTAGACGAGCAGATTTACAGCCGCAACTTAGGCAAGCAAGCATGGCTAGAAAAATGGTTCAACTGGCGGCGACATTGGAATATTTAGCGCGTCAAAACGGGGCGCAAGCGATGCGGAAACTAATGTTGAAGTACCTGAGATCGGCTGCGTATCTAGCACGTTGAGCTGAACGGCAATAGCTAGGATTGAAATCCCACGAGCCCCCGCGCAATACCCGCAAAAGATTGTCGCCACCAATATCCCAAGCGCTGCCATCTGACGGGGCACCTTGGTAGTTATCATGCCAAGGATCGGCACACCATTCCCAAACATTACCGTGCATATCAGATAAGCCAAAGTCATTAGCAACCTCAAAGCTCCCTGCTGGGGTTGTCTGCGCTCGATACTGCCCTTGCGGCCCATTACCGTAGATGTGGTTGCCATCATAGTTAGCTAAATCCGCCCTGAGCGTAAACCCAAAATGAAATGGCGTTTCCATCCCAGCGCGACAGGCATATTCCCATTCTGCTTCTGTAGGCAAGCGATACGCTCTGCCCATACTTTTTGACAATCTGGCACAAAATTCAACCGCATCATACCAAGACACACTTTCAATCGGCTGGTTGTTACTTTTGCCTTTGGCAGTTTCGGGCTGTAGCGATCGCTCTATTTGCGGCAGTTCTGCTACAGCACGCCATTGCACCTGAGTGATCGTCACTCTAGACATATAAAACGCCTTAATATTGACCTGATGCAAAGGCGATTCGGATTCTTCGCGACTCTCTTCTTCGGGGGGCGATCCCATCTGAAAAGTACCTGCGGGAATAGCGACCATATCTAACTTGATACCATCACCCAAGTTCTCGCTATAGTAATTCGCCTGTTTGGTCAGATTTTCTAGCTGCTGACCCTCTACATCGATCTTGATTGACTGGTAGCTAAACTGATTAACTGCAGGCGTGAGCATCGCAGATACTGCTATATTCGCTTTCAGAGCTTGGGGTTGCTGACTTGGTGTAGCTCGATCGCTCTGTGGCTGCGATCGCGATCGTTCTAGATCGAAATACGCCTTGTCTAGCTCTGACTGTAATAGGGCATGGTCCTGCTGCAAAGAATAAAGTTGATTCTGGGTTTCGGCCAGTTGCGCTTTAAAACTGGCGACTTCGGCCTGAGCCTGCATCCCTTGTTGCGCCTGCACCAGCAATTGCGCAATCTGAGACTGAGTCTCGGCTTGTGCCTGAGTTAGCTGTAATAGATGTTCTCGCATTACTACTTGCTCTTGCTGCGATCGCTCAAGCTGCGCTTGCAAGTCCAGTTTTTCTTGATTTAGGTGCTCTATAAACTTTTGGTGTTCATCAACTCTAGATTGCATAGAGACTCTCCCAGATTAGCGACGACCTCAGTGAGGACTTCTATTTCATCGATGTATAGGTTACATGATTAAGCGCAATTTTCATATTAGTTTCTCACAAAATCGCATCAAGTTTCTACTCCTCTACCCATACTGATACCGAACCACCTCGACAATCAAATTCACCCCAACCCCATGCATTCGTATAAACGGGTTCTTTAATATGTCCGGTTAAGTCAATGAATTTGGTGTCAGGCTTGCCAACTTCCATCCACTTGATGCCCTCTTGGCCATTACTCATCAGTACTGCGATCGCTTTCGGATGATTCCGATCGCCCAACCTCGTCCAACCGACAGTATTGGGATGATCGAAGTAGTCGTACTGTGCTCCATAAGCATAGTGCTGACGGGCATACAAAAACTTGTCAATTAACCATTGATGAGAAGGCATCGAGATTTTGTAGCGATTTCCGTCCCTACCCGCATCTTCATACTCTGCACCGTAGTAGTCGGCATAAAATACACAGGGATAGCCTTCCTGTCGCAGCAAAATCAAGGCATAAGCTAAGGGCTTAAACCAGGGTTCTACAACTGACTCAAGTGCTTGCAGCGGCTGCGAGTCGTGGTTTTCCACAAATGTCGTGGCATAGGTAGGATTTTGTTGGATCAGCGTGCCATCAAAGATGCGCCGCATATCGTAGTTTCCACCAACTTTACTTGCGTAGTGGAAGTTGTAGTGCAGTGGCACATCAAAAACGGACATGCGACCACCCACAGCATTGATATACCAGTTCAGGATGTTGACATCTGGCATCCAGTACTCTCCCACCACAAACAGTTCTTTGCGAGTATGACGCTCCATCTCATCTAGCCATTGCGGGAAGAACCAAGCTGCGATATGTTTAATCGCATCAAGGCGAAACCCATCAACACCTGTGGTGTCGAGATACCACTTACCCCAACGGATGATTTCATCGCGCACCTCTTGATTTTGGAAATCTAGATCGCTTCCCATTAGATAGGAAAAATTTCCTTTCTCAAGTGCGACATAGTCATCAAATTGCTTTCCTTCAAGCAAATAGATTGTGCTGCGATCGCTACTGTTATATTCGCTGTAGTCAACCGCATCAAAGTGCCACCAGTGCCAGGCAAACTCAGAATATTTACCTTGTCGGCCAGAAAAATTAAAATGCGTGTAGGTTTTAACTTCTTGTAACCCACCTTTGGGATTGAGGCGATCGTCTTGAGAATACGGTGTTGCTTTAGGAGTTTCAGTCAGATCGCCGCCCATTTTGTGATTGAGCACGGTATCGGCATAGACTTGTAATCCAGCAGTATGTAGAGCTTTAGTGGCCTCAACATACTGCTGGCGCGTACCATACTTGGTACGGATAGTACCTTTCTGGTTAAATTCACCCAGATCGTATAGATCGTAGACCCCATAGCCGACATCACTTTTACCACTAGTGCCTTTGTAGGCTGGGGGCAACCACATGGCAGTAAAACCAGCATCTGCTAGCTGTTTCGCTCGATTATTAACCTCATTCCACAAAGTTCCATCATCAGGAACGTACCAGTGAAAGTACTGCATCATCGCGCCATTAAAGTCTGCCATTCTGCCTCCTGCTTTTTTACACTTGGGAATATTTTACAGGCTGTTAGCGGTTAGCTAGCTGTTAAATGTAGGGAATATATTTTCTGCTTAAATTCCAATATTAGACTGGCGATTCCTTTCAGGATGCGTCCCGCTGCAAAGAAAAGAAATAGTTTAGCGATCGCAACTCAAATTCCCACTCTTTTCCGCATAACACACCTATACGGGATGTTATCCAGAAAAATTCCGTATAGCACGCCAATTAGTTGTATTATACAGAAACCAACCTAGACATTGAGATGAACTCAGAAAAAAGTGGATTTGACCAAAAGGATTCTGATCAGAGCTTCTGGGAAAAAATCGTTAGTTTTGCTCTAACAGCAGGAAAAGAAGTAATAGAGAAGGCACTTTGGCTTTACTATGCAGCGCAAAGCCCAAATACTCCTGCTGGGGCAAAAGCAATCATATACACTGCATTAGGCTATTTTATTTTTCCTTTAGATGCTATTCCTGATATTACTCCAGTCGTAGGATATGCCGACGATCTAGGTGCACTGGCTGCTGCTGTGGCTGCCGTAGCGATTCATATAGATGAAAATGTCAAGGAAAAAACAAAGCAGAAATTAAAAGACTGGTTTGGAGATTGAGGGGGATTAAGGCGTAAGTTTTCTTGAAAGTTCTGACTCTGCTACGATAATCTAAAACTTACATTCAAAGATCAATCTATGAAAATTAGAGCAATCATTCATCCAGCAGAAGAAGGTGGTTATTGGGCAGAAGTGCCAGCATTGCCAGGGTGTATTACTGAAGGAGATAACCTAGATGAGGTGACGAGAAATTTACAAGACGCAATTGAAGGCTGGTTGAGCGTTGCTAACAGACTGAAGAATATAAGCTCAAATGATCAAATTGTGGAAATCGCTGTATGAAGTCCATTTCTGGAAAACAACTTTGTAAGATTGTTGAGCAAAGAGGTTGGACTTTGCAGAGGATTACTGGAAGTCATCATATTTATGAGAATTCTCAAGGTTCAAAAATCCTATCTATTCCTATTCACCGCAATCAAGATTTAAAAATTGGAACCTTAAAAGCGTTATTGAAAATAGCTGGACTTACAGAGCAGGACTTGTAAGATAAACAGGTCTAACATAGTCCCTGAGGTAGACGGGAGTCAATAGGGAATGCGGAAATCCCTGTTT
>JANMRU010000317.1:0-3797 GCA_031388585.1 Pseudanabaena sp. SOY_30_concoct_251 | reverse complement strand
ATGCCCATCTTTTTAAATATTCTCTGTACAATATCCATAGGGTTATTTATCTGGGTATGTGTTGATACTTTTACCCTATTCGGTAAATAGCCCTTTTGTCTATCACCTCTCAGCAATTCCAAAAAACTGTCCGAAGTATTGCCAGAACATATTGCCAGCTTTGAGGCATTAGTCCGCTGGCGACATCCAACTGCAGGGATGATTTCTCCCCTCAAGTTTATTCCCATTGCAGAAGAGACCGGCATAATTGTCAGTATTGGTATTTGGATTATGCGTACAGCTTGTGCACAAATGCGATCTTGGCAAGAGCAGTACCCAGAGTTTGATACAGTTACAGTCAGCGTAAATGTATCACCTCAACAACTCTTGCTACCAGATTTTGCGAACCAGGTTGAGCAAATTCTGCGAGAGACTGGATTAGAAGGGCGCTTTCTGCAACTCGAGATTACCGAAAGCGCGGCGGTGAGTCAGCCCAGCAGTATTAGTGAAAAACTAAGATATCTGCAATCGCTAGGAGTAAAGATCTGTATTGACGCTTTTGGCACTGGCTATTCGCACTTGAGTCACCTTTTACAATTACCCATCGACATTCTCAAGATCGATCGCTCTTTTGTTGGTGGCATCGATCTAAATCCTAAAAATGCGGAAATTGCCAAGACTATTTTGGCACTTGCTAGTTGTCTGGGAATCGAAGCGATCGCCGAAGGTGTAGAAACTAAGCTGCAACTGGAACAATTGCAAACGCTCGAATGCCGAAAATTCCAAGGTTACTTGTTTGCGAAGCCTATGCCCGCTGATCTCGCAATGCAGGCATGTCTAAAGACTGGGGTATAATGCAGCCATATATGCCCTCATTTCTCGGGGAAAAATCCACATCTCGGCACCAGAGATTGGCTATTGCCAGATAAAAACGTCAGCCTCTACTTCCCTAGGATTGATATGCAGAGACTTGTCAGACAATACGCAAACCGCTAATCAGCATGGCTCAGGTGCAGCAATTCGAGATCCAAGAGTGAGTTTAGCTAAATCACAAAATCTGGATTGAAACTTACGTTCTAAATTACTGCTCTAAATGAATCGAAACTTTTGGATTATCGCGCTCGTTTCCTTTATCAATTCCCTCAGCTTTACAATATTAATTCCAATTATCTACTTGTATGGGAACCAATATCACCTCAATGATTTTGAGACAAGCTTGTTGTTTGCGGTCTACTCACTGGCACAGTTCTTTGCTACACCTGTAATTGGGAAAATGAGCGATCGCTTTGGCAGAAAACCATTACTAATAATTAGCTTGGCGGGCACCGTGGTTGCTAACCTTATTGCGGGATTTGCTCCCACCGCCGCAATTCTATTTTTTGCCCGCTTTCTAGATGGAATTACTGGTGGTAATAACTCCGTAGCCCAAGCAGTGATCTCCGATGTCACCACTCCCGCAAATCGCACCAGAGCTTTTGGCATTAATGGTGCAGCTTTTGGTCTAGGATTTGTCTTGGGGCCAGTTGTGAGTTTGCTGGCGCAGAAAATCTCTTTAGGTACATCATTTCTGGTATCAAGTGCATTTGCCTTAGTAGCACTCCTACTTACTATTTTCTTTTTGCCCGAGACACTCGAACACAGAGCGAAAAAATCTCACAATATCTTCGATTTAGGGTTAGGGAATCTAATCAAAGGTCTGTTTATTCCTAAAATTGGCATTTTATTCATTATTAATTTCTTGCTTGGCACTACTTTCACGATTTTTACCTTTGCGTTCCAACCGTACTTTATTAAAGTACTGGGGCAAAATAGTGACTCTCTCACTCTGCTGTTTTTTACATTCGGCGTATTGGGCGTAATCATGCAGACAGTCGGGATTTCAGCTCTAAATAAAAAATTTGACGTGGTTCAGATCTTGTTTATTGGGTTATTCATTCGTAGTTTGTCATTCATCTTGATGCCAATATGGCCAAACATTGTTTATTTTGTAGGCGTTACTATTCTGTTTTCGCTGTTTAATTCTCTCGTACAACCTGCGCTCAGTTCTCTGATTTCTCTCAATGCTAAACCCGAAGACCAAGGTACTGTTTTAGGACTGAACTCATCATATCTCAGTATTTCCAATGCTGTTGGCCCTATTATTGCTGGGGTACTTATCTACAAGAATAATCCCATAACCTACGGCTACCCTTTATATCTCGCAGGAATCCTAACATTAGGCGTACTATTAATGGCAATATTTAGTCGTCGCAAATACGCGATCGCCGATAAATCTGGGGAATAGAGAATTAAGGGAAAGTGAAATGGTGGTGATCTAGCTAAAAGCTCATCGCTAAAAGCTCATCAAACTATCTATCATCGGGGAGACGCATATTCAGGTGTTTTATGACAATATACTTACCTGCTAATTGCTTCACACCATTCCGCCCAAATGAAAGCTCCCGATCGCCTACTCATAGTTGATGATGTGCCTGACAACCTTTTCTTAGTGCGTACCATCTTAGAGGAGGAGGGCTATGAGGTCTTGGAGGCAGATAATGGTGAGACAGCACTTGAGCTTGTCAAGTCTGAGCTTCCCGATCTGGTATTACTAGATGTGATGATGCCTGGTATGGATGGATTTGAGGTGACGCGATGCATACGAGCATACAAAGATTTGCCATTTATTCCGATCTTGCTAATCACCGCCTACGACCAAACTAGCGCGGTCAAGGGCTTAGATTTAGGCGCAGATGAATTTATTCGTAAGCCTGTAGAAGCAGATGAATTACTCGCTAGAGTGCGATCGCTATTGAGACTCAAACATAGCATTGCCGAACGCGACAATATTGCCCGCCAACGCCAGGATTTTGTGTCGCGACTCACCCACGATTTGCGCACGCCACTAGTAGCCGCAGATCGGATGATGGGTCTACTGCGAGATGGGGCGCTCGGTGATATATCACCACAGGTATGCGAGGCTCTAGAAATCATGTCGCGCAGTAACATTAACCTTTTAGAGATGGTGAATAAGCTGCTAGATGTCTATCGCTATGAAGCAGGCAGTAAAACGCTTGAAATGCGTCCCATTGATATAGCAGAACTGGTACGACAGGTTGTGCAAGAATTAGGTGCGATCGCGCAAACCAAAAACCTAGAGCTAATTGCAAATATACCGACTGGCTTACCATCTGTGAAGGGCGATCGCCTTGAATTGCTTCGTGTTTTCAATAATTTAATTGGTAATGCTCTAAAATTTACCGATGAAGGCAAGGTTGAGGTTAGTATTGAGCAAAAAAATGCCGAAATTGCAATTTTAATTAGTGATACAGGGCCAGGAGTCCCCGAATCCGAACGTCCCTTCTTATTCCAGCGATTTCAGCAAGGCGCTCATCACAAACAGGGCAGTGGATTAGGATTATATTTGTCGAACTACATTGTAATGGCGCATGGTGGCAGGATCTCGCTACAATGTGGGAAAGATAAAGGTTCCTGTTTTTCCATACATTTACCCCTATGATTACTCTACAGACTCAGTACGAAACCTTGCTGTGCCAGTACTGCAATCAACTTGAGGCAATTGATTTACTGCGTCAATACCGACCCTATTTTGAGCTACTACCAAGCGTCCGCAGACCTACAGAGAGCCTGATTTGCTTGCCCTTACCTGTTGTAAAGTTAGCTAATAGCCAAACTGGCAATAGCCACATGCAGATCCAGTGCGACTTAGGCATCATCATGTGCGATCCCGAGTGGAAGATCAAAACTGGTCGTGAAGTTTTTGTATTTATTCATCGACCTGGCGAAGACTTTTCAGGTCTGCTAAATCGCTGGCGGCA
>JANMRU010000316.1:0-4469 GCA_031388585.1 Pseudanabaena sp. SOY_30_concoct_251 | reverse complement strand
ATGCCCATCTTTTTAAATATTCTCTGTACAATATCCATAGGGTTATTTATCTGGGTATGTGTTGATACTTTTACCCTATTCGGTAAATAGCCCTTTTGTCTATCACCTCTCAGCAATTCCAAAAAACTGTCCGAAGTATTGTTATCCGCATTCTCGAAAAATGTCCTAATGACTTATTCTCTAACGGATTGGGGCTTACAGCTTTTACTTTGCAATGAACCAGAAAAATCTATTGGAGGCTTGGTATGGGTATTTTGGCAATTCAAGCAGATGAGAGAGTTAAGAATGTCTACTTCACTGAAGAAACCGTTAGCGTTGATTTAATGGATGGACGGATAATTAGCGTACCTCTAGTTTGGTATCCCAGACTATTTAATGCCACACCCGATCAACGTTCAAATTGGGAAGTTTGTGGTGGTGGATATGGAATTCACTGGAGTGACATTGATGAGGATTTGAGCACAGAAGGGATGTTGCGTGGTGCGCCTGCTCCATCCCCAAGAAATTAGTGAGTTAATTCTTCCATTTCCATAAATTAATGTAGCGATCGCACTTGATCGGGCTTTATATTCAAATGAGAAAATGTGCGATCGCTCACCTAGCCTCGTTAATTAGCCCTCTGTTTACGCCACATGCCAATGAAGTAGCCCATAAAAAGAACAACCAGTACCAAGTCGATCACAATAGCGGTGCCAGCATGGCTGAGATATTGCCTACCATAAATGAGTATCAAGCTAACGAAGAGCAGTTTACTGATACTAGCAACAGTAAGTATCAAGGAGCGATTTTGCGGATTGAAAGCTCCATAGATCTGGATTGCACCGACAAGTGCAATCAGCCCACCCCAATTTCGTACAACGATCTCAGAAAGCGAGCCTTCAAGTGTCGCCCCAAACATAGAAAGTAGCGCTGCCTGCGGTGCGATTGCAGCGTAAACTAACGTGCAAGTCAGAATACCTGAGACGAGCATGATCCACTTGATCTTGGTGACGATCCAATTCATGTTTCTTGATGTTGTATGTACAAAACATCATACTCTTTGAGATAGTCTCATCACCATCTTTTGAGGCTTGGTAGGACTGTTGGTATTTGGTTCTATGAATTCAATAAACCGAACTATTAGTTTATTGCTTTTAGCTGTTCGGGCAGACCTGGGTCTGCCCTGTCTGTGATGTTACTACTTCGCTGACTTTAGATAATTCAGCATCGTATCTGCATCAGAAACCTCGAAGGGATCGGTGGGGCAGTTATCAGAAAACTCAGGCTCCACAAATATCTTCTCGATTTTGCCATCGTCTACCACCATCGAGTAACGCCAAGAGCGCATACCAAAGCCCAGATTGTCTTTGGATACCAACATGCCCATCTTGCGGGTAAATTCGCCTGAACCATCTGGTAACAGGAAAATATTTTTGACATCCTGTGTTTTACCCCACTGGAACATCACAAAAGCATCATTCACAGATAGGCAAACAACGGCATCAACACCAGTTGCACGAATTTGATCGTACAACTCCTCATAGCGGGGCAAATGGGTGGAAGAACAAGTAGGAGTAAAGGCTCCGGGCAATGAAAATACGACTACGCGCTTACCTGCAAACACATCTTTGGTAGAAAGGTCTTGCCAGCGAAAAGGGTTAGGCCCCTCTACAGATTCATCGCGTACTCTAGTTTTAAATACGACGTCGGGTACTCGATCCAGCATTTTAGTTTTTACTCCTAGTTGTAAAACATTGATCTTTCACTATGCTAGAAGAAGTAGGCAATTAATACTTAGACATTTAGTTAGATCTTTAAATATGTTTTGGGCTGATAAAATCGCAACGGATACGCAAGACTACCAGATTGTTAATGACTCAAAGACCCCGTCTGGTCGAGTCCACGTCGGTTCACTGCGTGGGGTAGTCATCCATGACGTTATTTATAAAGCCTTAAAACATGCCAATAAGCCCGTCAAGTTTATCTACGGGGTTGACGACTATGATGCCCTTGATACGGTACCTGGCTACCTAGATCGAGCAAAATTTTCTCCATACCTGGGCTTCCCGCTTTGTAATGTGCCCTCACCTGAGGGAGAAAGTGACTTCGCCAAATATTACATGGGAGAATTCTTGGAAGTGTTTGCCAAGTTAGGCATTCATCCTGAAGTTTACTATTTGCGCGATCTTTACCGCACAGGGCAGCTAGATCGCTATATTGACCTGTTTTTGCAAAATGCTCATCTAGTCAGAGAATCTTATCTAGAAATCAGCAAAGCCAAGCGCCCTGATAATTGGTATCCCTTCCAAACGATCTGCGAGAACTGTGGCAAGATTGCGACCACGGTGGTGACTGACTATAACGGCAAGGAAGTATTTTATACGTGCGAACCCAATACGATGGAGTATGTTCAGGGTTGTGGTCATTCGGGTTGGGTATCGCCCTTTGGTGGCAACGGCAAACTGCCCTGGAAGGTGGAGTGGGTAGCGAAGTGGGATCTGCTGGGCGTAACCATAGAAATGGCAGGCAAAGATCATTCACAAAAAGGCGGATCTCGCGATGTGGCTAACTCAATCTGTCGTAAGGTCTTAAAGAAGCAACCACCTTTCCATTCGCCCTATGAGTTTATTTTAGTGAATGGCTCGAAGATGAGTTCATCAAAGGGAGTTGGCTCTGGTGCAAAGGAAATCGCTGAATTCCTGCCGCCTGAACTTTTGCGTTTCCTGATGTTGCGCACGCAGCCAAGAACCGTAATTAACTTTGAGACTAACTATGAAACAATTACAAGGTTGCTGCGTGATTACGATACTCTGATTGAGAAATTTAAATCTGCTAATGGTGCAGAAACTGAAGACCTGATGCCGCTAGCCTATGCTCAATTAAACGGTGAGATTCAGCCCTATCATGTATTTGACTTTAGTACGTTGATTTCCCTATTGCAGATTCCTCATCTGGATATCGAAGTAGAAGTAGAGAAGCGCAGTGCTACACCCCTAAGCGATCGCGATTGGCAAGTAATTAGAGAGCGCATTACTGTAGCGCAAAAGTGGCTGCAAGACTATGCCGACGAAGACGAGAAGCTGGTTTTGTATCTAGATAAGATCCCAGAGCGCACCAACGAAATTACGCATGAAGAATTTACCTATCTGGCAAAACTAAAGGAGAATCTAGAGGCGATCGCTGATTGGGATGGTGAAGCCCTCCAAACTTGTTTATTTGCAACATCGAAGGAGTTGGGAATCCAGCAAAAGGATGCATTCAAAGCTGTTTATTTATCTTTCTTGGGTAAAGAACGTGGTCCTAAGGCAGGAAGTTTACTCTCCTATCTAGATAAATCCTTTGTCATAGCTCGATTGCGCGAGGTGGGAGGATTAAGTCATATCTCTGCTGGAGTGTATGATTCTAAACTCTAAAAGACATGAACTAAGATTGGGGTAGATATCTAGCAAATATAATTTTCTTCGATGCGATTGGAATAGCCAAAGCATGGGATGAAAATTTTATCCCATTTATCCATTCTGGTGTTTAATAACTCACCTTACGTAGAACTAACAGAAGATCCAATATTTAAAGGGGTTTGGGGCTGTGTCCCAATTGAGGGCGCAGCCCTCAAACTCCCCCACATAATGCCTCTTAAAATCATTCCACGTAACATCTGTTAATAATTACGCTAGGCTATTAGAAACAATATAGGGCAGACGGAACCTAAGGCAATGACGATTAAAGAACAACTACTGCAAGAAATCGAACAAGCCCCCGATGCTCTACTTGTGGAGGTTATGAATCTTTTTCAGCAAGCTAAACAACGCTATGCAAATAAAAAGGGTTTCATGCGATTTGCAGGAATTGCCCAAGATGAATCAGCTTTACTACAGGAAATCGAAAGTGAAATCGAAATAAATCGCGAACTGGATATAATTAGGGCTATAGAAACATGAGAAAAGCTCTACTTGACTCGAATATCATTTCTTATTTCCTTCGAGGCAATCAAAAAGTGAGCGGCTATCTTGCTTCGTACGCCCAATTTCATTCGCAACTCACATTTTCGTTCATAACCTACTACGAAATTAAAAGTGGATTGCTGTATCGCGACACCAAAAATATTCTGAAAAGTTTTGAAGAATTAGCTAGCGAGAGTGAAGTCCTCCTGCTCGATCTCGAGACCGCTAGTATAGCTGGCAATCTCTACAAAGATTTGCGAACGAAAGGATTGCTTGTGCCGCCTATGGATATTTTTATTGCAGCAACAGCGATCCAACACGATCTCATTTTGATTACAGCAAACATCAAACATTTCCAGCGTACGCAAGATCTCTTGTTTGAAAACTGGGCTGAATAGAGTATGGTTTCGTTACAACTCAGGTCAAAAAGAGCTAGACAAAAATAGGATTACCCAGAAAGATATTGGTAAGAGCCTCAAGAACATCAAGCCCCTGTTTTTTGAGAGTAGAGATGTAACCACGAATACGAGCAAAAGCATTAGCGCCGTC
>JANMRU010000297.1:0-12213 GCA_031388585.1 Pseudanabaena sp. SOY_30_concoct_251 | reverse complement strand
TGACGGAGCGATCGCAAGTCGTAGCCAAATTTAGGTTGCTTGCCCGTCAGCAAAGTACGCAGCTCGGTCAGCAAAGGCTGTAACTGCTGGAAAAGCTCAGGCGATTGAGTGGACAAATGCACGATCGCGTCATCGACATCGCCAACTAATACATCAAGTTTTTTGCTAGTACTGAAATTGGCATCGGCTTCCTCCCAAATCAGAACAGTTTTGTCATAGCCGAATTCAGAGCGATCGGGCAAACTCGCAGGATGCGATCGCAGTCTAGACTGTGCCAGAGTTTCGCGGCGATCGTACTTAAACCCGTAGCCATCTCCCTCAGAATGCCGACAGGCATTGAGCAGGGGGCAAGTTTGGCAAACAACGTCACTGTCATTACTATCTATACCTTTGGCTCTGAGTGCTGCGATCGCATCAGCACGCCCGCAATTGGCAGGCTCGACTATGAGATCGCCGCGTTTTGCCCGTCGCTTCTTGCCAGTTTCATCAAAAGTGAGTCCACCATGTCTGGCTTCGAGATCTGCCCATGAAGTTAGCGTGGAGGTGGTAACGTTACGGTGCTGATCTGAAATATATATGACTTGTCTTGCCCCGAATAATTCGGGTGTCGATCTACCCGCATCGAAACTTTTGCCGGAACCAGTGGTACTAGTATCAAGTACGTACTTGTATCCTTGTTTAGCCGCATCAGCCCAAGTATCGAGGCGTTGTCCTGGTTGATACTCTGTTACGTCTGCCTCGCTCTGTTGTCTAGCTGCAAATCCTAATGAGGGTTTTAGCTTGGGTGAAAGCTTAGCCAACAGTGCTGGAAACCGAAGCTTCCACCGCTGGTTCTGAGACCCTAGTTTAAAGAATTCATCGGTCGATATGTAGGCGATTCTGTTCCAGATGCCTGCGGCTGCATCATCCAGCTCATCGATGTCACACTCTTGCTTAGTAGAAAATTGTCCCCACCACAGGATTTCGATCTCATAGCCGAACGATCTGACCAAAGCGATCGTTTTTTGCAAGCGTTTGAGCACGGCAGGATTGGCAATATCACCCGCATCAGGTGCAATCAGAATTTTGGTAGTACCAGGAATTGCACCAATTTGGCTGAGATATTCCTGTAAAAGAGATTTAGAAGCGGTAAAGATACCGCCTGCTGCCCCAATCGCAGGAATACCCAACGTATTTGCCGCTAGAGCCGGTTTTACACCCGTACCTTCGACCAGTACGACCCGATCTGGCGTTCCTTGTGGTGCAGTATGTAGATCAGGCCAGTAAAACGCGATCGGTACATCGCCATTGGGTAAGTGAATATCCCAGCCGTAGGGTTTGTGCCAACGATAGCGCCCACTATTTCCTGTCTCGCGTCGTAGCTGCGCGCCAATAATTAGCCCTTGGGGATTACGGATGGGGGTAATGTAGCCATCGTCATCGATGGATTTAAACCCAATTGTCTCGATTTGAGCATCGCTGAAACCGCGTCTATGGAGTTCCGCACGATCTATGGCATTGAGCGTTAATTTGGCTAGGTAGTCACGCCATTGCCGATCTCGTTGGGCGATCGTGGGTAGTTGGGCAAAACGCTGCTGCGTTGCTTTTTGTCGTGCTGCTGCTAGTAGGCGAGCGGTTTCACGTCGCTGCTGTTGTTCCGCTTCAGATTCTGCTCGTATGGCAACATATTTACCTGCGTAGTAGCCGCCTTGGGTTTCGCCGAGATAGCGCCATCCCTGAGCATCTGCATCGGTGGGATAGGCCATGCAAAGCACAAAGTCATCGCTGACGATACGGCATTTGCCCGTTATGTCGTTGCAGATGGGGCAAGGATTGCTAGCTCTGGTGGGGGTAAATGTACCGCGACTGCTGCTGTAGGTGTTGGGGATTTCCTGAGTGGGGGCAATCATGCTGCCCTCCCAATTGCTTTGATGCAACGAGCGAGCCTGCCTGCCTGTGCAGACACCCATAAATTTTTAAACATTTAAATATTTCCTGCTCTTGATTGGTGAAGCGGCTTCAATCAAGAAATAGACAGGGTTATCCAGTAAGTCTGTGGGCTGAATTTAAAAAAAATTGCAACACAGTCTTGCCTACTTCATATCTTCGTGTAAGATATGTATAAGCACTGGACAAACATCAGCTGGTCAAAGCATTTTCTGTCCGTTTCTAAAATTGAATTAAGTTAAACCTTCGGGTTGTTAAGAAGTTAGTGACTGGTAATCGCTAGCTTTTTTAACTTTGAAGGGGTCGGTTTCAAGTTACCTCCTCGTTAGAAAAAACCTTAGCCATCAGCATACACCGATCTTCTTGGATTTGTTTAGTCAGACTTTGCCAAAAACTCACCCTAATCAAAACTTTAATGCTTCTCCAGAGACAGCTTTATCCCGATCAGCATATTTAGATTTTCCTGGGATGTAGTTACTTTTATTTTCTCGATTCCTAAGAATGGGTTTCAGAACAACATTCTGCATTTTTCCGTATAATACATAGTTAGCCCTCAATTTGTCGGCGATAGTTAAAATTATTTGAGATAATTTACAGGACTTAGATATTGTGAATCAATATTTGATAGATACAGATTACGCAGTTCGCAAATTAATTGAGATAATTACCGCTGAGGAAATTGAGATTACACGGATTCAGTTATTGTCGGAAGAAAAGAAGCCTAAACTAGAATTTTTATACAAGCGATTTAGAGATTCAGAATGGAATGATGATGTTGAGATAAAGCAGCAATCCAATTTTGTGGATTGGGCTATGGAGCAGAAGGAGTTTACTGATTTACAAGAAGAGATTATGCTGCTTGAATCATCAAATAATACCAAGAAAGATTCTATCGGTGCTTTATGCGGAGCTTTACTACAAATTGCTAAGCAAGGAATATCAAAAGTGTACGGCAATCTTGTTAAATGTCCTGATGGAAGGATCATCGGCACTGAGAAATTAAAGAACGTGATTTGGCAGGGACGTAATCAGTCCTTGCATTATGAAGAGGGCAGTTTTAAGGAACCTGTGCAGAATTGCTTTGCCAATCTTACAATAAGCAGTGGCGATCAGTTTTCCCTTACACTATATCCTCAAGAGAACTTAGCTCATAGTATTATAAAAATTATTGGGTGGAAAGAATACCTGAAATATATAGCTGATATGCAGTCGTTGCTACCGAGCTAACAATTCAAATGCAGCGGACTGTTAAAAGCTTCATGTGGAGTTGCCAAGGTTATTTACCGCCGCTCACTTTAGCCGTTAGATGGACACCTTCGGCGGTAGGAGGATATATGGATTACATTATTCGCAATGAAAAAAGCGAAGACTATAGAATCGTAGAAGAATTAACAAGAAAGGCATTCTGGAATATCTATTTTCCTGGCTGTAATGAGCATTATCTGGTTCATGTAATGAGAAAACATAAAGACTTCATTCCCGAATTGGATTATGTAATTGAAAAAGATAAAAAAATAATCGGCAATATTATGTATACAAAAGCGAAATTAGTAAGTGGAAACGGAAGAGAGAAACCTATTTTGACGTTTGGTCCCGTCAGTATTCTTCCTGAGTATCAAAGAAAAGGCTTTGGGAAAAAGCTTATAGAACATTCATTTATAAAGGCAAAAGAACTAAAATACGAAGCGGTAGTAATTTTCGGAGATCCAAGTAATTATGTAAACTTAGGGTTTAAGAGTAGTAGTAGATTCGATATATCGCTGGAAAACGAAATATATCCAAGCGCAATGTTGGCAAAAGAACTAATCGAAGAATCACTAAAAGGCGAAAAATGGATTTATAAAGATAGCAATGTTTATAAAATCGATGAAAAAAAAGCAGAGGAATTCGACCTAGAGTTTGAGAAGGTGGAAAAGAAAAGACAAGGAAGTCAAGAGGTATTTTATATACTTAGTAATTCAAGAATTAGTAAAAATTCCATCTAACAATCCCGTTGCACACCGACCGTACAGAGTTTCTTCGTTGAGCTCGAGAGGTTACTAGCGGCCGCTGACCAGAGACGTTAGCCAGACAACAAGTCCTATGTTTTGTGAGAGCGGCTGCGTAAAGCCGATTCTTGCATGATAGTTGCCATAATCTTAAAAAAGCCCAACGCTCCATTCAAAATACCTGCTGTTTTTACGCCACCCATCATCGCTCCCATAATGCCAAGTGAAAACGTATCGGCTCCGGTCAAGTATAGGTTTTTAATCGGTGTTCTAGCCCCGATCCAGGATTGATCCAGTCGTTCAGGAATACAGGGAATGCCGTAGATAGCGCCGCGATCGCTGGCATCAAAGTGTTCCACCGTCAGTGGGGTCGAGAGTTCGGCATACTCAATTAAATTCTTAAAGCCAGGGTAGTGGCTCTCCACTAACTGAATCAGGGATTGGGTAATTTGGGCTTTCAGTTCAGTGTAATCGCCGCCTCGTCGTCTCCAGGATTGCTCCCGCCACTGTGAGAAGAAATCATAGTCAACGTGGGCAATGATTTCTGCCGTATGCCCTTTGGCCAATGGATCTTTCAGCGATGGAAACGAAAGATAGCCAAATTTGGGCAACTTATCTGACGCGATGGGCGGATCTTGGGCAATGGCATCGTGGTCGTAGGTGGTGTAAATCCAATGATTTTCACCTTGAAACCCCAGTTGTTGCGGACTCTCTTTTAACCCTAAGTACACCGTTAACATACTGGTGCCTTTTGGAAACGCTTGAATTTTATGGCGATCGGCAATCGGGTAGTTGGGTGGAATCAGCTTCAGATAAGTATTGAAAGCTCCGGCATCAGACACCACAACGGGCGAATAGTAAGTTTCCAAGTCTGCCTCGGGCTTTGCCGTGTTTTGCGCTTTCACTCCCACTGCCACCCCAGATTCCAGCAAGATTTCTGTGACTCGGCGTTGGGTAATGACGACACCGCCCGCCTGTTCAATGGTAGGGATAATGGCTTGCGCGATCGCCTTTGCTCCACCCACGGGATACCATCCCCCATTGAAATAATGGGTCACAATCACACTATGAATGCCAAAGCAACTTTGGGGTGGCGGTAGGCCATAATCCCCCCACTGAGAAACCAGTAGCGCTTTGAGGTGGGTATCTTGAAAATTTCTGTCTAAATATTGCTGGGTTGTTTGTCTAGCAATAGCACCGCAATAACGAACGACTCGCCTGAATAAAGGATGCAGCCCTATCGGAAATAACTCCAGCATTGAATGGGCACCAAACCAAAATGCAGCTTTCTTGACATCCTTAAAATACCGCCGAATGGCTGTCTGCTCGCAAGGAAAGCGCCGAATTAGATCGGCTTGAAAGCGCTTGGGGTCAGAGAAGACTTCAAAGGTGAAGTCAGGGTAGACAAATTTCTCAAACGGGTCGGGCATCTTGTGCCAACGCAAATTGCCATTCGTAAGATAGTCAAATACCGCTTTGCCAGTATCGCCCTCGCCCATGTCACCGACATAGTGCAGCCCCACATCCCAATGAAATTTTCCCTTGCGTTCAAAGGTATGGGTAAATCCTCCAGCAGTGAAATGCTGTTCTAGTACTAAAACGCGTTTGTGATGAAGCTTAGATAGGAGCGCGGCAACCGTCAATCCACCAATTCCAGAGCCAATCACAATTGCATCGAACGTCTGTTGTTGAGTTGTCTTGACCATAGTTTCTCCTAACAAGAAAAGCAGATGTTGTCACTGTCAACTTTAGTATAAGCCAACCATGTTGGCAGCGTCAACAACTCAGGCTAAACTTTTGTAAATCCCCTAAAACAGACATCATGGCGTTAGTAGCAAAGAATACCTATCACCACGGAGACTTACGGCAAAGCCTGATTAATGCGGCGATCGCCCTCATTAGTGAGGAAGGAATCAACGATTTATCCCTGCGTCAGGTGGCTCGTCGGGTTGGGGTTTCTCACAATGCCCCTTACCGTCACTTTGAAGATAAAGAAGCTCTGTTGGCAGCGGTCGCAGAGCAAGGGTTTCAGTCCTTACGAGTGGCGATGGAAACAGCGAGACAAGTGATTCCACCTGACTCACCTCAACGCCTAGAAGCGATCGGCATTGCTTATGTTCATTTTGCGTTAGCACATCCCTTTCACTATCGATTAATGTTTGGAGACTATCGCTGCAATCTCAGCAAGTATTCTGCCCTTGCAGAAACTGCACAGCAGTCCTTCATGGTGCTAGTGAGTACGATAAGGGAAGGTCAGATTGCTGGAATTTTTCGTTTGGCTGATCCAGTTGATATGGCAAGAGTTGCCTGGTCACTGGTGCATGGTCAATCGATGCTGGGACTCGATAATAAGTTACAGGTCAAACAAGGAGAAGAGTTTGAAGTGTTTTTGAAATTCTCATCGCAAATGCTAATTCAGGGGTTAGCAAGCAATTCTGCTTGAGTCCATTGAGATTGTCTGAGTGCGATCTCAAATAAGCAAGCAAGACGAATCGACTGTGTTTGTGAGTGCCGAAAATGGATCGGTGATTGGCTACGCCATGCTAGCTAACGCCAAGGATAAATAATTCCGAATATATCGTCTTTGTAAAGGATCCGACCCGACCAATTATTCCTAAAATCTAAATTAGCCGGAAATAAAAGCAATGCAATAAATAGAGTTACACCGACATCCCTGTGGGTACATAAAGACATATTTAGCTTAATTACAGATAATTAAGTAAGTGTAAATACTATTGCAATTAGCTATCAGTAAATTATGTTTTTGCGATCGCCTCAGGTATAAAACCGAGTAAAATCAACAAAACAGACTTCGTAAAATGTCAAAATTACGAAGTAAGGAGGTCGCCTCAAGGTGAAGGTCAATAGAAATGGTCAAGCCGAAATTTTGTCCCGCGATCGCGGGAGTCGATCTGTTTAACCTCATGAGCGGCCGAAGGCATTCGGAACGAAATCGCTACCGACTCCTGTTTGGCATCTGCTATTTCACTGGTTGCCGCATTGCTGAAGCTATCCAATTAAAGAGAGAAGATGTGGGCGATCGCTCCATTACCTTCCGACGCACGACGACCAAAACTCAAAAGACCCGCACTGTCAAAATTAACGATCAATTGGCGCAGATTCTCGATGAGGTAGGATTGCCAGATCTCGGCTATCTATTCCCTGCCAGAAATGGGGACGGGCATCTCACTACCCGTGCTGCCGATCTGATCCTGCGGAAATACTGCGATTACCTGGGGATTAAAGGGGTAAGCACCCATAGCTTTCGCAGGACGGCACTGACGCACATGAGCAGCGCGGGAATTCCACTCAGGCATATTCAGGAAATATCGGGTCATTCATCGCTGGCTAGCTTGCAGAAGTATTTGGAGGTGTCGGAGCGGGATAAGGAAGAGGCGATCTCTGTTCTGGGGTGGTGAAAGGGCTGTGTTGCAAATACATTGAATAGCAATAAACGTAACCGTTCAGGGGGGACGAAGTTAGTGGGTTCGTAGCAGATTTAATATATCCAATAGGTTGCCTTAGTTATTCAGTTACCAGTGCATTGAGTTCAGCCATAAGTCTTTCCAGCTTTTTTTTCTTTTTGGGATTGTCCCAAATCTTCGATTTTTTAATGTGATTACAAGTGTTGTCAAACTGTTGCTTGAGTGAGGGGAGAGGCTCTTTTTCTTGCTGGTTAGCGGTATTGAGGGTGACAATTTTTTTCTTGATCTCTGACAGGGATAGATCTTTAGCGATCGCCTCTTCTAACAATGCTTTGCGCTGCACTTGGTTCCCAATTCGTCCAATCGCTCTTGCCTTTGTATACTCCAGCTTGCCCTGACGCAATATTTCAAGCACATCTTCGGAAAGATTGAGGAGTGGGAGACGGTTTGCTCGAAACGATTCTGGGGTAAACCTCCCTACATTTGTCAGTATAGTCGCTACCTGTTTAAGCTGGAGAATAACGTTATTCTCCAAGGATTGATTGCGGTTTTTTGCGTGATTGGCCCGATTGAGGAGCGATACAATAGCATCTTTATCCAGATCGAGCGATATTGTTAGCAACTCTAAAACAGCTTCCGTTTCTTCAATTGGGTTAAGATCTTCACGCTGTAAGTTTTCTAACAGAGTTACCTGAAGGGCTTCTCTGTCGCTTAAGGCTTTAATAACAATGGGGACTTCACTCAGTCCTAACTCCTGCGCTGCTCTAAGCCTCCGTTCTCCAGCAACCAGTTCGTAGTCTCCGTTTGGTAAAGGACGAACGACTAACGGCTCAAGAATACCGTGTTCTTTGATAGAGCTAGCTAACTGGGCTAGTTTTGCTGGATTAAAATAATGGCGAGGCTGTTTTGGAGAGGGAATAACTTTGCTAATAGCAGTTGTCTGTGCTGATGCAATTTCTTCTGATTTTGGTTGACTGAGGAAAGCAGAAACATTCCGCATGCCTTCAACTAGGGGACGTTTACGGGGAGTCATATCAAAGATTTTCTAGTTGCTCTGAGATTATATTTAAGATTTTTACTGCAGCATGCTTAGCATCGTATACCGCTAATGGTTGGTGACTCATGGAAGCGTCAGCAAAAGCAATTGCCCTGGGTATTGCTGTGTAAATAGGTGCTACATTATTAAGCTGTTTTTGCACGGCTTCTAGGATAGTTTTGTCCTGCCCTGTATTAGTGAACATTGTGGGGATAATGCCGGCGATCTTAAGGTCAGGATTGACCTGATCTCTGATTTGCCTGACTGTATCCAGTAGTAAATCTGCCCCTTTGTAGGCTTTGTAATGAGTTTGTAGTGGAATTAGAACGTGAGTTGCTGCTACTAAGCTCAAAATGCTGAGGATTCCGAGAGTAGGTGGGCAATCGATTAAAACAAAATCGTAGTCATTGGCAATACTAGACAATGCTCGCTTTAGTTTCCATTCCCTGGCGATCGCGGAGGCTAGTTGAAATTCTGCCCCACTAAGGGTGATATTAGCAGGAATTAAATCCATACCATGAATTTCCCTGTGTATGGCTAGCGGTGTATCTTTTAGTAGAGAATCAGCAATAGTTTTTTCCATTTCATATGGTTCTAGCCCCATAAAAGTGGTGAGTGAAGCTTGGGGATCCATATCAACTAAAAGCACGCGATGATGCCTTTGTCCGAGATGATAGCCAAGATTCATTGCTAAAGTTGTTTTAGCAACTCCACCAGCCTGATTGAAAATTGCAATAGTTTTACCCATGTTTTATGTGGTGTGATCGAGCCAAACGCATCATCTATTAAATACTCGGATCTGGCAACAGTTAACTTAAAAAGTAGTGCTATACCAATTTAAAAAGCAAACGGATCGGAATCTTATGGGGTGAAGGGGGGAAACCCTTCGTGGGGGCGAAGCCCCCACACCCCAATCTGTAATCTCGACTATTTAAATTGGTGGTACTTCAGGCATGACTGGAGTCATGGATTTAAATGACTTTAGCCAGGGACAGTTTGTAGTGCCTTTTGCCTAAACTACTACTAGGAAAGTGCTAACTAACAAAGTACTAACTACCATTATGCAGAACCCAATATTGTTAAAAGCTGCTAAGCTCAACCCTTGGTTAATTGGGCAAGCAAGTATTGCTATTTTAGGAACTACTGCAATTGCCTATCTCACACTGTGGCCTCAAGCAACTCCAGAGTTCAGAAAAGAGGATACGATGTTGGTACAAACCAAGGATTTACAAATAAAGATTAAAGCAAATGGCGTAGTACAACCAATTCGAAAAATTAATCTTGGTCCTAAAGAAGCTGGCCGAATTTCTGAGTTACTTGTCCGAGAGGGAGATCTTGTTCAACAAGGTCAAATAATTGCTCAAATGGACAACGAGCAAGTTCGGGCGCAGGTGAGTCAGTATCAAGCAGCAGTAGAGCGGGTGAATGCCGATTTGATGCAGAAAATGCAAGGAAATCGACCAGAAGATATTTCAAAAGCTAAGGCTGAGCTCGAAAAATATCAGGCGCAACTAACAGAAGCTGGAGCTCGTTTAGAGCTAGCAACTCAACAAGTGGCGCGCAAACAAATTCCAGTAGAGCAAGGAGCAATCTCCCGTGATTCGCTGGATCAGTCCCTTACCGAAGAGCGCAATGCCAAGAATAATCTGAACCAGTTGCAGGCAAGTGTGGCAGGTGCTCAACAGGATCTAAACAAACAACAGAATGGGTATCGCGTTGAAGAAATTGCCCAAGCGAAAGCCGCAGTTGCTGAAGCAAAGGCGCAATTGCGAGACTATGAAACGCAGCTAGACAATAAGCAAGTGCGTGCGCCCTTTACAGGCACGATCACGCGGCGCTTTGCTGATGTAGGTGATTTTGTTACCCCGACAACGTCTGCTTCAACAAGCGATGGTGCCAACTCTGCGTCTATTGCTGAATTGTCTAGCGGATTGGAAGTAGAGGCTAAAGTACCAGAAGCTAGTATTGCCCGCATTCAAATAGGTCAATCTGTTGAAATTCGCAGCGATAGCTATCCCAACGATATTTTTAATGGGCAGGTGCTGTTGATTGCACCTAGGGCAGCACAGGAAAACAATGTTACTTCCTTTCGAGTCAAAGTTAAGTTGCAAAATGGGGTAGACAAACTCAAGGCTGGTATGAACTTGAAGTTGGCATTTGTGGGCAAAACGATGCGCAATATGGTATCAGTTCCGTTGGCTGCAATTGTTACTCAGAAAAATGGTCAACAGGGTCTATGGGTAGTAGATGGCAAAAATCAAGTCAAGTTCCAAGTGGTGCGAGTTGGTTCGGAAAGTGAAGAGCGTGCACAGATTTTAGAGGGAGTGAAGGAAAATGATCGCATTTTTCTGAGTCCTCCTGCGAATCAAAAGATTCCTGGTGTCGATGATGTCGAAGGAATCTAAAAATTCACATAATATCGCCATCCAAACTGGATTGGGAACGTTCTCTGTTTCTCTGAGTTTTATGACTTATTTAGAAGTGCTGTATGACAATCAATTTTTGGGAAAATCTGAAGATGGCTGGGAAAACCCTAGCTGCTAACAAACTTCGCAGCACCTTGACTGTTCTGGGCATTGTGATTGGCAATGCTTCTGTAGTTGCGATGATTGGGATTGGACAGGGAGCACAACAATTTACACAAGAGAAAGTAGAATCCTTGGGAGCGAACTTATTATACGTCTTTGTCAACCAGGAAGATAGAAATGGAATTAGTGAGTCTTCTCAGTTGGTACTGGCAGATGTGGATGCGATCGCGGCACAAGCTCCCGCTGTAAAAATCGTATCTCCACTGATCTCATCAAATTTTCAACTAACTTATCAAAGTCGTACAACGAAGGCAGGTGTACAAGGAGTTACTCCTAGTTATTTGCAATTAAGAAATCTACAGGTTGCTAGTGGACGCTTTTTAGATGAGGCAGCGCAACGGCAAGATGCAACAGTTGTAGTTCTTGGTTCAGAACTAGCAAGCAAGTTGTTTGACCGAGCCAACCCAGTAGGAAGGGATGTTCAAATTGGGATCTTAAGCTTTCGTATAATTGGGGTATTACAGCCGAAAGGTGCATTTCTAGGCGTTAATCCAGATGCTAACGTTTATGTTCCAATCACTACTATGGCAAATCAATTGGTTGGGAGGAGAGTTCCTCAAGGGATTCCAATCGATGTAATTGAATTATCTGCAAATAATAGGGAAAGTATTCGTGCAGCAGCATTTCAAGTGGCTAATATTCTCACCAAAGTACATGGCAAAAAAGATTTTTCCGTTGTAGCGAATAAGTCTGTCCAGGATTTATTGGGGCAGATAACGGGCACACTGAGTTTAATGCTGGCTGCGATCGCGGCAATTTCTCTCTTGGTTGGTGGTATTGGCATTATGAACATCATGCTGGTTTCAGTTACCGAGCGCACTCAAGAGATTGGACTGCGAAAAGCTGTTGGTGCATCTGAGAGCGCAATTCTGTTGCAATTTCTGATTGAAGCTGTCATTTTGTCAATAGTAGGTGGTTTGCTTGGGGTTGGGATTGGTGCAGGTGGGGCAATGACAATTGGAATTTTTACCCCTCTAAAGCCTACTATCCCGTTGAGTACTATTCTGCTAGCAACCAGTGTATCTGGTGGGATTGGACTGATATTCGGGGTTGCGCCCGCTCGACGAGCCGCTAAACTGGATCCGATTGTGGCGTTGAGAAGTAGCTAACGTTTCTAAGTGCAATCTTAAGGACTAGCAAAATTAACCTACTTTCAATGCCCTATGCCTACTTCCATAATTGTCCAATTAGATGACATATCCAAGATATATGGTTCCGGTGAAACTGAAGTAAAGGCTCTTTCTGGTGTT
>JANMRU010000282.1:0-9494 GCA_031388585.1 Pseudanabaena sp. SOY_30_concoct_251 | reverse complement strand
TTCCCACGAGGAATTAGTTGATGCCGAACCTCGTGAAGTATTTATTATTGCCTGTTTGCTGATCCCAATCATTGGTATTGGCTTTTACCCCAAACTAATGACACAGGTCTATGACGCTACAACCTCAAAATTAGTAGCTACTCTGAGAGCATCAGTACCAACTTTAAACGAGCAGGCGAAAAAGCCTCTAGCTTATATCGGAGACATTAGGTCAGCTCCAATATTAGTCAGTACCCAGTTCAGTAAAAGAAGCAATCCCAATCAACACAAACCCCATATGTGAAATTGATGAATACGCAATCTTGCGCTTGAGGCTGCGCTGAGCAAAGGAAGTAAGCGCGGCGTAAATAATATTCACCACACCTAAAATCACCAATACTGGGGCAAAATAGGCATGAGCGTCTGGTAGCATTCCAGCATTCATGCGCAGGATGGCATAGCCACCCATTTTTAGCAAGATGCCGGCCAGGAGCATGTGGACAGGCGCAGTAGCTTCACCGTGGGCATCTGGCAACCATGTATGCAAAGGGAAAATCGGTAGTTTAACACCATAGGCAATCAGGAAGCCTCCGTAAGCCAGAAGCTGAAATGTTAGTGGGTAATCCTTCCCTGCTAGCGCCGTCATGTCAAAGGTGGGAGTTCCACCATAGAAAGCCATCGCTAGCCCTGCTACCAGGATAAATAGAGATCCCCCCGCCGTGTAAAGAATAAACTTGGTGGCGGCGTACTGACGTTTGTAGCCACCCCAGATTGAAAGTAATAGGTAGACGGGGATCAGTTCTA
This sequence comes from Pseudanabaena sp. SOY_30_concoct_251, assembly GCA_031388585.1. GTDB lineage: Bacteria > Cyanobacteriota > Cyanobacteriia > Pseudanabaenales > Pseudanabaenaceae > PCC-6802. Next base: position 8,711 of record JANMRU010000282.1, on the reverse strand, counting down.
ATTCCCACATCAGGAAAAATAGCAACATATCCTGTACGGCAAACACACCGATCTGACCACCGTACATTGATAGCATTAGAAAGTAGAACAGTCGGGGCTTTAGCGATACTGGCCAAGATGCCAAGATGGCCAGTGTGGTAATGAAGCCAGTAAGTAAAACTAGCGGCATTGATAAGCCGTCAACTCCTACTGACCAGTTCAAACCAATTTGTGGAACCCACGCATAGCTCTCAGTAAGTTGTAAGCCTGGGTTAGAGAAGTCGTATTTTGTGCAAAAGGCATAGACTATAGCTGCAAAGTTTATAAGTCCGATGACTAAGGCGTACCACCTTATGGTCTTACCATCTCCTTTGTCAGGAATAAAGGCAATGGGCAAAGCCATGACTATTGGGAAAATAATACTGAAGGTGAGCCAGGGAAAATTCTGAAGATTTAGCATATGCAGTAATAGCTATTTATACCGACTCATTTGTCTCATTCATTCGATCAATAGGGTTCTTGCTGCTATAGACATAAGTGCTCAAGTTAATTTGGAGGCCGATTTTTGTCTCACAAAAACCCGCTTCAGCAAGAAGACTTATGTGATGAGTAATTGTAACTAGCACTTACGATTGATTCAAATATAGTTTAGCGGCAATTGCTTAACAAACAGCTTAAGTATTACTTAAGGAGTCCCAAGGCAATACTTAGCAACAGACATGAACCTAAGGCTAATCTATACCAGACAAACACCCAGGTATTGCGAGTTTGTAAATATCGCAGCAGCCAGGCAATTGATATGTAGGAAAAAATAAAAGCCGAGATCGTGCCAACAGCAAGGGGCATGAGTAAATCAGGATTGCTTAGGGCTTCTTTGGCTTGCACAAGCGTAGCGATCGCCAGGGCAGGTATTCCTAATAGAAAAGAAAACCGAGCGGCGGTCTGCCTCTCTAATCCTAAGAACAATGCGGTAGTGAGGGTAGCTCCAGAGCGTGATACCCCAGGAATCAAAGCTACAGCTTGTCCTAGCCCAACTAAGATCCCATCTTTGATTTCCAGTCGATCGAATCCACGTTTGCGCTTGCCAAGACTCTCTGCTACGCCTAATAAGATTGCGGCGATCGTGGAAGCGATCGCGATCGCGAGTACCCCATCCAATAAAGCTTGACTGCTTTCGGGTAGCCGCTTTTTCAACAAGCCCCCAATTAAGACTGGGAAGGTGCCAATACCTATCCCTATCAACATTTTCCACTCTTCTCGATCCCAATTTTTGTCTTGAAAAGCTTTCCAACTACCAACAATTATTTTGAGGATATCTTGACGGAAGTAGAGTAAAACAGCAACTACACTGCCAAACTGAATGGCGTCAAGCGCAGATTTTGTCCATAATGTTTTCCAGCCCAGCGCATTTGTAAAAATAATCAAGTGGGCTGTACTGCTGATCGGTAGAAATTCTGTGATCCCTTGAACGATTCCCAGGACAAATGCCTGTAGATATTCCATAACTTAATTCAGTATGAGCTTAAACAGCATCGCGCGATCGCGGGCAGAAACTGCCATAATTAAAAAAAATCATAATATTTCTTTTATTAGGATAGTCACACCATGGATATTGATTTCAGACCCCTACTAGTGCTTGGTCCTATTGTTTTGGTAATTGGCTGGGCAGGTTTCAACATTGCCAAAGCTATGATCAAAGGGGACGCCAACTTGTTCGGCAGTCGTGGCAATAAGTTCTGGTAATTTTCATCTAAAGCTGATAGCTAGAACTCGAGTATAGATCGACACAGAGTCAAGAATGTTCTAAGGCTCTGTGCAATGTTTTGTAAGTATTTAAAAATCGCTAGATCGCACTTGCAGGCTGATAGATATTAGCTATGCTGTATTGTGCATTTCAATCTACGTGCTTTGGGATGATAAATTGATGATTGGATCTTTAGAAAAGGTGGCAGAATTATGGCTGTTGGTGAGTATAAGCCAGGTTTAGAAGGAGTTCCTGCTACACAATCCAATATTAGTTACGTTGATGGGAAACAGGGCGTACTAGAGTATCGCGGTATTAATGTTGAAGAGCTGTGCAAGCAAAGTAATTTCCTCGAAACCAGCCATCTACTAATTTTTGGAGAGTTACCAAAGGCAACCGAACTCACCAGATTTGAATACGATGTTTTACATCGGCGGCGGATTAAATATCGCATCCGCGACATGATTAAGTGTTTTCCCGATAACGGTCATCCTATGGACGCGCTTCAGTCCTGTGTAGCCGCGTTGGGCATGTTTTATCCGCTGGGTGATTTGCGCAATGCTGACTTTATCTATGGCGCGGCCACAAGACTATTGGCAAAAATCCCCACAATGGTAGCGGCTTTTAATATGATGCGGATGGGTAACGATCCTGTCATACCGCGCGACGATCTGAGCTATGCGGCCAACTTTCTCTATATGCTCAATGAAGTTGTGCCAGATCCTATAGCAGCTAATGTTTTTGATATTTGTTTAACTTTACATGCTGAACATACTGTTAATGCCTCTACCTTTTCAGCGCTAGTGACGGCATCTACTTTAACTGATGCTTACACGGTTCTATCTTCGGCGATTGGCACCTTGAGTGGCCCCTTGCATGGTGGGGCAAACGAGCAGGTGATGCGCATGTTGGAGGAAATTGGCTCAATTGAAAACGTTCGCCCTTACTTAGATGGCAAGCTAGAACGCAAGGAAAAAGTAATGGGATTTGGGCATCGGGTCTACAAGGTTAAAGACCCAAGGGCAACCATCCTGCAAGAGCAAGTCAAAATCTTATTCGATAAATTTGGGCACGATCCTTACTATGACATTGCCGTTGAGCTTGAGCGTGTCGGATCGGAAAGGCTAGCTGAAAGGGGCATATACCCTAATGTAGACTTTTATTCAGGGCTGGTTTATAAAAAACTAGGCATTCCGATGGACTTATTTACGCCCATATTTGCGATCGCGCGTGTACCTGGTTGGTTAGCCCACTGGAAAGAGCAACTAGCTGATAATCGGTTATTCCGTCCAACGCAAGTTTATACAGGCTTGCATGATGTGTCATATACCCCGATTAGCGACAGGTAAGGTGTTAGCATTCTGTTAGAATCAAGCCATATCATTATCCTGCCAGGGATAGTTTAAGAATCACTTTAAAGCTATGACGACATCTGAAACAATCTGCCAACGTGGTTCCATCTTAGGAACTCAAGTTATTAGTAAATCTAGTGCTAAGCGACTAGGTATCGTGACACAAATCTGGCTGGATGTCGATCAGCGGCAGGTAATGGGGGTAAGTGTAGCGGACAGGTATATACCTGGTACACCCATTGGCATCGGTGACACATTCTATATGTCTTTGGAGAATATCGCGCTTTTGGGCCCAGATGCCATCCTGGTCGATGATGAATCGGTTTTAGAAGACGCTTTAGTCAGCGATCGCTACACTCCTTTGATCGGTAATGAAGTTGTTACCGAGTCAGGCGAGCTCTTGGGCAAGGTCAGAGACTTTAAGTTTGACCCAATCGAAGGCGATCTGTTCTTCTTGATTTTGTCATCTATTGGATCTCCGCTGATTCCGTCTAGTGTGATCAGTACCTATGAACTGGATGTGAATGAAATTATTGCGGTGGGACGCGATCGGATTATTGTCACCGAAGGAATGGAAGAGCGTCTCACCCAACTCTCTAAGGGTATTCTGGAGCGCATCGGTTTAGGCAAGCCTCCTTGGGAGCAGGAGTTTGAGGATGAGTATCTGCCGCCTCCGACAATTTCTGGCAATGCTTTAGGGCCGGGGCAGCGCAGCAGTTACTATCCGCCCACGCAACAGCGTCAGGAGTACCGCTCCGATCTTCGTTCAGATTCTCGCCCAGAGTCACGTCCAGTCTACAAACGTGAGGAAGTTTGGGAGGAAGACGAAGATAACTGGCAAGATGAAAGGATTCCAGTTTCTCCTCCACCTCGCCGTCAAGCTAGGGCACAGCAACAACCTATTTCCCCTCCCCCTGCTCGCGAACCCAGCTATAGTAAGGATGACTACGAAGACGATTACGATGATGAGTACGAAGATAACAAATATAACGAAGACAGCAGGCGTGAGATTCAAAATGCTTGGTCAGATGAAGATAGGATCCCAGACAGGCAGAGGCAAAGACAGCCTGAGAAAGAATTAGAAGAGCTTTAATGCAAAAAAGACAGGGTGGACAATGTCCACCCTGTCTTTTTGTTAATAATAGCTAACAGCTATAGCAATCAGTTTTTATTTGTTTAAGGGGCTTTATGGGGGGCAAAGCCCCCAACCCCCAATTTGCATTTCATCTAGGATTGCTATAGAAGAACAGGCTCAGGATTAAGGTATGAGTCAACTTTGCTAATCAGTTCAGGGGTAGTAAATCCTTTGGTTAGATAGTCTGTTGCACCTAAACGTTTTGCTTCTTTGCTCCACTCCTCAGACAATCGCGAAGAAATTACGATCATAGGGAAGTTCATATTGTTTTGCTTGCAGCGAGCGATCAGTGTAAATCCATCCATCCCTGGCATCTCAATATCTGTAATCAGAATGGATGGAAGGGGATGACTCTGTAACCATTTCCATGCCTCTAGCCCATCATTGCAAGTTTCAACAGTGTAGCCGTAGCTTGTCAAACTAGCTTCCATTCGACGCCTCATTAGAGCAGCATCATCTACTACTAAGATGGTCTTAGTCGAGCTGGAAGAACTTTCCACCATGCTATCGACAGAAGAGGCGGCCTGTGCAATAAATGTCGAAGTAGCCTGAAACTGACTTTCGCTCTGGCCACTCTCAGGCAGTGACAATAAACGCGAGGCCAGAACTTGAGGCGCAAGGACCGGGGTTAATTTGCCGTCAGATTGAAGACTAACTCCCATCATCCCCACTGGCACATTCAACGGCTGTGGCAATTGGTTAATTAGGAGGTCGTCCTGACCTAATAGATCGTCGGCAATTAACCAAGCATCCATTTGATTTGTAGATGATGCGATCGCACTAGAACGAACGCGCAGACAGACTGCTGTTTCGCTAAGCGATCGCGAGCGTTCACCTAGTTGCCAGTAATGCAAGATATCAAGAGCAGGCATGGTTGCCCCCTCTAGCTCTACTTGCCAAGTGTAACTTAGGTGAGAGGCCGCAGGAGTAACTGATAAGTTGCTCCAAAGAGTTGTAGTGACGATTTCGTCGGAGGGAATGGCAAAAGTGCGATCGCCAGCCCGAACCATTACGCAGCGCACCAGTAGTTGAGGTACGGGAATCTGCATCCGAAAAGTCGTTCCCACGCCCAACTTTGTATCAAGGCTGAGACGGCCACCCAGTTTGCCAATTTGACTGGCTACCACATCCATGCCCACGCCACGTCCAGAAACATCACTGATTACGCTTTGCGAACTAAAACCTGATTGACAAATTACCGCTAAGAGATCTACGAAGGAATCAGTTTGAGTTAAGGGTAATCCTTTCGTTAACGCAATTTGTCGAATCTTTGCGGCATCAATACCATTGCCATCGTCCTGGATGTCAAGCAGATAGGAGTTACCACGTCGGACTAGTGAAATCGCAATCTTTCCCTGTTCTGGCTTACTTGCGTCAATGCGTGCGTTTTTAGTCTCTAAGCCATGATCGTAGGCATTACGGATTAGGTGGAGAAGAATTGGTTCTAGTGCTTGAGAAGTCCCCGCATCTAGTTCAATTTGCTCTCCTTGCAATACTAGTTGGGCGGGTTTACCTATGCGGGTCACCAGGTCGCGCAGGATCCCTTTGGCACGTATTCCCAGCGTTCTAAAGGGAATCAGACGACTCTCTTCTACTGTCTGTTGTAAATTTAGAACATTACGCTCTAATAATTGGAGATTATCTGATGTCTGGCGGGCAGAAGTTGTTACCTCTGCACCTAGTTCGGAAAGACGCAAGCTGGTTTCTAATAGACGATTCACAATCGTGTAGCCCTGGCGATAGCGTTCCAAGGTTGGGCCTGAGGTACTGGATGCTCCTGTGGCTGAGTCACTTAGTTGGGCATAGTCATCCTGAAACTGGCGCAGACGGGTAATATATTCGGCACTATCCTGGGCTAAGGCTACTAGCTTAACTAATTGCAGTTGAAGGGCTTGGTATGAACCTTGACTAGAGCGAGCGGCAAGCAAAGTTTCAACCAGGTTTTGCGCTGAGCGATCTAAGCGTTCTAAAGGGACTGGAATCTGAATTTTGGGAGCAGAAGATTCAGCGGCTTTAATCGTTTGTCGGGTTGGCAACTGTTCTAAATCATCAGCGATCGCCTTTCGCGGCAACTGCTCTGTCTCTACACCAAATGTCGGGTGCTTAGTTGGCTGCTCCGGCTCGGTGGCTTGGATGGGCTGAGAGGCGATCGCCACAAAAGATTGTTGGGTAGTGGATAAATCCTGTGTTTGAGAAGATGCAGCCGACGCCAGTCCAAGTTTTGCGGCTACGGGTGCGGATAATTTCCCCCCTTGTCTAGCGCAGTCTTTGAGCAGTCGCAGATAGGAAGGCCATTTAGCACTCCAAAATGCACTTTCTAGGCGCGTGAGTAGCCCCTGACTGCGGCGCAATAGCTGTATCCACCCTGATTCAAACTCCAAATCTTTGCCAATTTGCAGTAATTGTTGCAGGGTCTGTCTTGCCGTCTTTAAGGTAGCATCTGGGACTTTGCCAAGCGGGGGTAACTGCTCCAACGCCATATCTAAGTCCAGTACCACCAGATCGAATCCCTGATCGGCGAACTCTTGAAACAATTGGGTGCGCTCGTTGGATTCTGGTTGATAAAGCTGGTGGATGGACTCGCGCAATGTGACAATTCGGTCAACACTGGATTGAACACTTGCTAGGGCGATATCACCAGTAGTCTTTACCTCTAAGCTGTTGATCAGCAACTCGCCTGCCTCTAACAGCATTTGAGTTAAGTGGCCATCTTCTAAGGGTGGCGCGATTTTCAAGTAGCGCAGATCGGAGAGTAAATCTTCCAATACTGTCGATACATGGAGAATGCCCTCAGCTCCTACAGTTACTGCGCCCCCTTTAATTGTATGGACGCAGCGATAAAGTTCTTGAATATCGGCAATCCATGAATTGGGTTGGAGCTGTTGTACGAGATTAAAATATGTTTGTAGATATGTTTGCGTATCGATGTCAAACATACTGCGCAGCTCTTGCTGCAATTGCGCTTCAGCTAAATCCATGGGACTAACGGAATCCTCTGGTCTTGGGAGAGAGTTGACTTCTGGCATAGCTTTAGTTAAAACAGAGTTTCAATGAGGAGGATAAAAGGCTAGGAGCTGTTAGCTGTTTTGAATTCAGATTATTTACAATGTTTTAACTAGATCTGGCTCTGTATCATCTTCAGTTGTGAGGGATAATGCTTTCGCAATTGTCTCATCCAGGTGTAAATTCGACGGTAAGCGAAAGAATTGCACTTTTTCTAGGAGAATCCGTGATAGTCGATCCATCCCTTCTGCTTTATCTTGGGTGAAGCGGGATTGTTGCTCTGTTTCAGTTGCAACTAAAGCGATATTATCAATTGTGCTTAGGGTGGTTTGGGCGGCAGAGGCGATCGCCTGACTGGATAGCGTTACCTTCTCACCTGCTTGGGCTACTTGCTCTGTCACGGCTTGGATATTGTTGAGAACTTGACGCGAGCGATTTACCCCTACAGTAAAGTTTTCCACCAGTCCTGTAATCTCCTGTATATCCTCGTCAACCCCTGACACTACAGTTTGAATCCGATCTGTGCGTTGCTGGAGTAATACCAGGCTTTGATTGGTTTGCACCGCCAACTCATTCACCTGGTTAGCAATCGTCTCAAACTCTTTCGCTACGCTAGCAAATTGTTCGGGATCTTGCTGCGCTGACGCACGGGCGGCAATCATCGAAGCGTTTAACGCCAGAACTCTAGTCAGTGATGCCACACGTTTCTGGTCATTGGTAAATTGCGCGGCTGATGCTACGAACTCGGCCAAGAATTGTGTCCGTTTGACAATCTGTGCCGTTCCTTCTTGCAGAGCAAAAATCCCTTGGTTCATCGCTACCATCTCTTTCTGTCCTTGGCTGACTGCTGCCTGGGCTGACTGGACGGCGGTATTAGTTTGCAAGGCTTGCGCTGCTGTCTCTTGAGATATCTCGTTAACATTTGTCATCAGAGATTGCACTTGAACCACAGATTGGGTTTGTTTCGCTACCTGCTGTGCTGAGGTTACAGCTAGCTGCTTCAGATCTTCGGCGCTACGATCGATCTGCAATGATGTAGCGAGCACAACGCCCATAGTCTTAGCCAACTCTTCGATCAAACGGTTTAGCGTATCCGAAACCAGACCTGTAGCGCGATCGCTCACCTCAGCTTCTACCGTTAAATCCCCTTCTTCTACCGCTGATACAATATCGAGGAGGTGACCGACATCTTCCTGTAAGACAGTGCTTTCCAGTGCATTGACTTGTTCTTGGCGAGATAGTTGTTGAGTCCGAGCTTCAAGATCTTGGTTGATTGTTGCCAATGAAGCTTGAGAACTTAGCAATCCAAACTGGGCTCGATCGCGCTCGTTAATATATGCTCTAACGACAAACAAGATGGCGATCCAACATGCCAACAGCAGAGGAAAACTTCCTCCTGCCAGACCTACAGCCAAAAGGAGATCTTGCTCGTATTTTTTCAACTGCGCATCTGTCGTATTTTGGATGTTGGCTAGCGTTGTTTGGATACCTTTTGCAT
>JANMRU010000231.1:0-7884 GCA_031388585.1 Pseudanabaena sp. SOY_30_concoct_251 | reverse complement strand
CCTAAAAATGCTTAAACGTGAACCTGGCTGAGAATTGCACTGAGGCGATCGTAGTCATCTTTAAGCAGAATGCTCAGGTTGCGACCCGCACGTACTAGCCAGTCGCGATCGCACCCTCTAGCTTGATAAACATCCCTCAGTACTGCTGAGACAAGCTCATCAACTGGCGCTCCAGGTAATTGAGCTAGGGTACGTAAAAAATATAACTCTTCGGTAAATTCTTCGATCTCATCGGTGCTGCAAGCATATATAGCCTGATGGATCTGGGGTGGTCTGGCTGGCAAATGCTGGTACACTCTCTCTCCAGTGACAAAGCCCACAAGCGCAACCCTAATTTCGGTTTTGAGCATCGCAAAAATTTGTGGCTGCTGCTCCCTCAATTCGGCAAGGGATAAGCCCAAAGCCCTCGCTCGATGTACGGAATCAATTGGTGTAGTCGTGGCGTGATACACAACTCCATACGTGATATTGGTGCGATCCTCTTCATCAATAGATTTTACCCAACTACCAAAGGCAGGCATCGTCGGAAAGCTTAGGCTCTCAGGTTCCAAGCACTGTGCCATGAATCCAGTAGTTGATGTCTCAATTACCTCCGCAATATGATTGGGATTAAAGCTGTGAGAGCCAAACTGGGGTAGGGGTAGGCGCATTTTTAATTATTAGTTAAGGATATTAACTTCTATCTTCAATCCTCTATCTTCTATTTTTCCTCTTTCCCTTCTAGTTCCGCAATCCGCTTTTCCAACTTGCGCAGCCTATGCAGCATCTCAGGCAACTGGCGCTCAGCTACTACGATCCGTTTCCAGTCCTTCTCTGGCACGACTGGATACCCCATCATGCGTGTACCAGGCTCAACGTAGCTAACAACGCCCGACTTCGCACCCAAAACCGCACCAGCTCCAATTTCAGCATGGTCGGCAATGCCCACCTGCCCTGCCAACACGACATGATGCCCTAAATTCACGCCTCCAGCCAAACCAACCTGAGACACCAAGATGCAATGGGGACCAATCTTGGAGCCATGCCCAATTTGGACGAGATTATCGATCTTAGTGCCAGTGGCAATTTCTGTAGTTCCAACGGCGGGACGGTCGATCGCACTCAAGCAGCCAATTTCCACATGGTCAGCGATCGCCACATAACCTGACTGGGGAATTTTGAACCATGTGCCATCGTCCTGGATCTCGTAGCCAAAACCATCGCCACCAATCACCGTACTGGGATGAATAATGCAGTTAGCACCAATCTGGCTACCTTCACGAATAACGCAGTTAGCATGAACTGTAGTGTCATTCCCCACCTTAACCCCAGCGTAGATGGTCGTATTTGGGTAAATTGCGACGCGATCGCCCAGACTTACACGATCGCCGATCGCGACACCAGGGGCGATCGCCACATCTTGCCCGATCTGGACATCTTGCCCGAGCGTAGCCGTCGGATGAATGCCGACAGGTATTTGGGGTGGCTGGTAAAAGAGGGCGATCGCTTTGGCAAATGCTAAGCGCGGATTACTGGTGCGCAAGCAAGGCAAATTACAAGGCGTTTGCAGATCTAAGATCGCCGCGCTAGCTTGAGTTGACTTGAGTAAAGATACATATTTGGTTGAGCTTAAAAAAGTTAGCTCTCCGATCTGGGCGCGATCGAGTGCGGCTACACCCGTAATTTCAGGATCGAGATCGTGCGCTTCTAACTGACAATCGCTCAGGTAGGTAGCCAGTTGTGAAAGTTTCATATACCAAACAACCTTGTTTTCAAACTTGAGTATAAGAGCTGATTGGGGTGATTTACATAATCGCGATATCGAGATCGGTTTATGCGATCGCAATATCGCTCGCACACAACAACATAAAGGTTAAGCTATAGGTTGAGAAATGGCGATTACCCAGCCTTGTATGGTATAGAAACAGTAGGCTTAGATCCATAACTGGGCGTAGATTTCTACATAAAATTTCGGAGAAAATTCTTGATGAGTTCCCCAGCTTCTTCACTTTCAGATTCGCTGATGAAGATTGTTAACAAAGCAGGCGATCTCCGCGTTGCTAATTCACGCTTGCGGTTTCGACGTAAGCTGGTTGAAGACTTGCTGGAATCTGTTCTCAAAGAAGAATGTGGGCAAGAACTAGTGGATCTACTCCGCCAACTGCGATCGATGTGTTCGCCTGAAGGTCAGGCTCCTGAATATCCGGCCCAAGAAGTGCTAAAAGTTGTCGAAAGCCTCGATCTACCGAAAGCAATTACCGCCGCGCGTGCCTTTGCTTTGTATTTCCAATTGATCAATATCGTCGAGCAGCAGCACGAACAGGAAGAAAAACAGCAGCACCGCTTCGACACGATTGATGGTGAGGCTAAATATCCAGTAGGGACATTTCACTGGTTATTTCCACAACTGAAAAAGCAAAATGTTCCTCCCCGCTACGTCCAAAGGTTAATTGATAACCTCGATATTCAGTTAGTGTTTACCGCCCACCCCACCGAGATTGTGCGGCATACCATCCGCGAAAAGCAACGCAGTCTGGCGCAACTGCTAGGACAACTCGATCGCTTAGCCGACCCAGCCGATTCCGATGAGGCAGAAATCACATTTAGTTCGACGAACAGATGGGAAGCGGAGGCTCTGCAACAACAATTGCAAGAAGAACTGCGTCTATGGTGGTATACCGATGAGCTTAACCAAGCTAAGCCTTCTGTCTTGGATGAAGCGGACTATGCATTGCATTACTTCCAAGAAGTCCTGTTTGATGCCATCCCTATCCTGTTTGACAGGCTCGAACAATCGCTAAAATATTCATTTCCCAGCCTTAAGCCCCCACGACCTAACTTTTGTAGCTTTGGTTCTTGGGTTGGCTCCGATCGCGATGGTAATCCATCGGTTACACCAGATGTCACCTGGCAAACTGCTTGTTATCAGCGCAGTCTGGTCTTAAAAAAGTACATTAACTCAATCTCCCAATTGGGCCGATTGCTGTCTCTGTCGCAAAGTTTGACGGATGTATCGCAAGATTTGTTAAATTCCCTCGGGCGCGATCAAGCTGAAATGCCTGAGCTTTACGAGACTTACTCAGTCAAATTCCGCCAGGAACCCTATCGCCTCAAACTAGCATATATGCGCCAGCGTTTGGAAAACACGCTTAAACGTAATACTCAACTGCATTCCACAAACTGGAAGATCTCAGAACATGCCGCATCTGTACCCCAGCTTGACTGGAGTCAGATGTCTTTCTATCGATCGCCTGCGGAATTTTTAGCAGAGCTAAGACTAATTGAAAATAGCCTGCTCAGCACCCATCTTAATTGCAAAACCTTGCGCGATCTGATCCGCCAGATAGAGGTGTACGGTTTTCATTTAGCCCATCTTGATATCCGCCAAGAAAGCGGGCAGCATAGCGATGCGATCGCCGAGATCGCCGAGCATCTCAAGTTATTGCCAGCCTTCTACAACGATATGTCAGAAGAGTCGCGTGTGCAGTGGCTAGCGAGAGAGTTGCAAACTCACCGCCCCATGATCCCGATGCACTTACCCTTCTCGGCCAAGACCAATGAGACTATAGAAACCTTCCGGATGTTGTATAAGCTACAAATGGAGTTCTCTCCAGATATTTGCCAGACATACATTATCAGCATGAACCATAGTGTCAGTGACATGCTGGAGGTGCTACTACTAGCTAAAGAAGCGGGGCTATACGATCCTGCTACAGGTATGGGCACGCTGCTTGTCGTCCCCTTGTTTGAAACCGTCGAAGACCTCAAGCGAGCACCAAGTGTCCTGGAGGAATTAGCAGAATTACCCCTATATCGACGTTATTTGACCTGCCACCACAACTTGCAGGAAGTAATGTTGGGTTACTCAGATAGCAATAAAGATTCGGGCTTTTTGAGCAGTAACTGGGAAATTTACAAAGCCCAGCAAGCGCTACAGGTTACCGCCGAGAAATATGACCTCGAACTCAGAATCTTCCACGGTCGGGGTGGATCGGTGGGGCGCGGTGGTGGACCAACCTACGAGGCAATTTTGGCTCAACCTGGTCGTAGTATTAACGGTCGCATCAAGATTACCGAACAGGGCGAGGTTCTAGCCTCCAAATACTCTCTGCCAGAGATCGCCCTGTATAACCTGGAAACGATTACGACAGCAGTAATTCAATCCGGTCTTTTACCCAATAGTGCTGATTCGATTGACTGCTGGGTAGAAGCTATTGAAGATCTATCAGTGCGATCGCGGCAGGTATACCGCCAGCTGATCTACGAACAGCCCCAATTTGCTGACTTCTTTCATCAAGTTACCCCAATCGAAGAAATTAGCAAGCTCCAAATTAGCTCGCGCCCAGCTCGACGTGGAGGCAAGCGCGATTTAGCGAGCCTTAGAGCCATACCTTGGGTATTTGGCTGGACGCAAAGTCGTTTCCTCCTGCCTTCGTGGTATGGCGTAGGTACAGCCCTCAATGGCTTCCTCCAGGAAAATCCCGAACATCTGACACTGCTGCAATATCTGTACACCAAGTGGCCTTTTTTCAGAACAGCTATATCCAGGGTAGAGATGACGCTGGCCAAAACAGACCTGCAAATTGCACATCATTATGTTAGGGAGCTAACGGAGCCTTCATTTACAGAAATATCCAATCAACTATTCAACCAGATTGCCGATGAATATTACCGCACCTGTAAAGTTGTGCTCCAAATAACCAGTCATCATCAGTTGCTTGATGGCGATCCAGACCTACAGCGCTCAGTGCAGTTGCGCAATGGCACAATTGTGCCGTTAGGCTTTATTCAAGCTTCCTTAGTGAAGCGCTTGCGCCAGTACGATAAAGACTCAATCAAATTACGCTATCCCTACTCCAGAGCAGAATTGCTGCGTGGGGCATTGCTAACCGTAAATGGCATTGCTGCAGGTATGCGCAATACTGGCTAGGTTAGGCATCAATCTGGGCACTAAAATCCACGAGAATTTATCAGGAATTTACCAGGAATTGGAAAACAACCTAGGAATTAATAACTAATGTCAGTCGGCAATTATGCTACGATTCATGGAGGATTGAGCGTGTGAGGAATATGAACCCTTATCGTAGTCAGCTTGAGCCCATTCGGGTGGGAGTGGTTGGTGTTGGTAACATGGGACAACATCATGCCAGGGTTCTGAGTTTGCTTAAAGATGTAGAGCTGGTTGGAGTCGCCGATCTGAACGTCGATCGCGGCCTTGATACAGCAAGCAAGCTTCGTATCAGATTTTTCGAAGATTATCACGAGCTTTTACCGCTAGTTGATGCAGTTTGCATTGCCGTTCCTACACGTCTGCATTATGATGTTGGTGTTACTTGTCTGCGTGCCGGCGTGCATGTACTGATTGAAAAGCCGATCGCCGCCACAATCGCCGAAGCGGAGTCGCTGGTTAACACTGCGGCTGAATGCAACCGAATTTTGCAAGTCGGACACATCGAGCGATTTAACCCAGCTTTCCAAGAACTAAGTAAGGTGCTCAAGCACGAGCAGTTGCTAGCGATCGAAGCCGATCGCCTCAGCCCCTACTCGCAGCGAGCAAATGACGTGTCCGTGGTATTTGATCTGATGATTCATGACATCGACTTGTTGTTAGAACTGGTGCCTGGTCAGGTGGTTCGCCTCAGTGCCCACGGCAATCAAGTCTCAGATTCTGGCTATTTAGATTACGTCACGGCGACAGTAGGCTTCGATAGTGGCGTGATTGCGACATTGACCGCCAGCAAGGTGACTCATCGCAAGCAAAGACGTATAGTGGCGCACTGCAAAAACTCATTGACCGAGTCAGACTTTCTAAACAATGAAATCTTGATTCATCGGCAAACCACAGCCGACTACATGACGGAGTACGGTCAGGTACTTTACCGTCAGGATGGCCTGATCGAGAAAGTTTATACCAGCAATATTGAGCCACTTAATGCTGAATTAGAGCATTTTGTTGCATGTGTGCGAGGCGGACAGCAGCCCTCTGTGGGTGGTGTCCAGGCTTTGCAAACTTTGCGTTTGGCTAGTCTGATCGAGCAAACAGCTCTTGATGACAAGGTTTGGCAAAGCTGCGACCTCAAGGTGCGCGAAGTCGTTACGGCTGGGAATCATGCCAAAAATACTTGGTAGTATGGCCCTGTCTAAATTTTTAATCTAATCCCATACTCAAATAGGGTTATACTCAACCGATGAGCTGCTTTTATAGTGGTTAGGTTTTTGGAAAGCTTTTTAAGATTAATAGGATTAAGAAGTCCAACATCTTTTGATTCGCTATGGCCATCTAAGAATTGCTATATGAGTAAGCTTTAATAAGTCTTAGTTCGGCACCATAAGTATTTGTGCAATCAATTTCTTCTAGTATCAAAGTTCTGGCAGTAATCAACGGCAAAGGCGGAGTTGGTAAGACTACTACGTCGATTAATCTAGCTGCGGCATTTGCCCAACACTACAAGGTGCTTTTGGTTGATGCTGACCCCCAAGGCTCGGCATCTTGGTGGGTCAGCCGTAGTTCTAAGGGCATCGGCTTTGATATCGCTCAAGAAAACGATCCTGAACTTCTGGCTAAGTTAGCTCAGGTTGATGGCTATGACATGATTATTGTCGATACGCCGCCAGCTTTACGCTCCAAAGCTTTAGCCGCTGTGGTGGCGATCTCAGACTATTTGGTTTTACCGACACCACCAGCACCATTAGACCTAGCGGCTCTGATCGAGACGGTTAAGGATGTAGTACCTGCATCGGTCGCGCATCGGGTACTGTTGACCAGGGTAGATCCGCGCAGTTTAAATGAAGCTCTAGAAGCTCAAAATACACTGATGGAAGTGGGTATTCCCGCTTGTCATGCCTTTGTCCGTGCCTATAAAGCCCACGAACGCGCCGCCCTTGAAGGGAAAACAATTGTGCAATGGCGGGGTAAAAATGCCCGCGAAGCCGAAGCAGATTATCGGCGCGTTGCCGATGAATTACAACGAGATTGGATCGTAAGAAAATGACTAAAAGAAGTTTGACTGATATGTTGCGTGCAGAAACTCAAAAAGCGGCAATCGAACCTGCAACTGAGGTGAACGCACCCACGGCTGAATCAACTGAGACTAAAGCAACTACTGCAAAAAAAACAGTGGCTAAAGCATCCACTGTTGCTGCAACTACCCCAGATTCATTGCCAGTGTTAGAGTCTTTAGTCCATGAGTTAAAGACTGATTTGGAGAAATATCGCGATCGCGAAGCAAGTCTTCAGCAACAAGTAATCGACCTCCAAGCTGAAGTGCAGGATAGTCAAGCCAACGGCGAGCAATTAAAGGGATATCTAGAGCAAGTAAATCAACTGAAAACTGAACTCGATCGCGTAAAAAAAGATAATCTGCAACTAGCGGAAGCTAATATCAAACTTACTCAAGCGGCAAAAGAAGCTAGTGCGATCGCCCCGATCTCTCAGAGTCGCCCTCAGTTGGATATTAAACAAGCTAACCAAAGTACCAATCAAGAACCAGAGCCTAAACTAACTGCTGCTCAGGAACAAGCAGCGCATCTAACGCGTATTCTTCGTCGACCTGTCGGTTCGAATAGAGCGCTGAGCAAGGTTAGCGATAAGAATATTGGTTGGTTTGATTAGTTCCGATCAATCCCCAAAGACTGAAACCTTCCACATAATCACCCCAATATGGCGTGTTATATAGAAAGGTTCAGCCTAAATACTTGTTCTGCCGCTTCGGTTGTAGGTTGTGGACGTGGTTAGAAACTTATCGATCATCGCGTGAAGTCAGCGTAGTTTGAAGGCGATCGCTGAGGAGCGCATTGAAATCGGATAGAATGTTGCGTCAGTTCCTCGCAACCACCGCGATACAATTTAGTTTTTAGCGAAATCCTGTATGCTGACTGAACAAAACAAAGCTCTCGTTCTCCAGT
>JANMRU010000191.1:0-15853 GCA_031388585.1 Pseudanabaena sp. SOY_30_concoct_251 | reverse complement strand
TTTGGTGTTCAACCCGCAGGTAACATTTCTCTTAATGCTACAAATACAATCGTGGTAGAGAAAAATAGTGGGAATATCAGAAATGAAACGGTTGGAACAGGTGCGGGTGGGTCGATCGCCTTATCGGCTAAGCAACTGATCCTTCGAGATGGGATCGGCGTTTCTACTCGCAGCTACGGCAGTGCTACTGGCGGAAATGTCGATATTAATATCTCCGAAACTGTTTTGCTTGATGGTGTAATTTTCTCCCAAGATCGTCAGGTAATTACCAGCTCGATTAGCTCGCTTGCTCTAAATAGCGGACAAGCAGGAAATGTCAATATCTCAACTAAATTGCTACGTCTATTGAATGGAGCTGTGATTTCTTCTACAACAGCAGGAATTGGAAATGGCGGTGAGGTTAATATACGGGCAAGCGATCGCGTCGAAATTATCGGATTTGTCCCAGCCTCCTTCATTCCTAGTTTGATTACCTCCTCTACCTTTGGCCCCGGTAAAGCCGGTAACTTAACAATTGATACCCGCCAGTTAATCGTTGCAGATGGTGGCCGAGTCGATGCTTCAACCGCCACGATCGGCACAGCGGGCAGTGTGACGATTAATGCCACCGAACAAGTGCGCGTAAGCGGTACAGTACCTGGTTCGCGCAATCCCACGCTGATTATTTCTTCAGCTAACGAAATCGATCCTGCTTTAGCTGCGGTGATCGGCATTAACTTGCCATTAGTGGGTAACTCAGGAGACGTGACGATCAATACCCCAAAATTAGAAGTGACAGAGGGAGCAAGGGTATCTGTCAGCAATGATGGTACGGGCAGAGCCGGCAATCTTAATGTAAATGCCAATACAATCTCCGTAAGCGATCGCGGTAGTATTACCGCTGCTAGCGTTTCAGGAGGAGGAGGTAATATCTTTTTGCAAGTACAGGATGCTCTGCAATTAGGGCAGCAGGCACAAATTTCGGCTTCGGCGGGGGAGTCAGGCAATGGCGGCAACATTATGATCGAGGCAGGAACTGTCACAGGTTTCGATCGCAGTCAAATAAATGCAAACGCTTTTCGTGGTAATGGCGGCAATATCCGTATTAATACGCAAGGATTGTTCTTTACTCCCAATAGCAGCATCTCCGCTAGTTCGGAATTGGGAGTGAGCGGTATCGTAGCAGTCACTAATCTCGACTTTGTTTCTGAAAATGTCTTACTGTCTCCATCGACTAATTTTGTCAAACCTGATGCGCTTTTCTCCAATAGCTGCTTGGCTAGACGTAATATTACGCAGGGCAGCTTTGTGATTACAGGTTCTGGTGGATTGCCAGAAAATCCATACAATCGCCTTGTCGGTGACTACCCTGTAATTTCTATTCAGCCAACTACTGAGATTCATGATGTGCAAGCTCAGAAGTTGGACAATCCCCATCAAGTAAACAGCCAAATAAATAACCAAACAAACAGCCAGGGTAATGAAAGCGATCGCCCCTCCTTAAGTACCAGATTAAATAATCGATTAAGTAATAAACAATGGCAACCAGGCGATCCGATCGTAGAAATGCGTGGTTTAGCCAAAACCAACGACGGCCGTATCGTACCAGTCCTCACCTATGAGGATGTTGAGGCTCTAGTTTGTCCAACCGAATCAGCTAAGACACCATAGCCTGCCTGGAAAACCCCACTTCTTTGCAATATTTACAATACCTGTTGGCTGAGTATGTAAAGTTGGGTAGACTATGTTTGCTAGATTATGCTGGTGTCTAAATCAGCATTTTTAGCATCACCTGATTGAGTTAATCAAAATCATCCAATTGGGGTTAATTAAAATCATCATACGAGATAAACATTTAGAGGGAAGTGCTAACAGCTTGCCATCATCTATCTTAGGGGATGGTCATTAAATAGCCCCCTTGCTATTAGTTAGCCCAAATATTGAACTATCCGTATAGCAGGAAAATGATGCAAGAGGAATTAGAAGAACTAAGTTTTGCAACTAAAGGGAAAATTTTGATTGTTGATGATACACCAGCCAACATCAATCTTTTGACTGATTTCTTGCCTAGTTGGGGATATGAAGTTGAAGCAGCTAATAGCGGCACCGCCGGACTGGCTAGGGTCGAAGTGTCACCTCCAGATTTGATTCTGTTAGATATAAAAATGCCTGATATTGAAGGATATGAGGTGTGCCGACGACTCAAAGCAAATCCCAAAACCCAAAATATCCCAGTTATTTTCTTAAGTGCTCTAGATGAAGTCATAGATAAAGTTAGAGCTTTTGAAGCTGGTGGTGTGGACTACGTTACAAAACCGTTGCAGTTGCAAGAAGTTCTTGTCCGCATCGAAAGTCAAATGTCTTTGCAACTCGCAAAAGCGGAGATTTGCAAGTTAAATGCTGAGTTGGAAGAGCGAGTTAAACAACGCACAGCTGAGCTAGAGATAGAGATCCTGAAACATCTGGAAACACAGAAGAAATTAGAATGTTTAGCATTTCAGGATGCGCTCACAGGATTACCAAATCGTTCGCTATTTCTCGAACGGCTCGAAGGGGCACTCAACCGAATTAAACGTAGTGCCGATTATCAGTTTGCTGTATTTTTTCTCGATTGCGATCGCTTCAAATTAGTCAATGATTCGCTTGGTCACCTACTCGGCGATCTCTTGCTTGTAGAAGTTGCCGATCGCCTACAGCAGCTACTAAGTCATGGCGATAGCATTGCTCGCTTCGGTGGGGATGAGTTCTCTATTTTGTTGGAAGGGTTTAACCATAGAGAAGAAGCGATCGCACTTGCAGAACTTATTGAGCAGTCGCTGAATACTCCATTTGAATGTGGTGGTCAAGAAATTTTCGTCAATGTGAGTATTGGCATCGTTTTTGGGACAACCGATTACGATCTCCCAGATACAATTTTACGGGATGCTGATACGGCGATGTATCGAGCTAAAGCAAGAGGAAAAGCTTGCTTTGAAGTCTTTCATCCCGATATGCACGTTCTTTCTAGTCAAGCCTTTGAGTTGCAAACTAACCTACGACTAGCTATTGAGCGCCAAGAGTTCTCGATCCACTACCAGCCAATTGTATCGCTTGCGACAGAGGGGCTTGTCGGATTTGAGGCACTTCTGCGTTGGCAACATCCCATACTTGGTTTTATCTCACCAGCTGACTTTATTCCTGTAGCCGAAGAAACTGGCTTAATCGTCCAACTTGGTGAATGGATATTACGGGAAGTTTGCTTTCAAATCAAAGCTTGGCAAGAAAAATATGGTAGCCAGTTTTCGATCAAGGTAAGCGTTAACCTCTCTGGAAGACAATTTGCATTTCCTGATTTGATCGGGCAAATCGATCGCATTTTGGCCGATACAGGAGTTAGAGGCGAAATGCTGAAATTAGAAATTACCGAAAGTGCGATTATGGACAATGCCGAAACTGCTGACTCTGTGTTGAAGCAGTTAAAGGAGCGGCAAATTCAACTTTGTATTGATGATTTTGGCACAGGTTATTCTTCTCTCAGCTACCTGTATCGCTTTCCAGTTAACACGCTCAAAGTCGATCGCTCTTTCGTCAATTTGATCCAGGCTGACAGTCAAAATGCTGCGATCGTGCAAACGATTATCATTCTAGCTCATCAGTTGGGGATGGATGTTGTCGCCGAAGGTGTAGAAACACTTGAACAATTGGAGTATCTCAATGCGAGTGGTTGTGAATTTGCGCAGGGTTACTACTTTGCGAAACCGCTACCCCTCAACCTAGCCAATGTCGCGATCGCGAAGCACTTCCCAAACCTATAAATTAGCGCTGAATGAGAAATATAAGCCCGAATCTTGCATAGTACTGCTGGGATTATTGAATTTAATTAAAGGGATGCCATAATCAAGCCGAATTGTGAAGCTACGACTCGGTTGCCACATTAGTCCTGTCCCAATACCTACGACAGTCTGAGGCGCTCCTGTCTCATTAATGCCACTGGTATTCCACACAGTTCCCGCCTCAATGAATGGCAATAATTTCAAGATGCTGCTCCCCTCATTATCTCTAGCAACAGGCAACTGAAATTCTAGAGAACCCTGAATGCCGCTATCACCAGTAATTTGATTTTGCCGATAGCCTCTGACTGACTGTGGCCCACCCGTGCTAAAACGACTTAGGGGCAATAATGCATCGCCAGTCAGTTGGGCGCTAAAGCGTAATAGTGCCAGCGTATCGCGATCGCTCCCCAATCTCTGTACGCGCAAAATCTGTCCATTCCAAGAGAAAAATCTGCCGTCAGGGGCATTATTTCTAATCGTGGCACCGATCGCATCTATACCCAGGTTAAATACCGAGCGAAAAGCCCACCCCCCAGCAGAATCGCGGCTGATAAAATCCTGCCCAAATCGGATTATCGTAGCCTGCGATCGCCCATCATCGAACTCCGAGGTTTGGACGTTGAACGGTATGCCATCTAAGGAAAAATTACTTTGTTCGATCGCTAGCCCCAAACTAAGAGCAAACTCCTCCCGTGGCGATCGCACGAGTGGCTGTCGAAAACTCAACTCATAGGTTTGGGAATCAGTCTTAATATTCAACTCATCGAATGGCGGCTCTGTAATCAAGTTCTGGCCAAAGGCGAGGCTAAAATCGAGCGTACCTCCCTTGGGGTTAAGCGGTATTTGATAGTTTGTGTTAAAGGAATCGGCATTACCCGATCGCATATAGCTGACTAAGAGGCGATCGCCTACTCCTAAAGGATTTAATATCTGTGGTGTCACTCCGACGCGATAGATTCCTGTTGCAGGATTCCCATAAGAGTCAAACTGTGATGTCAAACTGAAGAAGTTAGCCTCTTTATACGTAACTTCCAGGATACTATTGCCAGATCCTTCCCCAGCCGAAAGATTGGCCTTAATTTCAGAAATTTGAGGATCGTTGCGTAGTAGCTGCAACTCATCTTCGATGCGTGTAAAGTTCAGCGGCACTGTGACGGCCTGTGCAATACGATCGCGCACGTAGTTTTCCGATAATCGGCCTTGTTCGTCACGCTTAATATCAATGCGCTCCAGCTTGCCCTCAATTATCTGGATTACTATTTCACCATCATTAATATTTTGGTCGGCAGGCAAAATCGCGCGCGATGTAATGTAGCCATACTCCTGATAAAGCTTAGTGATTTTACTCGCCAGTTCCTGTAGCTCCGCTAGCGTAACTGAGCGGTTTAGTAGTGGTGCAGAAGACTGGTTGAGTTGTTCTTCGGTAAATACTGTATTGCCCGTAAATGTAATTCGCTGCAAAGGAATTACTGGTTCGGGATTTGCTTGTCCTGACAGGGGGATGCGATCGCTCCTCTCAGCAGCGCCTATTGGTTTAGCCTCATATCCGCATAATATCCACGTCGCTACCGCTGAAATGCTAAACAGAAGCATCAACGTAAAACCCTTTACTTCGCTCTTGGTAGACTTCTCTACAGAACTGTCCAAATCCACACCCTCAAACAACACCCCATAAATCCGTACATAAAGATTGATTGGTCTTAGCACAGAATTAACTAGGGTTAACTTATACAGCAATCCTACCTGAATTGTAAGCAGGGGGTGTGGGGGGCTGCGCAACCACGACACCCTAAGTAAACCAAAGTGATTGCTAAATTGGTATAGCGATCGCTGAGGCAATTACTCTTGGCACAACATAGCCTTAATAAAGTCGCAGCAACTGGTAAACTTGTCAACAAATCAACATAGAAATTAGTTCAAATTCTAGTTCTTGTGATTAAGAATTCTGATTAATTGCTTCTATTTGCTGTAGCTTTGTACATGTGAAAAAAATAGCAACTATTTTTGATGAAGCTTCTTGAAACAGTATGCCTTCGCTGTGGCCGCCTCAATCAGTTTTGGGTTTAGTGCGATCGCTTTTTCATAGCTTTCGAGCGCCTCTTGGTATCTTTCTTGCTTCACTAAAACATTGCCGTAGTTATACCAAGCATCACAAAAGTCGGGCTGCAATTCTACCGCCGTCTCAAAGCAGGCAATCGCCTCGCGATATTGCAGTAACTTCACCATTACGAGTCCCTGGTTGTACCAAGCCATGCCGTAGTCTGGCTTTAAACGTACAGCTTCCACATAGGCAGCAATCGCCTCTTCATATCTTTCCAAGCCCCTCAGAACAGTCCCTTTATTGTTCCAGGTTTCGTAGAGTGTATTTTTGGATTTGAGTGCCCTTGTATAAGCCACCAAAGCTTCTTCGTATCGCTGCAATTTGCGTAACAGGTTACCTTTATTATTCCAAGCTTGATGAAAATTAGGCTTTAGGGCGATCGCCTGTGCATAAGAGCCAAGTGCTTCGTCAAATCTGCTCATTTCACCCAAGACACTACCGAGATTATTCCAGGCATGATGGGAATTAGGATCGTACAAAACCGCGCGTTGCAATGAAGCGACCGACTCTTCTAAGCGCTTAAGTTTCCATAAAGCTACACCTCGGTCGCTCCAGCCTTCCGCGTAATTTTGTTTGATTTGAACGGCGCGATCGTAGGAAGCAAGAGCCTCAGAATATCTATGCAACTTGCGCAGGGCATTGCCACGATATCGCCAGGCTTCATAGAAATCAGGCTTGAGCTTGAGAACACGCTCAAATGACATCAACGCCTCCTCATACAGACCATCTTGCATGAAGACAATTCCCTGACTATAGCCCAATGTGCGGCGATTACGGCCAAGATCGCCCTGGTTAAGTGCAGCAAGCCATTGCTTGTACTTTTGCATTCCCAGAGGAATTCCACCTGTGCTATCAGGATCGCGGGGTAGATCGGCGTCTGGAACCTGCTTTTTGGATTTATCTGATGGCACAGAAATGACTCCCTATCGCCTAACATTACTCAATTTTATATCAAGCCTAATTTCAAATAGTGAAGATAATAGCGATCTCCCCTCATCCACTCATCCTGAAGTAGCTCTTGAAGTTTGGGTTGTAATCATAAATTTCATTCATAATCTGCGGAAGACTGACAGCCAATTGCAATCAAAACCGTCATGGATAAAATGACTAAAACCCATGCGGGGGCTACACCCCTGCGACCTACAAAGAAACTTCAACAAACCCAAATGAGTTTAGGTAGAAATTGGGTAGACAACTAAAAGTGATTTTCTCTAACGTAAGCGGGTGAAGAGATTCGAACTCTCGACATTCTCCTTGGCAAGGAGATGCTCTACCACTGAGCCACACCCGCATTTAGTGCTTTACAATAATGCCAAACTTCTACCGTATTGTCAACTACAAATTCAGTTTTTTTAAACTAACCAGGGCCAATGCTTGCCGAGCTGATCGAATTAACAATATCAGCCTTAAGGCTCAAAGTTGCCCCATTATCAGGTAAATGTATCTGACGCATCAGATTTGCCATTTCAATCGCATTCATGGCATATTCCCAGCCTTTATTGCTCTTGATACCTGCACGCTCTAATGCCTGCTGCATCGTATCAGTCGTGATGATACCAAAAATAATCGGGATGCCAGTTTGCATTGATGCGGCGGCAATACCCTTAGACACCTCACCTGCAACATAATCAAAATGCGGTGTATCGCCACGGATCACGGCACCAAGACAAATAATTGCGTTATAGCGACCCGTAAGCGCTAGCCTATGGGCAACTAATGGTACTTCAAAACTACCTGGCACCCAGGCATAATCTACCTGACTGTTATCTCCAGCAGTGCTAATACCGTGGCGTTGCAGGGCATCCTGGCAACCTCCTAATATGCGAGTCACAATTAAATCGTTAAATCGACCAACTACGATCGCAAATTTAAGACCTTCAGTATGCTGAAAATTTCCTTCAAAAATTGTCATATTAATTTTACTTACTAAGGCAACAAGAGATGAATGGGGGAGTAATTAGCCCATTCATCACAGCCTTTGAAATATTTTTGGGTGGGTTGCTCTGGTCTTGCTTTTCAACAAAACTAAGCAACTAAGCTATTCAAAAAGCCCAGTAAAATTACTAAGGCTGCCCAGATAATTGAACCGAGTAGTAGTAAGGGCTTGGTCTGGTTCCAGTTATTAGGTGAAGCATATGCAACGGGCACTGCTACTACCATGACAAAAGAAAACAGAACAAAGGCTGCGAGTAAAAGTTGAAATATATAGGTCATGTCTAAAAAATTCTCCCGAAAAATCGTTTTTCCCTTCAGTCCAAATTAGCAGAAAATGCACGATCGCAGTACAGCATAATTCTAGAACTAAAGCTGACCTCAGGAACTCTAGAAACCATAGAATGTTCTTAGCTTACATAATTATTTTTAAAATCTGAAGATAAAATTTGGGCATAATTTAAGCAATGACCAAACAAAGGCCTAATTTACTGACTCAACTCACCCAAGTGGTGAGAAATCTGCCAGTGGCGACAAAGCTGCGGGGAAAGGGGTTATTGAAAGCAAAAGCTAGAGTGCCAAAGTTAGAGGTACGTCTTGCTAATAGTCAAAAACCTGAAACCTATAACTTAGTTGGCGATCGCTACGTTATTGGTCGCAGCAGCAGTAAATGCGACATTGTGATCCAAACTCCTTTAGTGAGCCAGATTCATGCCGAGCTAGTCCGAGATAGTAGCAAAGCTAAAGCCCGCTTTATCATCAGAGATCGAGACTCTACCAATGGAATCTTTCGCGGCAGGCAACGCCTGAAATCTTCTCCCCTGCGGCATAAATCGCTCATCTCTCTGGGGCCATCAGAACTCAAAGATGCTGTGACATTACGCTATCTCGATCCGCCCCCTTGGTACGTTAGGGGTTTGCAATATACGGGTATTGGTCTAGCCAGCTTAGTGGGTTTGTTTATTGCGGCGATCGCCCTGGAATTTCAGCGAGTCCCAGATGTGCGGCCACTACCTGTGAGCGATCAAGGGCCAGTAGAAGTCATCGCTGGAGATGGGGTTACCTCAATCGGACCCGCCGATGTGGAAAAGCATACTGAACTAGTAAAACTATCGGAATTTGGTACATTACTGCCTAAGGCGATTATTGCTTCTGAGGATACTTCTTACTACTGGAATATTGGTGTCGATCCGTTAGGTGTTTTGCGGGCGATTATTACAAATGCTAGAAGTGGGAAGCTCCGCGAGGGCGGCAGTACGATCACGCAGCAGCTCGCTCGCCTCTTACTTGGCCGTAGTTATGTGGGGACAGAGGATTCTGCTGGTCGCAAGTGGCGCGAGGCGGTAGCAGCAATTAAGCTGACGCTTAACTACAGTAAAGACGATCTACTCGCCATCTATCTTAATCGAGTCTACTTGGGTAACGGTGTCTATGGTTTTCAAGATGCCGCCAAACTATATTTCAATAAAGATGCCTCAGAACTCGATCTTTCTGAAGCCGCTACACTGGCTGGGGTTTTACCTGCGCCAAATGCAATTAATCCGTTCAAAAATAAAAAGCTGGCACTTGAGTATCGCGATCGCGTGTTGAACCGCATGGCCGAACTGGGTTTAGTCAAGGAAGAGGAGGCAGAACGAGCTAGGCGATCGCTGCTGCGGCTAAATGAAGAAGCGAAAAGCAAAGTTCAGGGTACGCTTGCCCCTTATTTTTATGGCTATGTATTTGACGAACTGCAAGAGATCTTAGGAGATAACTTAACAAAAGAGGGCAATCTAATTGTCGAGACTAGTTTAGATGCGAAAATGCAGAAAGCTTCGGATGCAGCACTGAGAAGTGCTGTAGCTAAACGAGGGAAGGAATTTGACTTTAGCCAAGGAGCGATCGTGACGCTCGACCCGAGTAATGGCTCAATTTTAGCAATGACTGGTGGGGTAGATTTTAGGAAGAGTCAATTTAATCGCGCTTCCCAGGCAAAAAGGCAGCCTGGTTCTACATTTAAGCTATTTAGCTATACAGCGGCAATTAATCAAGGAATCTCTCCATTTACGACGTTTTCCTGTGCTCCTGTGAGTGGAGTGGTTGGTTGTCACAATGGTGGTAGCGGAAACATTGATATGTATCGAGGCTTTGCGCTCTCTGAAAATGCTATAGCAGTGCGAGTAGCTCAAACCGCAGGCTTGAATAATGTAATTCAGACGGCTCGACAATTTGGGATTAAAGCTAAGTTACAGGAAAATATTAACCTGGTGCTTGGTGGTTATGAAGTGACGATGTTGGAGATGGTGGGGGCTTACGGTGCGATCGCGAATGAAGGCATCTACACTCAACCTCATTCAATTAGGCGTGTCTTGGATGCACGCGATTGTAAGAATAGTAAGGATATTCGCACCTGTCGCGTTATTTTTGATGCGGACAAGGACTTGCAACCACGTCGAATTGTCGAAGCTGGTGTAGCTAGTACAGTCGTAGATTTGATGCGTGGCACGGTGGAGTATGGCACTGGCAGGGCAGCCGCTATTTCTAAAGCTACGGTTGTGGGCAAAACGGGTACGACCGATGCAAGCCGAGACCTCTGGTTTATTGGTTTTATTCCCCAGAAACGCTTATTGGCTGCGGTGTGGCTGGGTAACGATGAGGGGACTACAGGCGGCAGCAGCGGACTTGCTGCTCAGGTTTGGGCTGAATACATGGGTAAAGTAGTAAGGTAATGTTAGCTTTTGTAACAACTCTTAATTGCAAACCTATGCTGCGTGGAATTCTGACTTTTGCGATCGCGCTTATTTTCCTGTTTAGCTCATCTTTGTCAGTATGGGCTAAACCTACTCCAGCCCGAATGCAACAGCAACTAAGTGAATTAGCAGATCGGGCTTTTACCGCTACAAAAAAAGGGGATTTCGCTACTGCTGAGACCTACTGGACAAAAATGATCGAGCAGTTCCCCGACAATGCGGCGGCCTGGAGCAATCGCGGTAATGCCCGTGTTAGTCAAAACAAGCTAGCAGAAGCGATTACGGACTATAGCAAATCCGCCGAGCTTGCCCCTTCTGCTCCCGATCCATATTTGAATCGTGGTACTGCCTGGGAAGGTTTAAAACAATGGGATAAGGCGATCGCGGACTATAATCGAGTACTGGAGCTAGATGCCAGCGATGCCGCCGCCTTCAATAATCGTGGTAATGCTAAAGGCGGTAGTGGTGATTGGCAGGGAGCGATCGCTGACTACAAAAAAGCCACAGAAATAGCATCTGACTTTGCTTTTGCAAATGGTAATTATGCCCTTGCTCTTTACCAAGTGGGAGAAACCCAGGAAGCGGAGAAGCAAATGCGAACCCTTTTACGGCAATATCCTAACTTTGTGGATATGCGTGCTGCACTCACTGCTATTTTGTGGCAAGAGCAAAAAACTGGTGAAGCAAAGAGTAATTGGGTTTCAGTTGGCAGTATCGATTCGCGCTACAAAGATATCGACTGGGTAGCCAATACTCGTCGTTGGCCTCCAGCAATTACATCAGCTTTGGCAGAATTCCTAAAAGCGCAATAGTTCCGCAAAATGTGAAGAGAATATATTACGAATGGGGGATTAGCCCCCAGTCTCTCTTCTGAAACCTCAACTATTTAGGTTGGGGTCAAATTAGATGTCCAGATCGGACATATCTAGTTTTGAGCCGTAGGTTTCGATGAATTCGCGGCGAGGAGCAACGCGATCGCCCATCAAAATCGTAAATATGCGATCGGCTTCGGCGGCATCTTCAATCGTGATTTGCTTGAGCGTGCGCGTGGCGGGATTCATCGTGGTATCCCAAAGCTGCTGCGGCATCATTTCGCCAAGACCTTTAAACCGCTGAATATTGAAGTTAGCATTGGCGGGGAAGGTGGCAATATGAGCATTCTTATCGCGATCGCTATAGCAATATTGGGCGTTCTTACCGCGTTCCACCTTATAGAGTGGAGGGCAACCGATATAGATATAACCCTGATCGACGAGTTCGCGTTGATAGCGATAGAAGAAAGTTAAGAGGAGCGTGCGAATGTGCGCTCCGTCAACGTCAGCATCAGCAAGCAGAATAATCTTGTGATATCGCAGTTGAGCAACGTTAAACTCTTCGCCTTTAATCCCCAAGCCCAAGCCAGTAATCAACGCTTGGATTTCGTTATTCTTATAGATTTTGCTCTCTTCAGCCTTCTCGATATTCAGCACTTTACCGCGCAAAGGGAGGATGGCTTGGAAGTGGCGATCGCGTCCTTGCTTTGCACTTCCACCGGCTGAATCCCCCTCAACGATGAAGATTTCGGATTCGCGTGGGTCGCGAGAGCTACAGTCTGCTAGCTTTCCAGGTAATGTGGAAGATTCTAATGCAGATTTCCGTCGCACTAATTCTCTCGCTCGTCGTGCTGCTTCAGCCGCATTAAAAGCCTGAATCGCTTTATCCAAAATTGCAACCGCGACGGCAGGGTGAAATTCCAGATATTCATTCAGCACTTCGCCAACGAAAGAATCAACGATGCCGCGTACTTCCGTATTACCTAGCTTCGTTTTCGTTTGACCTTCAAATTCAGGATTAGGTACCTTGACAGAGATGACTGCGGTCAATCCCTCACGCACATTTTCTCCAGCTAAATTAGATTCGCCTTCCTTCAGTTTTTTGAGCTTGCGGGCGGTCGAATTTAGAGTTCTAGTGAGAACGGCTTTGAGACCTTCTAGGTGGGTCCCGCCATCAATTGTGCGGATATTATTGGCAAAGCCCAGGATATTGTCATTGTAGGCATCAGCACACCACTGAAACGCCACTTCCACCTGGACGCTGTCGCGCTCACCCTGTACGTAAATAATGTCTGGGTGAATTGGCTCCTTTTCACGGGTCATGTAGGCGACATATTCACGGATGCCACCGTCGTAGTGATAGATCTCTGTGTGGGTTTCCTCTTCACGGCGATCGCTAAACTGAATTTTGACACCTGCATTCAGATACGCCAGTTCTTTTAACCGACCTGAGAGGGTCGTAAAGTCAAAGGCGGTTTCGGTCTGAAAAATTTGCGCGTCTGGCTTAAAGCTAACCTGTGTACCGCGTTGGGACGGATCGTCAGCAGTACTAACCTCTAGACCTCCTACAGGCACGCCGCGCTCGTAGTGTTGTTGATGCACCTTGCTCTGCCGCCATACTTTGACCTCAACCCATTCTGACAAGGCATTGACCACGGAAATACCGACACCGTGCAAGCCCCCAGACACCTTGTAACCGCTTTCTCCGCCAAATTTTCCGCCAGCCCCAAGCACTGTCATCACGGTTTCTAGCGCAGATTTTCCAGTTTTTGAGTGCACATCCGTGGGAATACCACGCCCGTTATCCCTGACCGTAACTGAGCCATCGGGTAAAAGTTCGACATTGATTAAGTCGCAGTGCCCGCCTAAAGCCTCGTCAACACTATTATCGACAACTTCAAAAACTAGGTGATGTAAGCCCTTTGGTCCTGTGGAGCCAATGTACATGCCAGGGCGCTTGCGAACATGCTCTATGCCTTCTAGAACTTGAATTTGATCGGCATTATAAGTCTCGGTCATTGTTTCAGGCATGGGGGTGCAATTCCAAAATCTCGCTTCGAGGTTTGTTTGACCTGTTAACGTCAAAACATTACGACATTATAGCTTAAAAGCCTCCTAGGTGGTACTAAAAGGCTTTAAGGTGAGTATTTTGTTTGCTATAGGTATAGCCGATCTAGTTAAGCTTTAGCAGATGGTTTGCTCAACTGAGCCAGGAAACGGTTAAGTTCTTCAAGCGCCAAGGCAAGTTGGTCGGTCGAATCGATCGCTGCCCATTCTCCCTTCATTTTTTCCCACAGTTCAAAGTGTAGGTGCGGGCCGGTAGAAAATCCTGTACTGCCAACCAAACCAATCACAGTCCCTTGCTTGACGTATTGACCTGGCTTGACTAGAACTTCAGACATATGTCCGTAGCGGGTTTCATGGCGATCGCCGTGACTAATTACAACAGCTAAGCCTAATCCGCCGAACCAACCAGACACTTCGACATTACCGCTGTAGGCTGCTAGAACGGGTGTGCCCTCAGCAGCAGCTATATCTGTCCCCTGGTGAAACCGCCCTTGCCCAGTAATTGGGTGGGTGCGATAGCCAAAGCTAGAACTAATAAAGGCGGGAATTGCTAGCGGGAACTGCATCCGCTTGTCACCATTGCTGGGACGACTCATCGCCTTGATTTCGCGCGAACTCAGCCGTCTGACCTCTGCCCTAAATCCCGAAGAAGATTCGTAGACATAGCTGGGACGAGTAGCGATCGCCTGATAACCGCGTCGATATTCTCGTTGTTCGGCGGTAGGCGCACATAGATTTGACTGTAAGTTGCTGATGTCATTAACCTGGGAGCGGCAACCAGAGTTGCGGCTTTCCATAATTATGTCTACGCGCTCCCTTGGCGTTTTAGAAGTAGATAACACAACGTCCCTACTTGGTTTTCGCGAGGTTTTGTGTGACTGCACTTCAACTACTACAGGCTCGGCTTCTATTTTCCTGCTAGCTTTTATTTCTTGCTGCGGAACTTGAGGCGTTTGCACTTCTACTGGAGCTGTAGGTACTGCTACATCAATATTTACTGGAGCTGGTTCAGGTGCTGTCTCAACCTGAGCGGAGGCGCTTTCCTCAGTAGTTTGGATAACAATATCAGGTGAAACTGCTGATTTATCTTTGGCTTGTGCGGGGGTGACCGAGGCGATCGCACCTAGGGAAAGCCAGCAAATAGTCACAAGTATGAATTTTGGTAGCGATCTCAGTAGTTGTTGATGCATGTGCTTAACCTAAATAGCCTAAGAATTTGGTTGTTAAACCTAATTTATTGACGCAGATGCGGAAATTATTCTCCCATATTAGGACTCGATTGCCTGCCGAGGTAGTATGAGTAATTATTTCGCTTTGCACCTGCCACATAATATGGCGATCGCGCCGTAATGCCAAGTAGCATGACAAAATTATCTCGATAAAAATAGTGCCAATCCCTGTAATCCTTGAATAGCAGTAGCTCCACCTATCACTACTTGCGGATCGCTACCAGAAATTGGTAGCTAATTCACGATCGCAATACTCCTTAAGTCTTAAATCTAGATAATGAGACTTACTTGTAGTCTTGGGTCGGTTACAATCTTAAAGATGGAATGACTGCCACAATAGCAATTGAGATGATGACTGAAACTTTAACCACTACAAGCACTCCTAGCTATGCGCTTATGGATGTGGAGGCAATTCAAAAGACGTTGGGGCGATCGCGTGCATCAATCTATCGTTATGCTAATACCGATCCCGAACAACTCAACCTTTCCTACGATTCTCGCAGACTAAACCCTGAACTTCGGCAGGACAAAAATGAGCCTCTACTTTTTCATCCAACTGAAGTATCTCGTTTTGCTCGGGATATTCTCAAAATTCAACATGTTACGATTCAACTACAGGAGCCTGCTGTCACAGCAACAAACCAGTTACTCCAGGAAATGTTAGCTGAGTTGCGCTCTATACGTATGCTTCTGGAAAACAAGTAATTGCTTTTTGCTGATTTAACACTTTTACCAATGCAAAAAAGCCGAGTCTACCCCTTGTTCGCGTTTGATTTTGGCATCATTCTCAATCCATGCGATCGCTTGAGCTATAGTTAGTTCTTCGACTTGGGTATTGTAATCTCTAGCGATCGGGATTAATACTTTCATAGCGGAGATTGTCATTCTGGTTAGAAATTTCTCATTGCTTGAGAGTTTAGCTTCTGTTACTTCATCTTCGATAATGTCTTCAAATTCTAATTCTGCATCAGTATTATTGCCGCCAGACCATTGCAGAAATGCGGCTGCGTCGCCTTGTTCGCGACGAATCTTTGCATCATTTTCGACCCACTTGACAATTTGGTCGATTTGCAATGCTTCCACTTGCACGCCGTAGGATTTGGAAATATACGTCAATACGCGCATCGAAGAAATTGCGATCCGCGTCATAAATTTTTCCATCGCAGACAACATTGCAGCATTCACGGTGCGA
>JANMRU010000184.1:0-14228 GCA_031388585.1 Pseudanabaena sp. SOY_30_concoct_251 | reverse complement strand
CCCAATATTATTGAGCGTTGTGCCTTCCCCAGCGCGACCGCCCACTTGCTTGATAATTGCCAGCGCCTGTTGAAAGAACTCCAGCGCCTTCGGGTACTGACCCAGACTGTGGTAAACTGCTCCAATACTATTGAGCGTTGTGCCTTCCCCAGCGCGATCGCCCACTTGCTTGCGAATTGCCAGCGCCTGTTGATAGAACTCCAGCGCCTTCGGGTACTGACCCAGACTGTCGTAAACTAACCCAATATTACTGAGCGTTGTGCCTTCCACAGCGCGATCTTTAATCTCTCTGCGAATACCTAATACTTGTTGGAAGGTTGCTAATGATTCTCGCAGTTGGCCTTTTTGATATTGTTGAATTCCTAATAGCTCTAAGCGATCTACTTCAGATTTCCGATCCTGCGTGGTTTGGGCAGCAGCAGGGAGTAGGAGATGGGGTGTGGGGTATAGGGGAGAAAAGAGAGAAAGCAGAAGTGCAGCAGTCACAAGGCTGAAGCGTGGCAGGCGAGATGGCATGATCGCTATGCTCCAGGAAGGTGTTTAGCAGATTATACGCCTATATTCCCAGTCAACAGCCAATCTAAACCTATTTTTAAGGGTTACCGAGCAATCTCAATCGGTATCGTTTATTCCGACTCGCGATTAGCAGCTTTCCGCACGATCTCAACATTAAGATCCAACACTTCCGCAACTTTCTCCACGGTTAAACCCAACTTTAACAAGCGAGTTACCACTTCAAGCTTGCCTTCAAGCTTGCCTTTATCATGCTCCTCAGCCGCAATTTCCTGAACAACTTCCTGCCTAATTTCCTGAAATAGCCGCGTTTTCTTCACGTCATCTAATGTAAACATAGCCCTTAACTCCTGAAGACTCTTGTAGCCTAATTTATAAATAATGACTGCCTGGATTAATTTTAATACGTTCTCCTGGAAACCCGCATCAACCGAGTCTGCCTGTGTAAGTTGTATGAGTTGCTTTGCCTGCTCAATTGCTGCTTCCTCATCAGCCACTACCAACTCAGCCATTTTGATACCCAAAGATTGTTCTGGATCTAACGGCAACTCATCCAAATATACCCGCTGCACTTGCCCTGTTGTCATCAACCCGCGATATTGCATCGGCACATCTGTGTCAACATTACGACTTGGATAAACAACAACCGCTCTCCAGTCATGAACAGGCTTGTATTGCTTCAGGCAAATGAAAATCTCGCCAAACAATCGCCAATAAAAGCCATCATCCTTTTGGAATTGCACCTCCACAAAGTAAATTGGGCGATCAATCAATTCCCGCGACGGTACAAATACACCATCAATTCGGAAAGATAACTCCTTGACTTCCACAGACTTAAATTCATAGTCCCCAGCTATATCAATAGCTTCACCGATCAGTTCAAACAAAGTACTAGGCAGTGTCTGAAAGATTTGATAGAAAATTGTGTCCGTTCTCATTCCTTAAGTATCCACGCAATATCACAAGCAATTAGCTGTCATTCCCTTGGCTAGCTGCTTTCCTCACAACTTCGACATCAAGATCTAGTGCCTCAGCAATTTTTTCCACAGTCAACCCCAACTTTAACAAGCGAGTTACTGCTTCAAGCTTACCTTCGAGCTTACCTTCGAGCTTGCCTTCGAGCTTACCTTCAAGTTTGCCCTTCTCTCTCGCTTCAGCCGCAATTTCCTGAAACAGTCGTGTTTTCTTGACATCATCTAGCGTAAACATAGCTTGTATCTCCTGAAGACTGCTATACCCTAATTTGTAAACAATGACCGCCTGAATTAATTTTAATACGTTCTCCTGAAAACCAGAAGCGATTGCTTCTGCTTGTATCTGCTGTATTAGCTGCTTAGCTTGCTCAATTGCTTCCTCCCGATCGGCTACAACCAACTCAGCCATTTTGACACCCAAAGATTGTCCTGGATTTAAAGGTAACTCGTCCAAATACACCTGTTGTAATTGCCCAGACATTAGAAGAGCGCGATACTGTATCGGCACGCCAGGATCGATATTTCGACTTGGATATACCACTACTGCTCGCCAATCATGAACAGGTTTGTATTGCTTCAGATAAATGAAAATCTCGCCAAACAATCGCCAATAGAAGCCATCATCTTTTTGGAATTGCACCTCCACAAAGTAAATCGGGCGATTGCGCAGTTCCGATGATGGCACAAATACACCATCAATCCGAAACGATAGCTCTTTGACTTCCACAGACTTAAATTCATATTCGTCAACTACATCAATAGATTCACCGATTAGTTCAAATAAAGTACTGGGAAGTGTCTGGAAAATTTGATAAAAAATGGTATCCGTTCTCATTTCTTAAGAATACACCTAATATCAAAGCCAATTAGCCTCCATTTTCCTGGTTAGCTACTTTCCTCATTGCTCAGTATTGTCTGAGATAGGATTGCCGTCACTATTGGGATAGTCAATCTTTGGGGGGATCGGATCGGAAGTTAAAGGTTGTAGAGTCATGGGTTTATCCTCTAAGTTATAGTCAGAGACTTTTGGGGAAAACTCTTAAAAACTGAGCCAGCTAAAGATCTGGTCAGAAGTTAATTCTAATTCAAGGCCATTGAGCACTGGCAGTCGATCGCTTCCCTGGAAAATTTGGATGCGGCGATCGCCAAATACAACCAAAATATTCTCATCTTCAGGATCGAGCAACCAACCCAACTCTGTACCATTTTCGATGCAATACAATAAATTCGCTAAAACCTTATTTTGTCTTTGATCGGGCGAGAGAATTTCAATCGCCCAGTCAGGATGAATCTCAAAGCGGTTCGCAATTCTACCTGAATCATGACGCGGAATTCTATCCCAACGAAATACCGATAGATCTGGAACAATCGAAGATCCACCAAAAGTACAGCGCAACTCGGGAAAAGCGATCGCGATCTTGTCAGGTCTCGTAGATTGGTTAATAGTTTGGCAAAGCGTACCTTGTAATAAGCTATGTTTTCCTTGCGGCATGTTTTTTGGGGTGATTTGTCCGTTGAGAAATTCGGAAGCAGGCTTAGTC
This sequence comes from Pseudanabaena sp. SOY_30_concoct_251, assembly GCA_031388585.1. GTDB lineage: Bacteria > Cyanobacteriota > Cyanobacteriia > Pseudanabaenales > Pseudanabaenaceae > PCC-6802. The sequence continues at coordinate 11,200 of JANMRU010000184.1, read as the reverse complement.
TCAGGCAGATTGAGAAATGCTTCTAAGCCGATCGGTTTTGTTGATGTGGTTACCATTATTTCACCGTTGTTCCAGAAATTGATGATTGGGGGCGGTACGCAGCATCCCCTCGGGAATCGCATCAGAAGTAATATGGTTGCAGAGTACTTGATTTGCCCTCTGGAAACCTGCGTGATTAGTATATTCTACAACCCCTACAAACCACTATTGATCGGGAGCTTATCGTGCTGCGATCGCAAAATAGAAGTAGTGATTGCTTGCATAGATTTACTGCGGTACGGCGATCGCTCCTCGTTCTGGCATAGGAAATGTAGGTAACAGATCGGTGGCTAACAACTCACCCGTGGCCAAACCACAGGCACGAGTTATCTCAGGGATGGAAGCAGTAAGATGTAATGCCCCTAAACGCGCGATCGCGCCATCAATCGTAGTTGTAAACACCACATCCATACCTGCCTCCAGAGCAATATAGGCAGCTTTTCTAGCAGTGAGAATTCCACCCATTGCCATTGGTTTGATAATTGCGATATCGGCAGCTTCAATCGCGATCGCTTGTTGCAAAGCATTGATATTTGTAATTGACTCGTCAGCGGCGATCGCGATTCCTACCGAACGCCTTACTTTTGCCATACCTGCGAGATCGCTAGCTGCAACTGGTTGCTCCACATATTCAATATCTAGAGGCTCAAATCGCTCGATCTGAGCGATCGCTTCATCGACCGTCCAGGCTTGATTGGCATCAAGGCGAATTTGGATTTGCTGGCCAATTGCTTCACGGACAGCTACTACTCGTTGTCGATCGAGATCCGCTCCATCAGTACCAACTTTTATCTTGATGCAGGTATAACCCTGTTGTACTAATACTTTTGCCCGTGTAGCAGCCTCCTCTGGCGATCCGCCACCAATTAGGGCATTGACTGTAACGCGGCGGGACGCTGCGCGATCGCGCAGCGTTTCCGCAGGAAATAGGGAATCACGGCTGTGATGGTTAAGCACTTGAGCTAGAGATTTTGCTTGGGAAACAGCCCATAAGTTACACAAAGCTAGTTCCATGCCATGCTTTGCCGCTGGCACATGACTAAAATTAGCTAATAGCGTTGTAATATCGTCTAAGTCTGATATTTTTTTACCTATCGATTCAACTTGCAGAGCATTAAGTGCTGCTCGGGTCTCTAGCAATGATTCCATCCCAAAGCCATCTAGAGGAGCAGCCTCCCCCAGACCCACTCTGCCTTCTGTATCGACTACATGAACGAGTATACCTGAGCGATCGCTCAGCAGACCAAGGGCCGTTTTCAAAGGTTGAGATAAGTGTAATTTATAGGGTTGCAGGAAAATATGATTGAGTTGGACGGTCATAATATGGGAGATATCTGCGCAACTAAGATTAAGGTTCTCAAAATTTTGAGCGATCGCAAAGTTGGTGGTGTAGTCAAAACTATGGGTGGTTTAGTTGGCTCTGAAATTGGGCAAAAAATTACATTTCTGGTGGTAACTTCTTCGCAAGCCAAGACTGCCTTAGCCGAAATCAAGCCCGACTTAGCGATCTTACACGACCCTTGTAGTTGGAGGTTACTGCCGCAACTGTGGCAAATTCGGCAGCAGTGCCAAGTAATTATTCACGATCATACCTATTGCAGTGGTTTTGAACAGCTTAATGTTAGACAAAAAGAGCGCTTTCGCATCATGCTGAGGCTTGCGTATGGTTTGGCAAACCGTGTTGTCGCAGTATCCCACGCTCAAGCAGATTGGATGCTGCACCATCATCTAGTTCAACCAGAAAAGCTGACAGTAATTACCCAGACCACACCCACTCAAGAACTGTTAGCCCTTCCCCCGCGACAGTGGCAACATCCGCGAGTTCTAGGCGCTTATGGGCGATTTAGTCAGCAAAAAGGATTTGATATCCTCTTACACGCAATGCAGCAGATTCCTGATGCGAATGTGAAATTGAGGATTGGAGGTTATGGTGAGCATGAGAATAAGTTGCGAAAGCTCGCCGCAGAAAATCAAAATATTGAATTCCTTGATACGTTACAGGATATACCTGCTTTTTTGGATGGTTGTGATGCAGTCGTGATTCCATCGCGGTGGGAACCATGGGGAAATGTTTGCTTAGAAGTGAAAGCGGCGGCAAGACCTGTAATCGCTAGCAGCATAGATGGTTTAGTCGAACAAGTAACCGATTGCGGCTTGCTCGTCCCACCAAACGATCCACAAGCTTTAGGTGCGGCGATCGCTCAGTTCTGTGACTTGCCAGATCTCAAACTCCAGATCTGGGGTGAGAATGGTAGAGCAAATGTGAAGTATGCGTGGCAAGACTATATTAGTGCGTGGGAATCCTTACTATTATTAATGATAAAAGCCTGAACTTGAGAATCAAATTATGGTTTATAGTTTCACCGCTATTGCTGATCGCTAACAAAACTGGGGAAATTTGAGGGGGACATTATGGCAGGCTTACAGATAACGATTGGGAATGCATCTGAACGTACCGCTCAAGCAGCAGCGCGACTCAAGTTTTTTTCAAATGAGTTTGCAGAGATTTTTGTAGAGACAGATCGAGAAATTAGTTGGGGGATAGCTTGGGTGAGCAAAGATAATCCTCTGCTGTTCGCTCCGGCTTGCGATCCTGAAACGGGTGTGAGGATCTTTACATCTGGTCGTGTGGCTTGGGATGAACCAGAATGGCAACATGCCGAGACTTTGCATAGTTTCGCTGGTGGCCTCAGCAATCGTCTCTTACTAGAGCGCTATTTGGCAGAGGGGATCGCAGCAATGGAATGCCCAAATGGCGCTGCTGTAGTAGTAGTTTGGGATCCGCGATCGCAGTGCCTGCACGTTTTAACTGACACCCTTGGTTATCATCCCCTATTCCTTTACACTCCACAGAATATTCCTGGTTGTGTAATCTCGACCTTTACCGAGGCGATCGCCGATGATACTGCGATCTCAACTACGCCTGACTACGCGTCGATGGTAGAATTTCTGCGCGATTGGCAGGCTACCCCACCGCATACCTACTATCAGGAAATCAAGTATGCAGGCGCAGCCAAGCACTTATGTTGGAATTTGAGCGATCGAACTTTCAAAGAACGAGAGTATTGGCAGCCTTTTACTGGGGAGTTCTTCAGCGATCTATCAGAGGCCACGCCACAATTTGCCCAGGCGATTCGCCACGCGATTCGGATTCGTACTTTGCCGCGTCTCGGCCCTGTTGCCATCTATATAAGTGGTGGTATGGATTCGCGACTGTTGGCTTTTGCCGCCGCTGAACCAGCATCTGTATTAGGAGTAAATCTCTATGATGTTCCAAATCGTGAAGCCAAGTTAGCAAAGGAATTATGCGAAGCCGCAAAGGTTCAGTATGTAGGTTTTGCTAGAGAGCAAGACTACTATCCCCAATGGATGAAGATGGGGGTCAGCATATCAGGTGCGATGTGGTCGTTAGAAGATAACCACTTTCTTGGTACGCTCGATCTTCTAGAAGAGAATGGTGTCCAAACGGTTCTTTCTGCCTGTATTGCCGATATGTTTTTCAAGGGCGATACCCTAGATCGGCAACGCTTTAGATTGCTGGGTCGAGATTTACCGTTTTGGTACTATAAGTCTAGTCGTGCGAACAGCCAGTTACCTTATCCTGGTTATAGACCGCCTGATGCCCCGCCCCAATTTAGCCAGCAGATCGAGCAACGGTTTCAGCACTGGTTTGCTGATACCCCAGTTCAATTACGCTCAAATCGCGATCGCTTAGTAGTAGAAGATCGACGGGTAAGGCCAGCTTGCTATTCTTCAGCGCTTTCAGGCCAAATCATGTTTCGTGCTTTTCCCTACGACTCATTTTTATCCGATCAATCGCTAGTTAATTTTTACAGCCGTATACCTGCCGACTGGAAACTGAATGGCAAGCTGTGGGGGAAGGTTGTATCAGAGATTTGCGGCAATGATATTCTTGATGCCAACTATGGTTGGCGACCTGGCGCATCTAACCTGGAAAAAGCGCTGGTTTTTGCCAGAGATTGGGTGCGGAGAAGGTTTGGCAAGATTCCGACGGTGGGCAAACAGGGGCTGGCGACTGATGGCTCTTGGCCAAATCTGGGTTGGTATGTGCGACACAGCCCCACGATTGCCCGCATGTGGCATGATGCTCCACAAAGCGATCGCACACTTATGACTGAGCTATGGGGTAGTAATCCTTGGGAAACCTCGCTTGAGCAGTGGTCAAAACAACCCTACGATTTCTTTCGTTTGGCTACCCTACTGACCTATTGGTCTGTGCGTCGCGATCGGCAATAACGGTTAGGGTTAAATCTCTATTTCCGACGGGAAGTGGTGCGAACAGATAGATCTAAATCTACGGCTGCCGCCATACCAAATAGGAGAAATGCCAGGATCCAAAACACTTCTACCAATTCGCCACTTTGATATGGTTTAGCCTCGGTTGCAATATTATTCAGGTAATTGAACCATAAGTCGGCAACAAACATCGATACTCCGCCTATACCAAGCAATTGCCATGACCTAGCATATTTTCCACCCTGAAATACTTGTAATAAAATTGCGGCAACAACTACCAGCAAAATGTCACCTAAGCCATAGGTAATAAATAGGCCAGTTGCCAGGTTGAATTCGACGCTTCCGCCATTTTTCCCAGCCACAAAGATAACAAAGCCAGCCAGAGATACAGCCAGTATGCTAATTACTGCCACAATTACCCATTGCCTTACTGATAAACTCAGCCGGCGATTAATTACTGACATTGCCATCCCTAACGACAGAAACACATAGGTAATTACAAAGAAAACATCCGCGAATGAGGGAAATGTGGCTTGTTTCAGGATCAGTTCTGTATAGGCAAAAATTAAGTTGCCGATTCCCCAAGAAATTACCCCAATACCAATGCCCAACCAAACCAGACGATTGCTAATCATCTTAGGGGTGAAACAGTTACGCAGACACAAGAAACCAGTTACAGCAATCGGCAATGTCTGCAATACATAAATGCCAATACGATACCAAGGTGGTCGAACAAATGCTCCGTCTAAAGTATCTGTAGGTAAACCTAGGAATAGGTAGTATAAAAACGACAGAATTATCCAGGTAATACTCCCTAAAATTACATACTGGGTGGGTGGAAAGATCTTTGTTGGAACTGGAGATTTTGCTTTGTTCATTGCCATATATGCCCGCTAGGGCTCTTGCTCAGCCAGATTCGAAATTTGGACAGCTCTTCAGATGGTAGCGCTTCAAGCGCATTGCTAACAGCATTTAAAAATAAGGCATTGCCAAAGTAGGACTTCGAGATTGTATATAATTCTTTCAACAGGATTTGGAGCTGGCGATCGTCCCAACCTGGTAGGGGGAAATTTGAGAAATCTTTGGCTCGGAGCAATTGTTCTAATTGCTCCATACCGTTAATCTGAGGAAACTGCTGTTTCAATAGTACTTTTAGTACATCTTGTTTAAATAGGCTGACCTGCCTAGCCCCAAATAGATCGTCGATCTCCAAATAAATAGTTTGTAATATAAGCAGACAGGCTTTTACCAAAGTAATATCAAACTGCCAAGAGTATGTCTGATTTAAGCTGGGCAGATCAGGAGCTGACTGGGAGGCATCTGGTTTGGCGGAGTTTGCTTGAGTAGGAGATATCTGTGGAGGTCTAACCTCTGGAATTTTCTGAGTGACGGGCTTAACAAGATTTTTGTCAACTATAAATTTCCCCCACACGCTGAAACGACTGTTTTCAGGCTCTTCCAATAAAATGCAAGACTTACCTTTGTTGTCTACTAAATCTCGCCAAAATTGTAAGGCTTGTTCGCGATCGCTCCCAAATGTTCGCATTATGCGAAATGTCTGTCCCTGGTACAAGAGGATAGGTATTTTCTGGTCTTTATTGCTGGGATGGGAAATATTGGTAATTTCTACATCCTGCCGGTTCAGAATGAACATTGTTACTATGTATGAGCTTGAGAGGTATTCTTGCCGTCATGGCGATCGCCTAGCGATATATTGACAGATTTTGTGACAACCAGGCAAATATTTAAGTTGCCAATACCTAACTAATTCCTAGGAGAGGCATTAAGAATTTTGGCACAGGTGATATTGACAGTACCATCATACCCAGAAGTAAAAATCCTAAACCATCTCGCCAATTAGACAATTCAGTTGCCTCATCTAAGACAGGCTGCTTGTAGCTATTCACCAGAAATAGTACCAGCGCAAACGAGCACAACCAGGAGCGCGCAATTAGGGATATAGCGAGTAATAATAAGCGCGATATTTTCCCAATCGTCGCGACCCTACGTACGCCAAACATCGCATGTACTAGATGACCTCCTTCGAGTCCACCGAGAGGCATGAGGCCAATCGCTGAGATTGCTATGCCTAAGCACCCAGCCAGTCCTAGAGGATGCAGATCGACAGCACCACTACTAAAGCGTCCCCATGTGACTGCCTGCGCTACAACTGCCATCAGCATTGAACTGCGCAGATCGAATGGTAATAGATTGGCGGTTAAAAAGCTGGATGGGGTGGTTGCCACCAGAGCCACTGAGGGAGATTGTAAAATTCCCCAAATAAACAGGGAAAGCGACAGACATAGCCCAGCGATACTTGGCGCGATCGCCAGATCGAATAAGGCTTTACGGTGCGGAACTGCACCTTGTGGCCAATTGAGCGTGCCAAGACAACCAAAGCTGCCAAAAAATGGAATGAAATGGGGTAAGGACAAATGAAGTTTATAGCGGCGCGCTACTCGGGTACGCACAAATTCCCTGCACAAAAAAATGGTAATGGCCCCGACCAAGTAAGGTATGCCAACTTGGACTGATGGGATGGCAAGTGCGATCGCGCTTGCTAAATCAAATTGTGGAGTAATGGGTGAGAGTATCGAGGGAGTTCCTGCGAGAAAAGTGGTTAGAGCTGTAGCAAAAATCAAAATTATCGGTAAAGCAGCTATCCGATGACGAGGTTTAGTTGCTAGGCTCGATCCATCGGCTAAATTAGTTAAACAGGTACGCGGGATGAGGGCAAAGAAATAGCTAGACTCTCTAACATCTCTAGTATCAAATTCAGGATCTCGGCCTTGCACCTGCTGATGGCGTTCTTGTAATAGCGGTAGAAAGCGATCTCCAAATTTTTGCTGTACGTTATGACTAACTATTCTGTAGACTGCTTCCGTGGACGTTTCACGGGATTTCTTCTGGGGTTGATAGCGTAATTGCCCCTCACAGACGATCGACAAATCGTAGTACTTAATCGTCTGAAGATAGAAAACAGAGAGAGGAAAGCAGTTTTTCAGCATTGCCTCTTCATTTTTAGTTAATGGTGACTCTAAACTCGGCCTAGTACTTATATCCGTATCGATCGCCGCTCCTAAAACCTCAGCATAAGCTACATCCAAAGCCGAGATTTGCGGTCGGGTGAGTTTGAAATATAGCCAAGCACAAATAAAGTAGGAGGAAATTGCCAGAAAATGCGGCAAGGGGCGATGGATCAGGATTTCCCAGCCTACGATTGACAGGGGGGCAAATAGCAAAACCAGCCATAAAGACAAGGGCGATTTGACCCCGCGCCTCAAGCTGAGATAGGTGGCTAAAATGCCCAAGCCCAAAAGTGTTAGTAAGTTGCCGACCCCAATTGACATAGCCTAAATTGCTCTAAATCGCCGCTGCGACAGAATTAACAGAATTAACAGAGTTGGTTTGATTAGTTATGAAAGATTCCACAACAGTGACATCATCAGGACTGCCAATAATCAATGGTGTGCGTGCGTGGAGCTTTTGCGGTACGATGTCCAAAATTTCCTCTTTGCCCGCGATCGCCCGACCGCCTGCCTGGGTGACTAGATATGCCAATGGTGCCGACTCATATAGCAATCTTAGTTTGCCATCAGGGCGATCGACCGTACCAGGATACAAAAATACGCCGCCTTGAAATAGAATACGGTGAATATCAGCAACTAACGCACCTGAGTAGCGTGCGGAATAACCAGGCTGACGATGAATGTAGCGAATGTAATCGCGCATGGGCTCCTCCCATTGACAATAGTTCCCTTCATTGATGCTGTAGGTTGGTCCATGCGCGGGAATCCGAATATTTTCTTGTGACAGAATAAACTCACCAAGACTGGGATCTAGGGTAAAAGAATGAACGCCATTACCAATCGAGTAAACAAGCATGGTGCTGGAGCCATAAAGAATATAGCCAGCCGCAATTTGTTTGTGTCCAGGTTGCAGTAAATCCTTGGCTTCTCCAGTTTCGTCGATACCTTCCTGCTGACGAACGGAGAAAATTGAGCCGACCGCAAGATTAGCGTCAATGTTGCTAGAGCCATCAATCGGATCGAACAGCAGCGTATATCGACCAATCGGACAGTTCTCTGGAATATAGTATGGTTCTTCCATCTCCTCAGAGGCTAAACGGCAAACCAAGCCGCTTTGCTCGAAGGCACGAATAAATACGCGGTTAGCATATTGATCCATCTTCTTAACCGCTTCACCTTGCACATTTATTTCCCCGGTTACACCCAGGGCATCTTCTACTAGCCCCGCATGACTGAGATGTCGAGAAATCATCTTGCCAGCTAAACCAATGCGGCTCATCAGGGCGCTGAGATCGTAAGCATCAGGCGTGTATGAGCCAAGATCGACGAGTACATGTCGTGAGAGTGTCGTAAAGTCTCGACTTAATGCCGTTTCTTGGGCAGCATTGAGATGGATATTGTCAGTCATTCCAGGTTCTTCTCTTGCTTATTTTCCGCCTAGCTCCTAGTGTAGCTAGATTTACCCGTAGCTTGGACATAACTTGGCTAGATTTGGGTAAATCTAGCTAACGCCTAGATCGCTATAACCTTTGAGATCGCCCCAATCCACACCTACAGCAGTTTTCGATCGAGTTCACCACAAAAAGCTGGTCGCAGGGGCGCAGCCCCCGCATGGGTTTTAATGATTTGTGTGTGGTGGGTTTGGTTGCAATTTGCTGTAATAAAAAGCAGGCGTATAGCCTGCTTTCATAATTATCAAAGTGTGCAATATTAGCGAGCTAACTAGAACTTCATCTCTACTGCTTGCACTTTTTCTACTTGCTTCTTCTTCAGGACAAGCATGATTTGCGAAACAATCACAGATGCAAAGAAGGCAAGAAGCCACTGAATTCGTCTGGGATCTTGTAGAACGATTTCCCGATCCATTTGCCCGAAGCCACCAACATTAGGATTAGAAGATAAGGGTTCACCAACCTTAATATCTTGGCCTTCCGTTACCAGTAGTTCAGGACCTGAAGGGATATTTTCGGTCACAGTCTTACCATCCTCAGACTTAATTGTGACCTGGTAGCCACCAAAGATGCCTTCATCTTCATTGGGGGGAATGGGTGCGATCTCGCTGATTCTGCCAGCAATTGGCGCTGTGTAGAGATTATTATTGCTCTTCAGACCAGTTGGATAAACCTGGCCGCGACCTCTGTTACCAGCAGCATGAACAGAGTATTTGAGGAAGTGAACGCTCTTATCAGTTGCAGGATCGGGCGATAGAACTGGGAAAACAATCTCAGAATATTCGTCCCCAGAAATAGGGCCGACAAGCACGACGTTTTCCTGGTCTTCGCTGTAGGGTTGATAGTAAATATCCTTGGTCTTTTCCTTCAGCTCTTCGGGAATGCGATCTTCAGGCGCAATTTTGAAACCTTCAGGCAGCATTAAAACTGCACCAACATTCAAGCCAGCCTTAGTCCCATCCGCTGCAACCTGCTGCTTACTGTGGTCGTAGGGAATTTTAACGACTGCTTCAAACACAGTATTAGGTTCTACAGCTTGAGGTAGCTCCAGCTCAATGGGCTTTTGTGCTAGGTGACAGTTAGCACAAACGATTCTGCCTGTAGCTTCTCTGGGGGTTTTATACGCTTCCTGGGCATAATACGGATAAGCCTGCGCGGGTGATGCCATTAGTCCATTCGTCAGAAAGACTAGTGCAGCTAGCACAACTAATATAATTTTCTTCATTTACGGGTATTGATGATTGCGAGATTAGAGAAGTGCAGAAAATTTTTTGAATCTTTACGATTTAAGACCACCAGGGATCTTCACCAGTGCGGAAATCGGTTTCAGTCCAGGTCGAAAATATGACCTTATCATCGGTGACTGTGGCATGTGCCAGAGCCAAGGATAAAGGTGCGGGCCCACGCACTACTTTCCCTTCGTTGTTGTACTGAGAACCATGACAAGGGCACATAAATTTATTCTCAGCCACATTCCAAGGCACAACACATCCTAGGTGCGTACAGACTGCATTAATACCGAAAGCGGCAATCTCTTTATTATCGGTAACTACGACATAGGTAGGATCGCCCTTCAAACCCTGTGCTAGGGTGCGATCGCCTGCTGGGTGAGTTGTTAGATACTGGGAAGCAACCAGGTCGTTACCCAGAGCATCTTTAGCGGTGATACCACCACCACTAGCACCACTAGAAGGCGGCACAAAGTATCCCACTACGGGGTAAAGGGCACCTAATGCTGTAACACCAACTGCGCCGCCGGTCAGAAGGTTCATAAATTGGCGACGACCCATGCTAGGCACATCACCAGATACGGAAGCTTGACTCATACTCGTACTTTATATCCTTTCGCTGTAAGTGTAACGATCTTTGAAGGCTAGCCATTTGCGACGCGATCGCGATCTATATTACATTTTGTATAGTGTTTCCTCACCATCATATCGAGAATCATTGCAGTTCCGATTAGTTAAATTGCAACGAAATGTTAACAAATTGGCAACAACCTGAGCTTATTTTGCATGGCAAGCGCTTGCATCGTAGCTTTGAGCATTGGCTGGGCAAGCCGTTAATTGAAATCAAGGGCACGGATGAAGAAGTAGGGCGATCGCTATTTGAAGCCCCATTTATCCTGGTTTCGCACGGTACCGAGCGCGACCCGATCTTAAACTACGGAAATCAGGCGGCACTGAAGCTATGGCAAATGGATTGGGCGCAGTTTACCAGTACGCCTTCACGCCTTACCGCTGAACCAGTCGCACAGGAAGAGCGCGAGCGTCTGTTGCACCAAGCTGAAACCCACGGCTATATCGATAACTACAATGGCATTCGGATTTCGAGTACGGGGCAGCGTTTTTACATCAAGGCGGCGATCGTTTGGAATGTTTTAGACGAAGCAGGTCAAAAATGCGGACAAGCCGCCACATTTAG
>JANMRU010000170.1:0-2868 GCA_031388585.1 Pseudanabaena sp. SOY_30_concoct_251 | reverse complement strand
CTCCCAGGGCAATCCTTGTCGATAACGAATACTATCGTGCCAGCGCAACGGGGCAAAGATTTCTGGTTCGTGGAGTTCCCAAATTTTGCAGGGACGGGCAGGATGTCCAGTAGCTTCTAGAATTGCATTAACAGCTCGGCGAGCAGCTTCATTTGCACCTTCCATCGTTGCTAAATCTGTATTGGTTCGCACGTAGTCAGAGGCGAGAAACAGGTTAGGTATTCCCGTGGAAGCTTCTGGTCGCAGTTGCCAGGTATTGACGAGGTTGACTAATAATGGTTCTAGGTTGATTTTGCTTTTTATATCAAAGACTGACTGATAGACAATTTCCCCATTCTCCTTTACAATTTTTTTGACAGAGCCTTGGTCGACAAGTGTCTGAAGGAATATTGGGATATCTTGTTTATCCTCATCAAGCTTTTTTGCCAACTCAGCAAACTCATCTGCTAACTTAGCGAAGGGTTGATTAGAAGAGAGGGTTACTTGTTTGTCATTTAGCGAATTAATTTTATTAAGAAATTTTTTGACTGGATCGACAATGGCTGGATCGAGAAACCAGCTATGTATGTTTTCATCTTTGAGGATTTCTTTGCCATTAACATTTAAACTTTTTTTGAGTTGTTCCCAAACTTCCTCTTTAATCTGTTCATTGGTGCAATTTTTGGCAAATTCTTTAATCTTAATTCCAATACTTTCTTTTGGATTTTCGTCTAATCCCCAGTCAGAGATATCAACTGAAAGAATACCTTTAACTTGACCATCTCCATATTTACTAAGATTAATATTAGACCAAAATTGTTTTTGAGAAATCGCGGTTAGCGCCCAGGGGGTATCGACGAGTAGGATGTGTCCGTGAGTAATTGGCACATCTTCTTTGAGATAAAATTGAATGCCATTCATCCACTCAGTATTCATGGATAAATCGCGAATATTTTTGAAGGTGGGATCGTAGCGATCGAGTTTGCTCTGGTTAATAAGTAAATCCATAACCTCGATAGGTACGGCGGCAATATAATAGTCTCCTTGAACTTCTTTTTCTTGATGGGTGTTTGTTTTTGGGTCTTTAATTTTAATTGTGGCACTCTCGATCTTGCCATCTGCATAGTTAATTGAGGCTACTTCACTGTTGAAGTTATAGTCCACCCCAAAAGTTTTCAAATGAGACAGCCAAGGTTCAATCCAAACTTCATTTGTAGGTCCATTTAACAGGCGATCTGTACTAATAGTCGGGTTGATCAGGTCTAGTAACAGTTGTAAAAAAATATTTCCTACGGTTTTGGTACTTGCCAATTTCGCTTTAGAGGCAACGAGAGACTCAGTCAGTCCTTTAGCCAACAAACTTTGATATTCAGAGGAGAATTTATCTGCTTCCACAAAACTCCACCAGTCAATTTTTTCGTACTCTCCAATTCGGCGTTCTTTAGAGCTAGTTATCAACTGCCATAGCTTTTGAGCAAAGAATTCTATTTCTCCTTCTTGTAGTCCCGACTGCTCTAAGATCAATTGCAAGAAGGTATTAACTAATAGTTTTACGTCAGTGATATTAGTAGGAGCTTTTGCTGGTAATGTTAATCCTTTCTTGTCAAATCGCGGAATAGAGATGCGAGTTGCATCCACTAAATTATCGAACACCCCTTTAGAATTATTCTTATAAGGAATGCGTTTCATTGTGTCAGTAATATGTTGATAAAATCCTGGGAAAAATCTAAATCCATGTTCTCCAGGTAAAGGTTTTCTGCCATCCGTACCACTTTCTGGAACAGGAATACTGCGCGCTTTGCCGCCGGGAATATCACGAAGTTCATAAACAGCAACATCAAAACCTCGTTCTGCCAGCTCGTGGGCTGCACTCATACCGGCGACTCCACCGCCTAAGATAACGACTTTCTGTTTCTTTCGCATTTTGAACTCCAAATAATCGTGAGAATATTCTAATGATTGGCGATGTATTTGAGCGCCGTAATACTAGGAAGAAAACAATAAGCCCCCCCTCTAGTTTTAATGAACTGTTGAAACCCTGAAAACACTAGGGAAGCCTCCTTGCCAGACAAAGGAATCTCAAATTCACTACTTTTAGGACAATTATTACCCAGCAGAGGATCTTTACTATTCTTTAATAAGAAGCCGCTAAACTCGCCTTTATTTACCCACTCTGTCATAATAAATTCAAACTGAAGGTCGAGACGGGTGCCAATAAACATACCTAGCAGACCCCGTTCTATCCCATCATCCGGTGAGTTCGGATCGTACGGAAGACCGTAGGGCATTCCCCGCCGCACAATTCGATGGATCTCTACAACTCCTTCTATCTCCGAATTGCGCGGATTAGTGCGGCGGATGTGTGAGCCAACAGGACACCGAAATCCTTTGCGATCGCCAGAATAGTCAAAGTTGTTTAGTTGATCGTCAGATATCTGGGTGTCAGTGTCAGGGGAAAGATCCAGGGGAATCCCATTGCGCCATCGACCGCACATTTTAGCCGCTAGCACTTCTGGAGAGATTTTATCTACCTGCCTTTGGAGAAACTTCTCGAAACCAGCTACGTCCTGTTCTAGCACTCGAAAGGCGGCAAAACTTCCATTCAACCACAATTGAGTAGGATCTGGCACGTCATAGCTACTATTTGGATCGTCCATCAAAACAAACTGATAGGCTGGAATGACGCTCTGCTTGTCGGGAAGCCGTTGAGTGGTCGAAACCCCCTCAATTGACGGCTGGGCAATGCCATCCTTGTAGCCGAAATGAACTTTTTTGTCTGGAAGCTGAGCGCCATCAAAATGAGACAGTTCGTGAATGGCTGCTCCCTGCCTAAATAGGGTGCGGAGGCTTCTAGAGATTAATTCCAATACATCCCGATCTTGGGCGTGG
>JANMRU010000147.1:0-9019 GCA_031388585.1 Pseudanabaena sp. SOY_30_concoct_251 | reverse complement strand
GTGGTCACTACTACTACCCACAAAACTCTACGCGGACCTCGTGGCGGTTTGATTCTGACGCGCGATCCTGAGCTTGGCAAAAAGCTGGACAAAGCTGTATTTCCTGGTTCGCAGGGGGGGCCGCTCGAACATGTGATTGCGGGTAAGGCAGTCGCTTTTGGTGAAGCCCTCAAACCAGAATTCAAAACTTACTCTGCCCAAGTGATTGCTAATGCTCAAGCAATGGCAACGCAGCTACAGGAGCGTGGGTTTAAGCTGGTATCTGATGGCACGGATAATCACCTCATGCTGGTGGATCTACGCAGCATTGGCATGACTGGCAAACGTGCCGACCAACTTGTTAGTGAAATCAATATCACAGCTAATAAAAATACGGTTCCTTTCGATCCAGAGTCGCCGTTTGTGACTAGCGGTTTGCGTTTGGGGTCTCCTGCCATGACTACGCGCGGTCTCGGTACATCAGAATTTCAGGAAATCGCCAATATTATTGCTGATTATTTACTTACGCCTGAAGATGCGGCGATCGCAACTAATTGTCGGCAAAGGGTGGCGAGCCTATGCGATCGCTTCCCACTCTACGCGGAACTAGGTACGGCTCAATCCTTAAAGATGCCTACCTTTGCCTAAAGCTAACCCCATCGGGTGGGGCAAGCGTGGTGTTCGTGATGTAAATTGTACCTGCCAGTATTCAACATTAAATAGCTGCTGTTTTAACTGTTTGATGTAGCAATCCTATATGAATTGCTAGTTGGGGTTGTGGAGGCTGCGCCCCCAGATAGGAGTTCCACCCCTTCACCCCTAAACAAATAAAAACTGATTGCTATACTTTGATATGCTGGCAAATTGAAAGCTGTTTTAGTGCGAATCCATGCTGCATCAAGATGCTGTTCCTTATTTGTTCGCTTTTACAGCCTCTGCACTGATTGTATGGTGCAGTACGCCGATTATTCGGAAAATAGGTCTAAAAGCTGGTTTAACCGATAAGCCGAATGCGCGCAAGATGCACACGGTTCCTGTTGTACGTCTTGGCGGGGTATCGATATTTTTAGGTACCCTCTGTGCCCTGCTGCTGGCATGGGGAATTGGTTGGTTTGGCGTATTACCACCATTCAAAGAATACGAAGTCTGGGGCGTGACGATCGGAGGCGCTGCTTTCTTTCTGCTTGGTCTAGCAGATGATTTGTACGATCTGCCTGCCTTGGTACGCTTGGTCGTACAATTAGCGATCGCCGCCGGTGCTTGGCGTGTGGGAGTGCGGATTGACTTTATCTCGATCCCATTCATTGGCATCGTCAAGTTTGGTGTGTTTAGCTTACCGATTACCGTCACCTGGTTGGCTGGCATGGTAAACGCGGTTAACTGGATTGATGGTTTAGATGGCTTAGCGGCAGGAGTTTCGACCATTGCTGCTGCTGTGATCTTGGTTACTAGTCTGTTTATGAAGCAGCCTGCCGCCGCTCTGATTGCTGCTGCCCTCGCAGGAGGCTGTCTGGCCTTTTTGCGTTACAACTTCAAACCATCCAGTCCTGCAGAAATTTTCATGGGGGATGGCGGTGCCTACTATTTAGGATTTACGCTTGCCAGTGTTAGCGTGATTGGTTTAGCCAAAAGTGTAACGACCGTAGCGGTCGTACTCCCTTACATTATTTTGGCTGTGCCGCTTTTGGATGCCTCGGCTGTGATCCTGCAACGTCTGCGTAAAGGACAATCGCCCATGGTCGCGGGCAAGCATCATCTGCACCACCGCTTGGTTCGTGCTGGGGTGTCAAAACGGAGTACGGTGCTATTTATCTATGCGCTAACTTTGTGGGTAGGTAGCCTTGCGATGGCCTTTGCGGGCATCCCCGCAGGTGGCACATATGCGGCGGTTAGTACTATGTTAATGGTCTATGCCTGTTGGCAAGTATGGCTGCGCATTCGGTTGCAGGCAAAAGAAAAAGAGGCTGCGCAAGATTCTAGCCACTGTGCGATCGCCGATCCAAATACCAATCCTAATAATGTCTCTAGATCTGGCGATCGCGGTAAAGAGCCACCGGAAGCTTCTAGACCAGGAAAAGAAAAGCAGTAATTTAGAACCCTTAAGCGAAGAGCTAATGTCGTTGTCACCGATCTACATCACAATCCCAACTTGGGTCACACTGTCACGATTGGTGGCTATCCCCGTAATTTTGGTTGCGTTAAGCGGAGACAGCGATGAATTTAGTCGATGGGTGGCACTGGTAGCTTTTTTAGTTGCGGCTCTTACCGACTGGCTAGATGGTTATTTAGCGCGGCGACTAAATCAGGTCAGCGATCTGGGTAAATTTCTCGATCCGTTAGTGGACAAATTGTTGATTCTGGCACCGATGCTAATTTTGGTACAACTCGGCCAAGTGCCAGCGTGGGGTGTCTTTTTAATTGTGGCGCGAGAATTAGCAATCACTGGTTGGCGTGGTTCGCCCACTGCCGATCCTAGCCCCAGCCCCATTACTGATTCCAATCCTCAGCCGCCGCAGTTCGTCGGTGCCAACCTCTGGGGAAAAGCCAAGACCGTGCTACAAATTGTGGCAGTAGCCGCCTTGATTATGCAATTACCAGGAGCGTTGCTGCTATTCTGGTTAGCGCTCTCGCTCACTTTAATCTCAGGAATTATCTATGTCTGGCCTGTTCGTAACGTTTGAAGGTGTGGAAGGGGCTGGTAAGACCACGCAATTGAAGCGCACAGAAGCATGGTTAAGATCTCGCTCATACCAGGTTAAAACTACCCGCGAACCAGGTGGTACTGAACTCGGCACGGGCATTCGCGCCTTATTGTTGCAGGGTGGAGAAGTCTCGGATCGCGCCGAATTATTGTTGTTGATGGCAGATCGGGCGCACCATGTCGAGACTACGATCGCACCGAGTTTAGCGCAGGGATATATTGTGCTATGCGATCGCTATTATGACTCCACGATCGCTTATCAGGGCTATGGGCGTGGCATGGATTTAGAACAGATCGCTCAAATTAATCGCATTGCCACGAATGGTCTGCAAAGCGATCTCACTTTATGGTTTGATTTAGATGTCAACGTGGGGCTCATGCGAGCTAAGCAAGTTTCGGGTCAGCCCGATCGCATGGAGCGTCTGGATCTAGAATTTCATCAGCGCGTCGCGGAAGGATTTAGGGAATTGGCTGAACAAGAGCGAGAGAGGATTGTCCGCATCGATGCTAGCCAGGATATCGATCGAATTCAAGCGCACATTCAATTGCAGATTCAAGCGCACATACCCACACTATAAGCTTGGCCCAATATCTATACATTGCAATGAGTCAGCCCCTAAACCCAGAGCAAATTAACATTAGGGAGATCCATCCCCACGAAGACGCTTTAATTGCCAAGCATTTTTATCACCTTTGGCTCGACAATGATGTTCCAGATGCTCTCATCAAGCCTGGTTGGTCTGATATCACGACCGAGTTTATCGATCGCGCTCGTCGAGAATTAAGTTTTAAGGCATGGGCGATCGAAATTGATGGCGTTGCGATCGGTTCGACCGGCTGTCAGCTTTTTGCGGGGCTTTATCCCAACGGACTGGCCGAGGAATATCGGAAATATGGCTATATTTGGGGTGTTTATGTTGAGGCTCCGTTTCGGAGAAGAGGATTTGGCAAGCAACTGACTACCATGGCTATTGATTACCTGAAATCAATTGGTTGTACGCGCGTAATCCTCCATGCTTCTCCATCAGGTCAGCCCCTTTACTCCAGTCTTGGTTTTGTCACCAGCAATGAGATGCGCTTGGATTTAACAGACTAGTAGATCGTGTATCATTTTCTGGAACGTTTTTAATATCGCCAACAAGCCCCAAGTTTAACCTCGTAATTACCTAGTGAATTCACTCCCTTTAGTCAGCATCTGCATCCCCACTTATAATGCCGAAGCGTTTATTGCTGAAGCAATAGCTAGCGCTTTAGCCCAAACCTATGTACCGCTTGAAATCGTCATTTCCGATGATGGATCGAGCGATCGCACCATAGAGATTGCCAAACAGTTACTGGATGGCAACTTAGATCGTAAAACTATAACCTGGCAGTTAAACACGCACGATCGCCTGGGTATAGCCGCGAACTGGAACTACAGTATTAGCTTGGCAAAGGGCAAGTATATTAAATTTTTATTTCAAGACGATACGATCGCGCCTGACTGTATTAACAAAATGGTGGCGTTAGCAGAGCAAGACGTAGAAATTGGGTTAGTATTTGCTCGACGCAATATTATCAATAGCGATGACACTGAACTTGACCAGCTTTATGTCGATATTACAAAGGGTTGGACAAATTTGAGTAATATCCAAGCGGGGCGATCGCTACTAGAAGATCCCAAATTACTTGAGGCTCCGCTCAACAAAATTGGCGAGCCAACCGCTGTACTGATTGCCAAAGCCGTATTTGAGCATGTGGGATTGTTCGACCCGAATCTCCAACAGGTGCTCGATCTCGATATGTGGCTGCGGATAATGGCGCAGTATAAGATCGGCTATATCGACGAAACCCTAGCTGGATTTCGCGTGCATCGCAATCAACAAAGCATTCAAAATGCTCGGTCGGGAGCCTCCTGGATTGACGATTGGCGGCTGCAATTTAAGATGCTTGGCGATCGCTCCTATAGCTCGCTGCCAAATGAACTCAAACAAACATTGGTCGAACTTTGCTCTAATAGCATCAGTCAGACTTATCAGGATCTGGAATCATTGCGATCGCAGGTAGTAGATGCCTATAAGCAATTAGAGTCAACCCAACAAAGATTGCAGGCCGAAGTCGAACAATTGCAAGAAAAAAATTGGCAAACTACTGGGCAGCTAGACCTCGCACAGGCTCACCTGGAACAGTCTCAAGCTCAGATCGCCGCGATGGAGAGCAGCAAATTTT
The DNA here is from genome assembly GCA_031388585.1 of Pseudanabaena sp. SOY_30_concoct_251. Taxonomy (GTDB): domain Bacteria; phylum Cyanobacteriota; class Cyanobacteriia; order Pseudanabaenales; family Pseudanabaenaceae; genus PCC-6802. The sequence goes on along the minus strand of JANMRU010000147.1, from coordinate 4,131 downwards.
GGAAACTAAGGTCAACCTGGCTTGGGATTAAACGAGCCTTCGGTTTACCAGCCGAGGAGTGAGAATTAAATGAGATATATAGAGAAAGCTAAAGTTGCTTTTTCCCAAGGGGGATGGGTTGCTGTACTCAAAAAAATTCAAGACAAAATTCTACATATTATCTTCTTCGGCCCTTTAGATGCGATTAAGAGAAGTCGAATTCGATCGCCTTTACCCAAACCGCGACCAATTGAATTTGTGGCAGATCCCAATCCACAAATTTCCCTGCTAATCTACATTCGCCACAACCACATCCACGCATATAATTGCCTGCTGTCGATCAAAAAGCACATCGAACCAAAATTCCCGATTGAAATCATCATCATTAATGACGGCGAAAGAAGCGACAAGAAATTAGCCAAGTTCTTAACTCAGGTTTCAGGAGTGCAGATCGTTACGCCTGAAATTAGTGCAATTAGTGAAGCTAGACTAGGTTATATCAAAGCTTTTAACCTCGCAGCAGCAATTGCCCAAGGCAAGTTTCTTTGTTTCTTAGATCAAGACTGTCAACTCAGCGATCGCACACTACCTAATCTTTTGGAGATCGTCAATCGCGGCAATAATGCCAACAATCTTGGCAGAATAGGCATCGTCGGCTCGAAACTAACCTTTGAGAATAGCGAGCTTCATAATGCTGGTGGTGCGATCTGGCAGGATGGTTCAGTTTGGCAATACGGCTATCGTGAGTTTAGGGGTGAGCCAGAATATAGCTATATTAGAGCGATCGATTTTTGCCCCGCGATCGCCTCGCTAGTCGATGCCCAACTCTTTCAAGCGGTCAATGGCTTTAGCGAAGATTACGATTCTGCATTGTACGCAGAGGCAGATTTTGGCTTAGCAGCGCAAACTAAAGGCTATCAAGTTATATATCAACCAAAATCAGAGGTGATATATCGACAAGATCCAAAGCCCAAAAAGCAGAATCGTAGCGAACATTCTCATCTAAGTCACTATCTAAATCCTCATGCACTAGACATCAAAAAACTAGGCTATAAGTGGCGCGATCGATTACTGAGTCAATATTTAGTAGATCGACCAGAGAATCGCGAAGCTGCACCCAGAAGATTACTGTCGAAACCAACAATTCTAATTGTTGACACCTTAGTGCCAGCTTATGACAAGGAATCTGGTTCCTATCGACTGTTTAATATCATCAAAATTCTGCAACAATTAGGATGTCACATCATTTTCTTGCCCGACTACGGACACGAACAGGAACCCTACACTTCCGAATTGGAGAGTATGGGAATAGAAGTGCTTTACTTTACGCACAAACAATCTGATTGGCAAGACAGATTAGAGCGCAGATTAGACATAATCGATCTAGCTTGGGTTTGTCGCCCCGAACTATGCGCTAAGTATTTCCCAATTCTGCAAAAGCGCCCATCTATAAAAAATCTCTATGACACCATAGATTTACATTTTCTCCGCTTAAAACGCCAATGGGAGCTGTCATTACACAAAACGCCCCAGCAGGAAAAAGAATGGCAGGAAATGCAGGTTAGCGAGGTTAAAGCCGCTCAAACCGCCGATCTGACAATTGTAGTAACCGATGTTGAGAAGCGGATTCTTGAGGAACTGAATGTCAACAACGTACAGGTAGTTCCTAATATTCACCAAATATACGATCGCCAAGTTCCTAAGTTTGGCGATCGCCGCCACATCCTGTTTATTGGCGGGTTCTACCATCAGCCAAATATTGACGCAGTCATTTGGTTGTGCCAAGAAATTATGCCTTTAATCTGGGCAAAAGACCCAGAAATCCACCTGACGCTGCTGGGGAGCAACCCGTCACCCAAGGTGAAGGCACTGAAGAGCGATCGCGTCAGCGTTCCAGGCTATATCAAGGATGTCGAGCCATATTTCCTCAACCATCGCGTGTTTGTCGCACCCTTGAGGTACGGTGCAGGCATGAAGGGGAAAATTGGGCATAGTTTGTCCTACGGTCTACCAACCGTGACAACTGCGATCGGGGCAGAAGGAATAGGACTCAGTTCTGGATTTAATGCCTTGATTGCCGATCGCGCTGAAACATTCGCGGAATGTGTATTACAGCTCTATACCGACGAAACTCTTTGGTCGCATATATCTCACAATTCAATTGAGGTCGTACAGAAATACAGCCCTGAAGCAGTAAAAGCAACGATCGCGCGTTTACTGAATCCTTTGTATGTTTCGACTACCCAACGATTGGAAAAATGCGATAATTGATTACTCCATACATATGGCAATCAGTTAGCAATCAGTTTTTATTTACTGAGGGGTGAAGGCGTGAAACCCCTTTATGGCGGCAAAACCCCCAAATCCACAATTTACATTTCATCTAGAATTTCTATATGCTTGCAACCCAGGAAATAAGAGTAACGTGAATCATACCTTTTTATTGGAATCAGGCAGATGGACATTGGAGGGAAGTTGGCTAGAGCGCAATTCAAGCCCCATTCCTGTAAAAGGAAAAACCATCATTGGTTGGGCTAGGAATGATTGGTTCACTATGGTCACCAAGCTCACTTTCCCAGGTACCCAACGAGCCGAAACAACACTATCCTATAAGGGGCGTCTAGATTTTGACGACCATCGATTCACATTTGTCCTGCAACACAGCGATTTGGGCAAAATTGAGGGGGAAGGCTGGTTTGGCCTAGAGTCGATCGTGCAGCGCTATTGGGTCGTAGACGATCGACAGATGCGCACTGGGTTCCAAACCTTCTACATGCAGGATGCCAATTGCTACCACTACACTAGTGGTGCGATCGTGGGGTCGTTTCTAGATAGCACGATGGAAGCAGTCATGACTCGTCATCGCAATCAAGAGTAAAAAATTCAGATAATCAGCGGAGATCCCCCAACCTCCTTAAAAATGTGGCTTTAGAATTAAAAATCCCCTTTTTAAGGGGGATTTAGGGGGATATAAAGCGTCAAACGGTACAACAGATACATTAGTGAATATACTAATTGGTTAGATTGATTAGTCTCAGTAGGTAACCTAAACTAAGTCAGAGACCAAGGAAAAAAAGAGCTTAATGTTAACAGATTACGATCGCGTTCAAGTATTGAGCGAAGCTTTACCCTATTTACAAAAATTCGCTGGCCGTACCATAGTCGTTAAGTATGGTGGTGCGGCAATGAAGGAAGAATCACTGCGCCAGCGAGTAATTAGAGATGTTGTATTCATGTCATCGGTGGGTGTGCGCCCAATTTTGGTGCATGGTGGTGGCCCCGAGATCAATACCTGGCTGGGTAAGTTGAATATCGAGCCTCAGTTTATTAATGGCCTGAGAGTGACCGATGCCGCCACCATGGAAGTCGTAGAGATGGTGCTGGTCGGTCGCGTCAATAAGCAAATTGTCGAGATGATCAACCAGGAAGGTGGCTCAGCGGTAGGACTGTGCGGGAAGGATGGCAATTTAGTTCGGGCTAGACCACAGGGTAACGAAGCGATCGGTTTTGTTGGTGAAGTGAGTAGCATCGATACAAGATTAATCGAGACATTAATTGGGGCTGGACATATTCCCGTTATTTCAAGCGTTGCTTGCGATGAAACTGGGCAAGCTTTCAATATCAATGCTGATACGGTAGCGGGGGAACTAGCCGCAGCCCTCGGTGCCGAAAAGTTAATTTTGCTGACAGATATTGCTGGAATTCTAGAGGACTATAAAAATCCTGATACTCTAATTCGCAGTCTAGGGATCCAGCAGGCAAGGGAATTGATCGAGAAGGGCATCGTTAGTGGTGGCATGATTCCTAAGGTGCAGTGTTGTGTGCGATCGCTAGCCCAAGGGGTACGTGCGGCGCATATTGTCGATGGCCGAGTTCCCCACTCCCTGCTATTAGAAATTTTCACTGATTCAGGGGTTGGTTCTATGTTAGTTGCTTCTGAATATTAGCTAAGGCACCAATGGAAACGGCAACAACTACGCTTAGAGTAAGAGACCCATCTCCTTCATTTACCTTAAACAATCAGAGCAATGAGCTGGTTGACTTGGAAGAATATGCTGGTAAGCCATTAGTTCTAGTCTTCTACGCTTCGGATCGAATTGCCGCTTGCACTGATATAGCATGTGCCTTTAGGGATAAAACTGCGGAATTTAG
>JANMRU010000128.1:0-21851 GCA_031388585.1 Pseudanabaena sp. SOY_30_concoct_251 | reverse complement strand
GTGAGTGCAAAAGACCCTTCCATCAGGCTCCACAGCAGTTGTAAACTTTAGGCACGGGCTTTTACAAATAGAGACCCCGTCTAAAGCTTACCCCAAAGTTTAATTGCGCATTAGTGACTAAGGGATTTGCAGTTAAAAAATGTGCCAATCTCGCAGAATAATCCCGCGTGGTGCTGAGATCCAGTCAAAGCAATGAAAGAGTATATATCTTGGATAATTGATTTACAGCAGTTTTTGCTCGAGTCCACCACAAAAAGCTGGTCACAGGGGCGCAGCCCCCGCATGGGTTTTAATGATTTATCTGAGGTGGGTTTGGTTGCAATTTGCAGTAAGTTGACAATGATACCGATCGCTAGATGCTCAGAACCAACGCTAGGGGCAATTTTGCTCTTTTCCCCACTTTTAGTTTGCAGACGACGCTGGCGGGTTAGCATAGCTCTATTTACTGCTATCCCAATCAAAGGGAAAACAAATCCAATCGCGATCGCGGGATGAAATAGAGCAAAAGTATCTTTAAGTTCCATATGATTGACTCATAGGTAAATTGTGTAGAAAAAATAGAATCCCCCCAACTAATAGTCAGGGGGGACACAAATTACTTCACTTCACTAGATTCAAATGTAACTACTCTCCCTTTCTTTACCGCAACGACTACATCGTAAGTAGCACAGTAGGAGAAAGTGACATCATTGGCCTTGTTATAGAGACTGACCACCATGCCTGCTCCTCCTGGCTGGACTCCCAAAGGGAGAAGATCGCCAAAGTAAAATCGACGCAATTGATCGCCACCACCAATCTGGCCCTTGTTCTTTGTAACGGCCTCAATTTTCTGCTCATCGGTTAGACTCGGAGCTGCGATCGCTGCAGATTGGAATTGAGGATTGAATGAGCGCACAGCTACATCACCAACCCCAATAAACCCAGCTAAGGCAACTGTAGTAAGAAGAGGGCTGAGGGATTTGAAATTCATCTTGATACTCCTAAAAAGATTGCCTTGAATAATGATGCTTAGAGATGTCAGTTAAAGCTGCTTATCTCAACTTCTTTATCATCGGCGATCGCCCTGAGGCAAAGCTGAAATCAAATTAGGAGTCGGATTAGTTTGTGCTTAGAATCAAGTCGGTTAAAACTCAGCATTCTCTCAGAAACCATCTCAGTGTTCCTTTCCCTAAAGGTTTACACTTTGCGAATTGCGACAACTGCGGGTTTTGGCGGATCGTTAGCACTCTTGCCTGGCCAATTAGAACCAATTGGGACTGTGCGAGTTTGCATAAACTCTTTGCCGTCTGTAGTTCTGATCGCAAATTCTTTGTCTTTAGCCTCCATATCCTTACGAGTGCCGTTAATTTCGCCAGGATGCTGCACCGCTAAAAACAGGGTTTGTTGGTCGCGGGTGAAAAATGGGCCAGTAGTTTCGCAATCCATAGGGCCATAACCAAATAGATATGCCTCACCTGCATTTTGCCCTGAAGTTGGCATAAACCAGATCGAATTGTTGCCATATAATCCACGTAAGTCAGATTGGCCGATCAGTTTGCCTTCTTTATCTAAGCGTCCCTGAGGTATGGCTTTATTATGCTTATCCGATGACATATCCGTCACAATCCAGAGATTACCACCAGGATCGAAGGCAATGTTATCAGGATTAGCGAATCCTAACCCTCCTTCAGCAGGTTCGCCGCCTGTGGCAAACATTTTCCATTCAAACGCCATTGCCCCAGGTTCATTCCCATTTTCAGCTAGACGCATAATCCAGCCGTATTCATACGCCTTACCATCTTTCCCTTTAAATATCCTCAGATCGGGGCTTCCGTCGGTTTTACTAGAAGAACCTGAGGTGAAAGTAATAAATAAGGAGCCATCTTTAGCGACATCAGTATCTTCTGGCCTGGCGGTGCAGGTAGCGCCAACTGCATTAGCTGCATAGTGTGCGTCAATCAGAATAGCGCCTTGTTTTTCCGTAGGATTGCCTTCGTAGAGATCGTCAAGCGTCTTATATTTCTGTGTGAAGGCAGCGATTTCGGCATCATCTTCGACCAGAGCGTAGCCTCCGTCAGGGCGTTTGGGCAGGGGAATCATTTTGCCAACATGAACGCTTGGTAGATCGGGATTAATTGCCGTATCGGCTTTTAGCGCAATCCAACTTCCCGTGCCATCGGGATTGAACTTAGCGGCATAGAGCATTCCGTCTTCAAGGAGTCGAGAATTTGCCTTGTCCTTAGGATCGTTTACTATACCTTTACTCACAAACTTGTAGAGGTGCCCCCCACGGCGATCGCAACCGGAATAGAATACTAGGGGCTTGCCAGCATCAGCACGGATACCAACAGCTTCATGACGATAGCGCCCCAGCCAGGTGTGCTTTGTACCATAGTCATTGGGATTCGCCGGATCGACTTCTACCATCCAACCATATTTATTTCCAGCATATCCGAGGAGACTGCCCAAACCTTCCGTATCATCGACTGTAATCAGAAATTTTTTCTTGCTGGGGGCAAAAGAACTTCCATCGGCATTTACTGCTTCTGGTACTAAGTTTTGATAATTCTCTTCTGCACTGAAAACTGTGCCCCAAGGACTTGTTCCACCGGCACAGTTATTGAAAGTTCCGACAATCCGATCGCCTAACTTATCCTTATAGCCTTTCACCTGAGATTTGCGAAATACAGCGAGAGCGGGCCCAGTGGACTTAAGATATCGTCGATCTTCTAATCCAGAGATGCCCGTAATCCGGCGATCCGTTTTTGCAAAAGTGCGTACCCACTTCCCCTCAGAATTGCGTCGAATCGATATTACACCAATTCCCATATCAGTCAGCATTTCCTTCGTGACCTGCACAAATAGCTGTTTGGTGCGATCGCTATCTGGTAGCGAAACTAAGTCGATACCTTCTTTCCCTGCCTTCTCTAGCGCTAGAGCCATTTCATCTAGTGGTAGTGACTTCCCAATTACCTGCTTGTAGGTTTGAGCCCAGGGTTTTGAACTGACGTATTCAAAGTTAACCGTGAGCAAACCTTCGTCTTTACCAGTTTCCACAAAGGATACGTAGTCGTTGTTATAACCAAAGCGCGAGTCCCCCACAGGATCTCCCCAAGCTGCCACAACATCGTAGGTATATCCCTCAGGCAGAACCAGATCGTCCACAACCTCGAACTTACTATATGCCTCTATTTGCTTAGTTTTCACGATGCCATCCGCCTCTAAAGGCATTGCGCTTTTGATCGGTTTAAAGGTCAAAGATGCGGTTTTAGTGGCAGCAAACGCACTGCCAGATCCTTCTAAGTCCAGGGGTGACGAGAAAGGCATTGAAAACCTTTGAGGTACTTTTGGAGATGCGGCATCAAACGCGATCGCGCCTGCACCAGCACCTAGAAATAGGAGAAAATCTCTGCGCTTAAGAGTCATAGTGTTACTTTCTAGGAGATGACATTTACCTATTAACCACCAAAGTCTTTACTCTGGGAGTTAAGCAGACACTTCCAACTTTAGACCCATCAGTTTAAGCACAGGTAATCAAAAGGTTAAGGGCTTACTTTGCGATCGCGATCCTGACTTGTTATTGTTACTCAGATATTGATTGAGAGGGATCCGAAGCATCTTGATCAGATGATGGTTCTAGCCGATGTAAGCGAATGCACTCAATGCGGGGGCCATCCGTTGATTCAATGGTAATTTCTAGATCGTGATAAACCATTGTTTCTCCTTGCATCGGAATTTTTTGCAAGTGATAAATGACGAAACCACCAAGTGTGTGATATTCATCTGTCAGAGGTAAATCTAGCCCTAATGATTCATTCACCGTTTCCAAATTGACTTGGGCTTGAATCAAAGAATTACGCTCGTCAATACGCTGAATATCAGGGGTAGCACTGGAAGATGGTTCGTTAAACTCCCCGACAATTTCTGCCACAATATCCTCAAGTGTGACCAAGCCCGCCGTACCGCCAAACTCATCAACTACCATCATCATAGATTGCTGCGATCGCTGCATTTGGGGTAGTAAGTCCCCTAGATAGATATCCTCAGAGACAAAGCGCACGGGACGTACAAATGTATTAATACTTTGCTCTAGGTCAAAACTACTATCACTGAGCTTGCCGACGATCTCTTTGATATGCACAATGCCACGAATTTCATCTAGGGATTCTCTGGCCACAGGATAGCGAGAGTGATTTGATTCTGCTACCGCTTCTAGAAACTGCCTGACCGTCCCATCAAACTCGACATATTCAATGCTTGTGCGGTTTACCATAACTTCGGCAACAGTTACCTCACCAAACTCAAATACGTTTTTGAGTAATTCCCTTTCCTCTGCCTCTAACCCACTCGATTCCGTTGAGGTAGTAATGATCATCTGGAGTTCTTCGGCACTGACAGCGCTAAACCAGGACTTTGAAGTGTACTCAACTCCTACGATTCGCAACAACAATCGTGTTGATTGATTCAAGATCCACAAAAATGGGCTAAGCGCTTCTGCTAGAGCTTCACTGGGTCTGCCTAGCCAGAGTGCAACGCCCTCAGCGTTAAGCAATGCTACTGACTTTGGGACTAACTCGCCCAACACAATTTGCAAATAGACGATCGCCAGAAAAGCAAGCGGTACTGCTAGCGCCTCAGCAACAAGAATGCGCAGATCTGAAGGTAAAGGTAGAGCCTGTAACCACGACATCATCGCGATCGCCATTGCATCTTTGCCCAACCAACCTAAAGCCACACTAGCGAGTGTAATACCTAGCTGTGTCGTAGAAAGAAATCGGTCGATCTGACGTTGTAATCTTTGTACCGAGAGCGCTCTAGAAGAACCAGATTCAACTAGTTGATTAACTCGCGATCGCCTGACTGCAACGATCGCAAACTCGGCGGCGACAAAAAAAGCATTTATAGCCACTAGGGTTAGTAGCACACCAATGTAAGTTGCTGAATCTAAACTAGGGCTGCCAACTGACAGAGGTAAGACAGCTATTAGGGGAGGGGTGGCGGTCATTAAGTCAACGTAAAGGCTTTACGATCGCTATTCCAAAAAGAACTTGTATTCGCTTTCTTTGGCGGCTTTTCGGTTGGTACTGGCTGTCTTGGTAGTTTGCCACCCAGCGGGATTGGGTTAACATCAGATAAAGCTTGCTGACCCAAGTAAAATGCCACTAGCCCACTAATGCAGCCCACAACTAGCATTAGACATAGCAGTGCAAAACTGTAGCTGACTTGACTTTTGGCTTTTGATTGTCTCTTTCTGCGTTTAGCAGAACGTACTTGTGGATCGGTTTTAGCCATCACAATATAAATAGCCAACTTTTTTAATCGGCGCTACAAGATAGTTAGCATGAGCTATAGCATATAATTTTATAGCGGATTTAAACAACTGCCGTCTTAACCTGGGTTGGCTGATTGGTAAAGCAAACGACTCATAATCGTTGATATGAGGGTTCAATTCCCCCACCCAGGATTTAAAAAACATATGTACCTACTCCAGCACTCAAAGCACAGTAGATCGCTTTCGCTTCGCGACTAATCTTGCCTGCCTTTGCGCTCTTGGCTCAGTCGGAGTATCAGATTTGGGCTTGTGGAGGGGAATCACTTCAGCACTGGATATTTCGCGGGCGGAGCGCACAAGTATGCCTGTGACGATCAAACTCGATATCATCGAGCTACCCCCATAGCTGATCAGTGGGAATGTCAGTCCAGTGGTAGGTAATACGCCAGTAGCAACACCAATATTAAGAAAAGACTGCCCGACTAGCAATACGGTTGTACCGATCGCGACTAGACGCACGATCCGATTTGCGCTTTTTAAAGCCACGCGCAAACCGATCGCCCCAAAGATCAGAACCATCACAATTAGAACTACACCGCCAATTAAGCCGAATTCCTCTGCAAATACCGCGAATATAAAATCCGTCTCATGAAATGGCAGAAATGATTTATTCTGCCCGAGCCCAAAACCAGTTCCTGTGATGCCTCCAGAACCGATTGCCATCAGACTCTGTGTTAATTGATAGCCATCGCCTGATTGATCGACCCAGGGATTTAGAAACGACAAGATGCGCTTGAGCTGATATGACTTTGTGGCGATGCTCCCACCCGCAACTAAAATACCCAAGCCTGCGATCCCAAGCAGCTGTGGCATTGGTAACCCCGCTGCTAGCGCAATTAACCACAACGTAATCCCGCACAGAGCGGTCATACTCAAATTGGGCTGGAGCAAAATACCAGCTAGAGATATGGCAAAAATGCTCAGCCAAAATACTTTGGTTTGCCACTTGATCTGCTGCCAGTGACCAAACAATTGCGCCGCCTGTAATACCAAAAATGGCTTGATCAATTCGGAAGGTTGAATTAAAATCGGCCCCAATTTAATCCATCGGGTTGATTCGTTTCTAGTTTCGCCAATACTGGTATGGGTGGCAAACAATAGTATTAGCGCAAAAAACAGGCCAAAGCTAGCGATCTTGAGCGTGATGCGCAGTGGCAAGCGGACAATAACCGAGAATATGCTAAGCCCGATCGCAATCCAAACTAACTGTGCTTTGAAGAAGTAAAGTCCGTCATTAAGGCTGGTGTCTGCAGCTGCTGAAGCATAGGAAGCTGAAAACATGACTGCCAACCCTGCAAATAGCCATAGGAAGGTCATCCACCATAGTATTCTGGCTTCGGTCGCCCAATTCTCTATCGAGGGGTCAAAAAATGGGATTAATCGCAGTATTTTCACAGTAATTTCACAGGAGGCTAGTATACCTGGCGGGAACTAAAGCAAAAGCATTAGTTTAGGTGACGAAGCCAATCGCGCCAAAAATAGCTCCTAAGAATTAACACAAAATTGCAAAATATCAAAGCACTATTTGTGCTTTTTGGGTAGTTCCAAATGCGATAAAAGCGGCTGTTTGCCAACTAAGCCCATCATGAAATACATCAATAATTGTTTAAATGGTCGTAACGTGGCGATCGCTAAACCGATGCGCCTGATCCACTTAAACAAGAAAAATTGATTGGAAAACAAGCGATTAGTCCAGTCTGTTACCGTAATAACCCCAAAATTATCCCAGCGTCGCCAAACTTGATAACGGTTAAGCACATTCAAGGAGCCAAGGTCTTCGCCTTTGTGGTGGGCATCGAGCAAAATGTTGGCCAGAGCGCCGGCATCGCGGATGCCCAAGTTCATCCCTTGACCTGCAACAGGATGAGTGGTGTGAGCCGCATCACCAATTAGTGCCAAGCGCGGCTGAATGTAGGTTTGGGCGTGCATCCAGCGGGGTACGTAACTAGCGCGATCGCTCCATCGAGTCTCTAGTGTTAGCTTACCGAGATGCGATCCAAATCTTTTGGATAATTGCTGCATAAACTCGGCTTCATCAAGTGCCATTATGCCTGGAGCTTCTGCACTAGTAGCCGTCCACACAATGCAACAGCGATCGCCCGCTAAGGGCAATATGGCGAAGGGGCCACTGCTCTGAAACCGCTCATAGGCGATATTTTGATGAGAAAACTCAGGTTTTACGGTCACGACAATGCAGGTCTGGTCGTAGAGTTTTTCGACAGTCGGAATTTTTGCAAGCTGACGTACGATTGATTTACCACCATCTGCCGCGACTACAAGCTTTGCGGTTAGCAAGCGATCGCCCGTCTCCGATAAAACTTGCACACCGATCGCCCCCTGCTCGGACTTACTACTATCCAAGTGGGTAATATCTTTAATTCTGGCAGGACAAATCAGCTCAATGTTGCTACATTCACGCATAAATTCCCATAAAGACGACTGCGTGACGCAATTTTCCACAATATAGCCCAACGCCTCTTTGCCCACATCCTCGCGCAAAAGCTGTACTTTGTGGGGGTAGTCGCCATCCGATACCTGAATGCTGTGCATCGCAGTCACCCCACGATTACGCATGGCATCCCATACCCCAATGTCTTGCCAGATATAACTCGATCCTAGCGCGATCGCACTAGCACGACCATCAACCCCAAATTGTCCCTGAAGTAGGTCGGCACGCGCTTCAATAATGCCAACTTTGAGACTGCGGTTTTTGGGGTTATGTTTGTCTCCCAGAGCGCAGGCAAGACTAGCACCTACGATGCCCGCACCCACGATCAAGACATCAAACATGATTTTATAGCTTCATATAAATTAATAATTACCACAAGTATATCGCAATCCTATATGAGTTGTAAGTTGGGGACGCAGCCCCCCACACCCCACGAAGGGGTGGAACCCCTAAACAAATAAAAACTGATTGCTATAGCGATTTTCCCTTTAAGTTCCGTTTGGTTTAGCCTGGCAACCAATAAAGATTTCCTGGGTGCGTGGGTAACCGTTGAGCAACTTTTTAAAGACCTGGAAGTTAAAGCTTCGTGGATCGATGCGCGAACCTGAGCGATCTACAGCTCTATGAGTAGTGATGCGTTGCCCTGGAACGCTTGTTCTGGTAATCAACCACGCCAAGGAACGGTATTGCGCTTCAGTGTATCCACTATGCGATTTGTCGTCGTTCATCCCATCCGCTGGAGTTTCTAAGGCGATGTGATAGGCAAAATTATTCACCGATCGGGGATGGTGCGGGCTAGTCTGTACGGCTTCCTTACCCAAAGAACTCACAAACTCAGAATCTCCAGCTCCAAATGCTCGCTTATCTGGGGGGACAAAGTAGACTACTGTGCCATCTGGAGTAATCAGGGAATGATAACTTGCTTGTTCGTCTTCATCGCTGTGAAATGTCTGGAAATAGCTCATAACGCTGCCAGTCGAACCAACAGTCTCATGCAAAACAATAATTGGCTCTTGAGTCGCTGGGCGACCGTTTAAGTCTTTGAGATAGCGATCGCCGTAGTTACTGGAATCGGCTAGGGCAATTAACTCTTTGGGAGCAGCAATCTTTTGAGAAATTTTAGAGGTTTCGGCTACTTTAGAGACTGCCAGAGGTTTTGCGGCTAATTCTGGTGATGCAGTTGGTGCTGTTGGCGTAGTTGGTGCTGTTGCAACTGGTGGTGGCGTTACCGCTGCTACCAACTGTGGTGCCCGTCTAAAGCGATCTAGGGTAATTGGCTCGGAGGTTAAAGCGGCTGGCAAAGCTGGATTTGGCGGGTTGGGAGGCGGTAGATCTGGACAGCCAAATACAGGAGAGAACTGATTTAGCTTAATGGCATCCTGCCCAGAGGAGCGTAATTGCTTAGTCTTGGTGAAATCAATGTCGGCGATCGCGTTGATACGTTGAGGTTTGGCGATCGCCAGTAGTGTTAGCAAGGAAACCAAGTAGAGCAAGAAGACTGCGAACCGAATCTTTAGTTTCATGCCTATTTTAAAAAATTGTCTGGATGGAGAAGCCACCTTAAAGTTTATTGAATATTCTTAAACTTTATGCCAAATTCGCGACAAAAAAACAAGTATCTCGTTGAGGTTTCCTAAAATAGAAGTACATGCTTCTAATATGGAGGTCAACCCTATGGCTAAGTCTCCTCAGGGATCGATTCAACAGGACGAGAGTATTGCAGATATTGCGATCGTTAGTGCAATATTGTTTTGCGTGCTAACTTTTATCATTCTATTGGGTATCTTCTAAATATCTCAGTAGAAAATAGTTTAATAGTTTGACTTTAGGGGTAGGCAAGTATTGCTACCCCTTTAATTTGTTTAGATAGGTATACGATCAGCGAAATACTTTAAGGGCAGTCAGCGATCGCAGGTTAGGTAGATCCATAATATTGGCATCGGCGGGATTTACTTTGAGTAGATGATGTACTAGCAGAAACCCGACAATTGTCCATGTTTGATTGGTTCTAGCTTGCTGCCCGATCCAAATACCAGCAGGGCCATCGAAATATTCTGCCCATTTCTGCTGTGGAAGTCGGTCTAAGAGTAAGTCATAAGACTCATGCAGCATCGTTTCAATTGCGACGCTATCTTCACCTAGATCGCCATGTTTGCGCTTATAGCGCAAGACTGCGAGGATAAAAAACCATAATAGGCATGGCCAATGTCCAGCATTGTGATAGCACCAGGGGAGATTTTTGCGATCGTAGCCAGTATTAGTTCGCCAATCTTTATCGGTTAAAGGAGGATGACAGATGCGCAGTGGCATCTGTGCAAAAAGACTATCTTTATTGCGCAAAAACAAATGAAAGAGCGACTGTTGTTGGGCGGAACTGACAACATCAAAAATCGAGCCGAGGCAGTTACCTAAAGTAAAGAAACGAAAATCAGGTCTGCCTGTGCGGATATTTCCTAGCAAATACCCCCCGCGATCGCCAAGCCAATCTTGCAACCAGTGCGGAATCGTCTCGGTTTGAATGTTGTACTCATTCGAGACCGCATCACCATACTGTTCTGTGGGTCTGCGCCTTAATGTTTGGACTGTTTTACTATTCACCCAGTAATGTTTGAGTAGATAGTTGTGCAACCGCTTCGCCCAGGCGATCGCATATTGAAATTGATGGTTTTGCTTATCCGGTAAAGAATCCTGAGATTTAAGATTGCGAATCTTGGCAGTGGGATGGAAATAGCCTTGGATTTCAAGATTGATTCTTAGTAACCCCGCCGCGCTTTTAAGCGCCCCGTATAAGAGGACTTGAATTTCTAAGGGATTGCCCCACACATCTAACGGGCGATCAATCATGAACGCTCCATCCGGGACATATAGGGTTGGTGCATCGCGAAATTGCGGATGTAGGATCAAATCTAAAAATTTCTGTACCCCTATCTGCACTTCACGCCTGATTGCCCATTGATGGTCGCCAGTTCGTCGCACATAGATATACGCTAAAATTGGCCACCACAGTGTCGCATCAATGGAACAGACTCGTCCAATTGCTCTTTGACCGTAATCTATTACTAATTGCTTGTCAGGACCTTCGACAAAGCTAGTGGGAAAAATCCCATGGGTCTGAAAATCGTTGCTCTGGAGCTTTAAACAAGTTTCAAGAAAGTGGCGGACAATATCGTACTTACCTTCAATCAAAAGAAATATCATCACAGGCACATTGTCCCTGATGAATATTTCAGAATAGTTTAGATCCCCACCCGCAGCAATAATATTGGACTTCTTGGGAATAGCAGCTATGGCTCCTGCTAGTTTGCCATCCATACTAACTAAGGCTCTTTCGTAGAGTAAGGCTTTAGCTTGTTCGATAATTGAACGTTCCTGAGAATTACTTCCTTTCATCACTCTACTCATTGGGTGGTTATGTAGCTCGCGTGGGGATGCGCCCCTCCCCCTTTTCACACATGGGGTGCGAACGCTATAGTTCCTGGTGGCAAGTTTAATTTACTTAACTCAATTAACTCGACCAACATATGCAATTTCTGCTGATTACAGACCTCGACAATACTCTAGTCGGAGACGATCGGGCAACCTTTACGCTGAATCAAAAGTTGACGGCGATCCGACACAGTTGTACTCTGATCTATGCTACTGGCAGATCCTATACTTCGGCGCAGCATTTAGTCCATACCAAACAATTGTTGGAGCCAGATTACTGGGTTACGGGTGTTGGTACCGAAATTTACGAACGCGGTAAATTAGATCGATTTTGGGCTAATGAGGTTTCTACGGCCTGGGATCGCCGTGCGATCGCCGCGATCGCGCAAACCTATAGCGAACTCATCCTGCAACCGCAAAGCGAGCAAAATCCTTGGAAAATTAGTTTTCGTTTAGACCAGGCAGACAAATCCCCCATCCTGGATAATTTGCGCGCTCAGCTCAGTAAGGCAGGTATGAACTATCAGATTGTATTTAGTAGTGGTCGTGATGTTGACATCTTACCTAGCAACGCTGATAAGGGACTAGCAGCTCGCTATATTAGAGAGAGTTTGCATATTCCTGCGTCCTCTGCTCTGGCTTGTGGCGACTCGGGCAACGATATCAGCCTATTCCAACAATCAACGCTTGGCACAATAGTCAGCAATGCCCAGCCTGAATTGATCGACTGGTATGGTCAACATCGACATCCTAATCTGTATCTAGCGCGATCGCCATTTGCTTGGGGTATGATTGAAGGCTTGCAATATTTCAACTTGATTGCTGCGCAAATCTAGGCGTAGGCACGGCGGCGCTACCCCTACAGCAACTGGTTCATTTCATCGGCATAAACCCAGCTTGTAATAATGTTTGTTGCCCTTGGGGAGATAGCGCTAGATCGATAAATGCTTTGACCGCAGGACTGGTTGGTTGCGGGAAGGCGAGGTACACATTGCGACTCATGGGATATTTGCCGCTCTGCACGGCGGCGGGATCGTTGGGGTAAACCCCATCGATTGAGATGATTCGGACTATTTCCTGCTGCTCTAATTGCGAAAATGTAGAGTAGTAAATCCCATCCTTGCCTAGAGCTCTGATCGGATCGGTAGTTTCATCTCGCGGCCAGGTAATAAAATTGGCACTATTGGGAGCAAATTCTTGGCCTAAAAGTACCAGGCGTTGAAACATATCTCGCGTACCACTGCTTTTAGCACGGTTAATCACATGAATTGGGAGGTTTGCCCCCCCTAGGGCTGACCAATTCGTAATTTTGCCTTGGTATATTTGGCGGAGCTGAGCTAGTGTTAGTCCCCCTTTGAAGGAATTATCGACACCAACCACCACGGCTAGACTATCGTGGGCGATCGCCACTACCCGTATTCCTGCTTCAACTTCTTTGGGGTTTAAGGGCCGGGAACTAGCGGCTAAGACAACAGAGCGATTAAGCAGCGCCTCAAGACCTTTATTTGAGCCATTAGGCCGACCATCAGGTTGGCCGAAGGTGGTAGGAATATTGGGATTAAGCTCGCCATAGGCATTACGCAGACGCTGCACTAACCCTACCATCGTGGTACTACCATCAATAGTTAATACCTTGGGATTGGGCAATGAAGTGTCAATGGTCGCAAGGGTTAATTTGGCAGGTGAAGATGTCTCAACCTGTCTAGAATTAAGACTTAATTCATAAAGGTGCCATCCTAAAGAAGCGATCCCCCTACCCGCCAAAACGATCACCACCAGAGCGATCAATTTTCGGCTGTTGGCTCTCAAAAATTTCTGAATTCCGCCTTGAGATCGTTCTTCAGTCCGATCGCTTAGCATTGGCAGCGTAAACTTATGCACTGGCTCTTCAGGTTCTCCAGCTTCCTCTGCTGATGCAGGCAATACTGGTACCTGGGGAAGATAGGCCGTAGCAGTGGCAAGTTGCACATTTGGCTGATTTCCATTGACAGAGTGGGTCTTAGCTTGGGGAAGCGGAGCCTCATCAAATACATCTGGGATTACTTGATATTGGTCTATTATTGTTTGCTCCCAGACGCTAAAAAGGTTGGGTTCTTCTAGAAGCACACAGAGCTTACCCAAATTTTCCGTTAGGTGACGCGAGAAGGTAATAGCGCGGTCGCGATTGTCTCCAAATAATTGTGCTAAGCGAAATGCATGTCCACTATATTGCAGAATTGAGATTTGTTTATTTTGATCGTTAGGATCCTGAACATTCAGGATTTTGATGTCTTTGGGGGTGACAATAAACATAATGGGGGTTCACTCACAATTCTTGTAATATAACCAGTGGCATACATAATTATTATCGGCGATCTCGCCTTTTGATGGTAATAATTATGTAGTTCTCACACGACAATTAACGCAGCCACAGCTGAAGACTCTCATATAAAAGTGAAAAACCAGGGTAATTTAGCTGCCATTGCAGCACAATTTGCTTCTCAAAAACATGTCGCCGATATCCAACCACTTGGAAATGGCAATATCAATGATACTTTTCTGGTGTCACAAGAAATTAATGGTGGAGAGAAATTTATCCTGCAACGGATCAATACGCAGGTATTTTCTCAGCCAGCACTGGTGCTCCAGAATATGCGGATTTTCACTCAGCACGCGCACGATCGCCTCCAACGTCTACCCCTCAAATGCGATCGCCGTTGGGAAGTGCCTCACATTCTCGTAACTCAGAACAATCTGGACTACTACATCGATCGGGCTGGATCTTTCTGGCGGGCGATTAGCTTTATTCGCGACTCCTACTCTCTTGATGCCATTCAAAATCTTCAGCACGCGGGCGAAGTTGGATTTGCGTTAGGGACATTCCACAGCCTTATCAGAGATCTCTCACCACAGAAACTTGTCGATACCTTAGAAGGATTTCACATTACACCGCTCTATCTATGTCAATATGAGGAAGTTTTAGCCAATAAAAATAATCTAAGTGCATCCCCAGAAGTTCAATATTGTTTGCAATTTATTCGCGATCGCGCCGCTTGGGCACACATACTCGAAGATGCCAAGGCCAATGGGAAATTGCCGCTACGTCTAATGCACGGCGATCCTAAAGTCAATAATGTGATGATCGACACGACCACACAACAAGCAGTTAGTATTATCGATCTTGATACCGTCAAGCCTGGTCTGGTGCATTACGATATTGGAGACTGCTTGCGATCGGGCTGTAATCTTCTGGGGGAAGAAACCGATCGATGGGAATCGGTTTGCTTTGAGAGCGATTTATGCCAGGTAATTTTGCAAGCCTATCTGGCAGAGGCGCGTGATTTCCTTACAGAGTATGATTATGCGTATATGTATGATGCGATTAGTCTAATTACTTTCGAGTTAGGACTGAGATTCTTCACTGATTACTTGGCAGGCAATGTCTATTTTAAGGTCGCACATCCAGAGCATAATCTTGCTAGGGCGCTTGTGCAATTTAAGTTAGTGGAGAGTATCGAATCTCAAGAAACTACTATTCGCAACATCATTCGGGATATGCTATGAACGATTCCTTGAGGGATGCGCACTGCCGCACCTTTTCCCTGTTACCATTTCCTTCAGGCGATACCTTGCCAGACATCAAGATTACTGGCAAGATCGCCCGTCACAGGAATAATCTGTTGTTGCAGTACGATCTGCACGGTGAACTGGCCGATATAGTTATTCCTGCCCAGGAAGAAAGAGCAATCCGCAAAGATAATCTTTGGGAATCTACCTGCTTTGAGCTTTTTCTCGGGGTGAAGGATTCTGAGCGATATTGGGAATTTAACCTCTCTCCATCAGGGCATTGGAATATCTATCGCTTTGCTGCCTATAGGCAGGGAATACAAGAGGAGATGGCATTTGTAGCACTTCTATTTAATATGCAAGAGCGTTCTGATGCTTTCTCTCTATGTCTAAATTTGGATATGGATTGCATTGTCCAGGAAGATCGGGTGTTAGAGGTCGCGATTAGTACTGTAATCAGGCTTAAAGACGAGCGAATTTATTACTGGGCATTAGCTCATCATGGAGAACAGGCAGATTTTCACCGTCATGACAGCTTCACTCTAGAACTCTAAGCCCAGTTTGAGAGGAAAAAAATCGAAGGAATTACATCTGCTAAGGTAGTTGATCGGGGTCAATACCCTGGGCTCTCAAAAGTTCTTCTAATAGCTCTGTTCGTTGCTGTGCTTGTTCTTTAGCTTGTCTTTCTGCTTCCTCTGGCAATGGGACAATCTGTCCTTGCTCACTAAACCACCGCAGCTATCGCTCATGGACACCTAAGAATAGATCGAGCTGATCGCTCCATAGCCATCCTGCGTCTGTCGGAGCGATCGCCTCATACCGCCCACCAACAAGATGAAATCCCTTGCCAGAAACGTAGAAATCTGGGCGATCGCGCCACCAAAATTCTAGCAATCGAATTAATAGATCGATCTGGCGACGGTGAAAATCTGTCTCCAAGGGTGGCTCATCACTATATAAATTGGTAGGAGACAGCTTGATTCCGACTTCCTCAACTTCCTCACTCACGGATAGTGGATTGGCGGGTTGCAGATTGGTAGACGGCGGATTGTGATCTAGACGAACCATTGCAGTACTCTCCGAGAAGATCTATTGTCATCAGGAATATGGGTAGAAACCCCGTCCTTGTAGGACGGCTTTATATTAATTGGCGAAGTGTTGTAAAATATAACGAGTTGAGAGCGATAACCAAGTTTTCAGCCACCTAATTTCAACTTTTGAATACCGCAGGGCTTGCGGGAAGGCATAAGCCTAAAGTCTGCCGAGCGAACATAAGACCAAAAAACTCCTTGAGAGTAGAGGCAGTTGCGAAACCCCAGCAATGGGAAGAAACAGAAACCTAAATCGTGAGGTTGGGGAATCACCGTTCCTTGATTGTCGGTGAGGATATCAATGTAGATTGAGTGCTTGCTAGGCAAATCGCTGGGGCGAAAGTTGGGTAATGATGGGATCGGGCTTGCCTGTGGCAAAGGTAGCAAATCGCCGCGCCAGGGTAGGCACGTAAACCATAGGACTGGTAAAGCCAGAAAAGATGTGAATATTCTCAAAATCAGGGACTGCCCCAATCAAGGGTAAAGAGTCTTGACTAAAGGCTACGAGACAACTGTGCCATTTCCCTGGTAGAGAGGCGATCGCTGGTAAAATCGCCCTTACTTGCGCTCGGATTTCTGCTTCGCTACGCGCGGCATCTACCAGCGCATGAGGGTTGGTGAGAATACGACTGAGTTGTCCAATTTTGATTGTGCCATCTGCAAATTGAATTGCTCCAGCATCGATGGAAGGTGCGACAAGCTCGCGATCGCTTTCATCCCATAGAGCATCGATATCTTCGTTACTGGCATTTGTCTCAAATTGCAGGCGCTGGTTTTCGGCGGGCATGACCAGTGTGCGTAGTTTCAGAGCCACTGGGTTTGTTTCAATTAATTCGGCATGGGTGAAATATTGTTTGACCCTGATGCCTGATGCTCTGAGCAATTGGGGGCTGAGCCCACCAGCGCAGATCGCAACATTGGCGGCGTGGTACGTACCTCGATCGGTGATGACACCCTTAACATTACGGCGATCGCTTAACAATTTTTCGACTGTGGCGGTGATCGCTTCACCACCATTTCGCTTGAAAGCACTACAGTAGGCTGATGCAAGCAAAGTAGCATTGACATGGGCATGTCTAAATATCAATGCTGAGGCGATCGCTTCTGGATTGAGCAAAGGTTCTAACTCACAAGCTTGTGATGCGGAGACGAGGATTGGTGCAATCGCGCAATCGCTATAGTTCGCAGCAATTACTTGCGGATCGCGATCTAAGCCAATAGTTAAAATTAGATCCAGGTAGCGGAATTGCGTATCAACACTTAGTTCGGCAGGAAGATTTTGTTGAATTTCCAACCCTTCAGCACAGAGCCTTTGGGTAAGAGGTGTTGTGCCTGACCAATAGGGGATACCGCCATAGCTATAGCGGGTAGCATTTGTGGCATTTGAGGTGAGGTGAGGATCTAGCAGTAATACCGCAAAACCAGCCTGACGTAGCTCATAGCTAAGTGCGGCTCCAGTTATGCCCCCACCGACAACAATCCAGTCAAAGGTTTTCATATGGCGATCGCCCCCTAGCCGTCATTCTTTATCGAAGCTCTGGCTAATTTAACCGCTGTCAGGAAGAAGAAGACCCCAGCAGGCAAACTCACCCCTAAAATTGCCCAGGTGACTGTGCTACCCAACTCGGGCGTGCCAGAAGAAAGCTCATAGATACACCCCACAAAGGCGATCGCGGCGATGACTGAAATTCCTAACAATAGCTGAGATTTTACGTACATGCGTGTTCTTTTTAGCACTTAACACTTTCCATCTTAACCTTGTAGGATGCTAGTGTTGTCTCAACAAATGAAGATAGCCGTGATATTGCCACCGAAATTGCAAAGTAGTTACACTCCAGCAGTGACTATAACGTGAGATGGATATAATTCTCTGTCATGCTACAGCTGATTTTGACACCCTCGGTGCCGCCGTGGGCGCAGCTCGACTCTATCCTGGGGCACGTATTGTTCTCACTGGTGGGATGCAGTTGCCCGTGCGCGAGTTTATGTCGCTGTATCGCGATGAATTTCCATTGATCGAAATGCGATCGCTAGATCCTCAAGCGATCGCGCGATTAATTTTAGTAGATACTCAATCTCCCAGCTACCTGGGCAAAGCCTCTGAGTGGCTAAATCTGACCGGGGTAGAGATCCACGTCTACGATCATCACCCCAGAGATGCCAAACCCGATTTTGAAGCCAAATTATGGTGTGTGGAGCCAGTCGGATCTACCTGCACTTTAATCATCGAACGCTTGCAAGCTAAAGCGATCGCTCTTACCCCTTTTGAAGTTACAGCTCTAGCATTGGGCTTGCACGTAGATACAGGATCGCTCACGTTTGCGCATACTACGGCACGAGATGCGATCGCTCTCGCTTGGCTGATGCAACAGGGAGTGAACCTGACGGTGCTATCTACCTATATTGACTATGCGATGTCACCCCTGATGCAAGAGGTTCTATCGCGAGGTCTAGCGGAGCTACCAGCCCATACCGAGAGCATTCAAGGATATCAGATTGCAGTTTGGATGATTCGGTACGAACAATTTCTCACAGGGCTATCAGGTGTAGTTGAGCGTCTGATGGAATTAACTGAGATTGATATTCTAATTGTGGAGGCTTGGCAAGGCGATCGCATTAGTCTGATTGCGCGATCGCGTCACGAATTTGCTCAACTGCATACAATTATGAAGGGTTATGGTGGTGGTGGCCATGCCTGGGCGGCATCGGCATCGTTAAAAGTTATCCCAGATCGACCTGTAAATATGGATACACTGGGATTAGAGATTAAAAATTCATTACGCGATCTCATCCCCCAGCTCGTGGTTGCGGAGTTGTTAATGTCTTCACCAGTGCGCACGATTCGACCTGATGCTACGATTGATGAGGCTCAGCGCGTATTGTTGCGGTACGGCCATTCGGGTTTATCCGTCGTGAACGATCGCGATGAACTAGTGGGGATAATTTCTCGTCGCGATCTCGATCTGGCTCTGCATCACGGTTTTGGTCATGCCCCTGTGAGAGGTTATATGGCGACGACTGTGCGCGCGATCGCACCCCAAACTCCTATATCAGAAATTCAAGATTTGATGCTCAAATGGGATATTGGTCGCCTACCAGTTGTGGAAGATCGTAAGCTCGTGGGTATTGTCACCCGTACAGATGTATTGCGCTACCTGCACCAACTTAAGCCGAAACCAAAGCAGATTGTCCAGGTGCGCGAACGACTCCAGGTGCAATTGCAGAGACTCCTGACACCACGCTATTGGGATATTCTGCAACAGGCCGCTCTAGCCGCAGATCGGCTGCACCTGCAACTATATCTGGTGGGTGGAACGGTGCGAGATTTCTTGTTAAATCTGCCAACTGACGATCTCGATCTGGTCGTGGATGGCAATCATCCACTAGTCACAAATGGCGAAGAACCTGAGGGCTGGGGCGTGAAATTAGCGCGATCGCTCCAGACAGATTATCCTCAATCCAAATTGGAGATTCATGGTAAGTTCCAGACCGCCGCTTTGACTTGGCCTGACGGCTTATGGATTGATATTGCGACAGCGCGCACAGAATTTTATCCCTATCCAGCAGCTTTACCCGAGGTTGCGGCAAGTTCAATTCAGCAGGATCTCTACCGTCGCGATTTTTCAATTAATGCTTTAGCCTTGCGACTGAATGGTTCGCAAGTTGGACAAATTCTCGATTTTTTTGGTGGTTTAGAAGATTTAGAGAATCGCACAATTCGGGTTTTACATCCCAATAGTTTTATCGAAGATCCCACGCGCATTATTCGGGCGGTAAGATTTGCGGCACGGTTGGGATTTCAGCTAGACATACGCACATGCGAATATGCCAAAGCTGCCAGTCAGCTAGTCCAGAGTTATAGCAGTAGGGGAATCTGGTCGTATCAAAACCCAAGATTAAAGCAAGAATTGCACTATGTCTTGAAGTCTAAATATTGGATTGAAGCGTTGCAACAGCTAGAAAGGTTAGGCGCATTGCACTACTTGCATCCCCATCTAACCCTCTCCGCTGAGCTCTCACAGCAATTAAGGCGAATTGGTGCATGGCTATTCCATTTCTGCCGATTATACCCCGAAATCGATTGTGATAATATTTGGCAAGTCCGCCTGGAAGTGGCGATCGCCCCTTATCCAGATGCGGTACAGATTGCCGAGCGACTGCATCTCAATCAAGCTGGGCTGACTCGACTAGCAAATTTTTCTACTCAGCGCGATCGCCTAGCTGAACTCGCTGCCGATCTAGTTCCCAGTCAAGTAGTGAGATTATTAGAACGACTGAGCATTACCGAAGTAATAATGCAGGCGGCGATTTCTCCTGCCCATATCCGCAGGCTGTTATATCATTATCTCAGCGTCTGGAATTTAATTAAAATGCCGCTTGGCGGGCACGACCTCAAACGTATGGGCTACAAGCCAGGGCGACACTATCAAACTATACTTAACGCACTGCGCGATCGGGTTTTGGATGGAGAAATTATGAGTTTGGCCGAGGCCGAGTCATTTGTGACCCAGCAATTTCCCCACTCCTCGTGACGCGATCGCATTGATGGGGGGTGCTTTCTACTTCTTCAAAAAACCTGTCTTTTGCAGGCGGGAAAGCAGTCCAGGACGGCTGCTGTATTGTTGTTGCATTTCCTGGATACGGCTGTCGAATGCCTTGCGGTTGCCCTGATAGTCTGCCAGATCGCGCAGATCTATGATATGAGAAACGGCTTCATCATAGGGTTTAGATTGCTTCAATTCAATCAGTCGTGAGATTTCCAGCCAGATGATGTCTACCTTGAGGGCCAGTGCATCTAATTGTTTGCGTCTAACTTTCTCAGCAGCTTGTTTCTCCTTGCGCGATCGCTATTTGCGGTTTTTCTCGGTGATCGCTACTAAGTCTGCTAGCGATCGCCCGGAAGTTTCACCTGTAGAAGCGATCGGTTGGCCAAACGACTGACGCAAATGCTGTATTAGTTCTGCTCCCACATGGCTTTCGCCCTTGGCAACTCGTACAAGATAGCGATTGCGTTCTAGTTCTGGGAGCGCCGCAATCCAGTCTTCAATTGGTTCGGCGATCGCCTGACTGGTTGGGCTAGCATCAGCAGCGGCAACGATTAAGTCTCGATCTACATCAAACAGTTCGACAAAAGATTCGAGTGCAGGTGAGAGCTGCTTCAGGTTAGCTGGTATGGGTGGTTCCATCATGTTTTCCAGCTCAACATCTGCATCTTCAGCAAAACCTGACTGCAACCAAGCCAGATACAGCAGCCGCAGATCTCCCTGCAATAGTTCCTCCCGTAATCCCACCAGGTTAGGCAGCTAAATGTCGTCCTCAATCCATCCAGAGTAATCTTCAGCCGCGATCTTGATATTCAAGATCGTTGACTTTTCGGTTGTGGAGACAGAAATACAGCTAGTATCGCAGTAGGGGGCAAAGGCAAAGGGATTGACCAGCTTTTTGGGAAGACGAATCGCTAATTGTCTCACCCCAAAACTTGCGATGTAGAGCATCAGATCGAAGCAATGTTCCAGAACCTTTATGGGGTCGCCGCAAAAATCGCTGTAGTGGTAGACAAATCGCGCACTGGTTGCGGTGATCTCCACTCGGCTAGACAGCCCGTGTAAGTATTTCTGGTCAGCACTGGTCAGAGATCGATCTAGGGCGTGAAATTCATAGGATTGATACTCGCTCATATTACTGTTGCGATCGCGGTAGACTTAAATTGTACAACCCTAGTTGATATTGTTTAAAAGATTGGCAAAGTTATGGCAAAAGTCTTTACTGGCAAAGTTGTAATTCCAGGCGATAAAATCGCTGAATATTTTGCGTTACTTGAGGCGGCAGAAAAAGAAAGAGAGCCTTTTAAACAATTGCTAGAACAGCTCAATCAGGAATTCGCAGATTTTTTGGCTGCTAAGTATGTGGTAAAAACAGTGAGAAAACATACGGGCATTGTAGATATGTTCATTGAATTTATCTGTCGCAACACAGATGTCGAAAAAATAGAAGATATTACGAAAGGAATGGTAAACAGCCAATTTAG
>JANMRU010000095.1:0-3202 GCA_031388585.1 Pseudanabaena sp. SOY_30_concoct_251 | reverse complement strand
CATAAAGTTTCATTAAGAGACTTGAGGTCTATGGAATTTGAATCGTTCTGCCGTGTAGCCTCCTACCTTTGCTCGGGCATCAACGGCATCGATGACAGCATAAGCAAGGTCTAACTCATGTTCAAACATTCGTCCTGCTATTTCGTCCTCTTTCAAGCGTTGCCACTCTAACTCAATTGGATTCATCTCGGAACAATACTTAGCAAAATAGAAGACGTATAACCCCTGCGCTTCCCATTCTGATAGCTTGGCTCGCACGGCACGACTGGTGTGAATCGGACCACAATCTTGAGCGACAACTCGAATCCGTCCTGTTTGTTGTAATACTGCCACCGCCGCTTTGGCCTGCTCATCCATCATCCTGATATAACTGAGACTGTTAAAACCCCCTTGTCCTACACCATAATCAAATCGTACTGAGGGTTGCCAAATTCCCAAGATACTGACGCGACTGCCACGCCGTTTCGTCTGCTCTAGATATTTCTGCTCCCCTACAAAGAAGTAGCTGTAGCTAACTGGACTCCACAGGCTAAAGCCAGATTCATCTAAATAACCTAAGTCGATGTCTCCTGCGGCAGAGGCCCATATCAACATATCTAGGTCGGCTTGCTTCATCGCGCGTTCCTGAGGGTCTTGTTTGGCGTGATGACTCTGTCGGGTGCGCTTCCATTGCACCCCCTTTTTTTCAGAATCCGCCTCAGACGGTCTGCACTCAAGTTGACCTTGCGGTCTTCTTTCAGCTTATGCGCTAGTTGCTTACTGTTATACGTGCGGGGCTCGTCTCGTAACGCTTGCTCTAAATGCTCCATGTCTGCCTCTTGCCATCGCCGCTTACCTCCTGGTTTAGGCGCATCCCACAAACCTCCCAAACCTTGATTGCTCCATCGATGAATCGTTTCTCTAACTGTATCCTCATTCCAATTCATATATGTTGCTATTTTCTCTACGTACCATCCTTGAGCGCTAAGGCGAAGCACTGCGGCTCGGTCTTTCACTCGCTGGGGCACTGTTGTCGCTGTTCTAAGCTCGAAAAGTGTCCGATCTTCCTCTCTGGTTAGAAATACTCTCAAACGCGCACCCATAAATAGTTTTACCTGCCTTTAAAGAGGTTTCTTAATCTATATTTATATAGTTTACTATTCCTCCACCTACATACTTAATAAAGGACAGAATGTCATTAATGCGCTTATTGGAAGTTTTATAGGAAGTATTTTAGTCAAATCTCCTGCCAGAGCACCCAGTATCCAAAAAGGAATAGACAGCAAAAAAACTAACGTAAAGAATTTGATGGGTGAGTGTTTTTTGAATATGCTGTTATCCATTATTTTCATCCTTTTTTTATCCATTAAATTTCAAACATTAAGTGGGAGGTTTTGCGATATATTTATACCGATCGCTAAAAGTTATTGTCGAAGCTAGCGTTTCTTAATTGCCCCCATGCCTTTCACAGATTCTTTAACTTGGGGAGAGCCAACATATTCTATTGACCCTATGCCTAATACAGTTGCATTCAACTCCTCACTGACATTGACCACAGCACTTCCCACACCTTTATTCCGAACTGTAGCCTGCTTAGTCTTCAACTCTTCCCCATTAAAGCTACCAACTCCATCAAGATTAAGCTCTAATACATCAACTTTTCCTGCGATCGCTACGCTACCGACACCATCAAGCGAAACCGATAAGCGCTTACCTTGAATATCTTTAGCTTCAATACTGCCAACCCCATCTACGTTCAAGTTCTCCAGACTCTTGACCTCCACAACAAACTCAATGGGCTTAGTTGGATTGATGCTCGACTCGTTCGCGTTGCTAATATACAAGGTTTGGTCAGACACACGACTCTCTAAAATTGGCAGGATGTTGTCCTCGGCACTAATTGTGAGAGACTCTTTGCCATTCTGCTGTATCTTGAGCTTACCCACAGATTTAAAGGAGATCGATGAAAATGTAGTAACTTCTCTAGATTCAGTCTTGAAGACACCAGATCCTCTAATGCCGCCTAACTGAAAAGTGCAGCCCGTAAATATACTTAAAGCCACTAAAAACACAGTCAAACGGTATATTAATTTGTTTCTCATTGAATTGCTCGCTTTTCTGGTGTTTCTACAAGTACAGAGATGATAAGTAAACTTAATCCTATAATCTTGATAAAGGCATTTGCTGCATGGGCATATTCCCATTGATCGCGATACTGCATCCAGTTTGATGGAATGGGAGTCGTCAACCATTTGGCAAATTCTGCATTCATTGGTGCGATAAATACGATCCAACTCACAAACGCCATTATCAAGAGCATTGCTCCCCCCAATGTCCAGTAGAAGGTTGAACCGTGTTTCCGAACTAGAAATGCTAGAATAATTGCGGTCAGAATGGCAGCAATTTCAAAGGTTGCACCGACTGTACCAAACAACCGATAAATATTTTTAATAATCGTTACTCTAACCCAAAGTTGCTGGTCAAACTGCATTCTTTGTGGCAGTTCTAGCAAATGTGTCATAGACAAACTAAGGCTGAACGAAGCTAACATAAGTGCTATGAATCGACATAATCGGATGAGTATCATTTTTTTAATTAATAGTAACGCTGTGGTGAAATCAGATATATCTATATCGGGCTAATGTCTTTGATCCCCACAAAAACACAACAGTAACTGCGATAATTGCAATGATTGAATAGTGAATATCAGGATAATCAACCAATGGATTATGTATTCCATCCCTTGGAAACAAAGGTCTTCCTAAATTCATCAAAGTATGAAATAGGATGCAAGCAAATAAACTTTTGCCAGTATTGTTATGAATCCAAACAATCAAAACTCTGACAGCAACTGTACCGAGAGTTGCCCAAGCTATCCAAGTTAGATTGTGTCCTTGTTGAATTATTGACGGGTAATGCCATACTGCCCAAGGTATACCCATAAGGATACTTGCTGATAGTGCGCCAAACCGTTCTTGCATAGGATCGATGGCATAACCCATATAGCCAGTTTCTTCGACCATAGCTCCGAGAAAAAATAAACTAAAAAGAAAAGGGATTGAAAGAAAAGGAATATGAAAATTGATTGGAAGAGGTAATCCTAAGAAGTGGATTATTATGTATATCAACAAATACATTAAAGATGGTAGCAAAGCGATCGGCACATACCATATCTTTTTTGTGATTCTTGAAAAATCTAAAATTCTCTTACACAGTTTGTTAG
>JANMRU010000085.1:0-4537 GCA_031388585.1 Pseudanabaena sp. SOY_30_concoct_251 | reverse complement strand
AGAAGCAACAAGAGGTACTTGCCTTTATTGAGTTTTTATATACGGATGAGTGGCAGCAGATCTATCAGAAACGGTTTAAGCAACTTCAGCAAGAAATACAAGTTGGTATTGATGCGGCGGATCGAGGTGAGATGATTGATGCTGATGTGATGTTTCAGAACTTACGGGATAAATTACGTCTGAAGCGATCGCAGGTTGGTCAATGAGTCGTATTTGTCGGTTTACAGTTCCTGCAAGTCGAGACATCGAATCAATCATTGACTATGTGGCTGAAAACAGCAGCTTTGATCTTGCTGAGCACTTGCTTGATAAGATCAATGATAAATGCAAAAGGCTAACTAATTTTCCCAGTATGGGGCAAAAACGGGATGAGCTTGCCCTAAATGTACGAAGTTTCCCTATTGATAGTTACTTGATTTTTTATCGTGCGATCGCTGATGGCATTGAGATTTTAAGAGTTGTAAGTGGTTATCGAGATTTAAAGAATTTGTTTTTACAGCAAGATGAAAATTGATGTTTTGACGCTCCCCGCTCTAAAGAAATGGGGAATTTAAAGCGAAAGCAACAACTAAATGGAAAAAAAGTAAAAACTAAGTAGAATTATGCATAAGCGCATTTGCATCCCTAGGTAAATACTATGACCCTACTGCAAACCCAAACCCCACTAGATACATGGTTATCAGCCACTTGGCAAGAATTTGTCAACATTGCCGACGCTCCAGAATCCGCCAAGCTCAAAAGCTACTACTACAACGGCAAGATGAGGTTTGAACCTATGTCCACAGGCTCAGATCATTCCAATGACCATGCCTTGATTTTGTTTGCCCTTTCATTTTTTGCCGCCAGTCAACACATACCCATGACCGCAAAAGATGGCTGCTCCTATCGCAAAACTGGCTCTACCGAGTTTCAGCCCGATGCCTCATACTACATTGGCGACAAGGCAGATGTCATACCTTGGGGAACAAGAATCATTGACCTAGATCGATATCCACTACCCGATCTCGTCATTGAAATCTCTGATACATCCCTCGCCGATGACCTAGGTGCAAAACGGCTGCAATACGAAGATCTGAGAATTTCGGAATATTGGATTGTGAACGTCCAAATCATGCAAATTTTCGCCTTTACTATTGCTCCTGACGGTAGCACTCGGCGGATTCGCGAATCGCTAGTATTATCGGGGCTAAAGCTGGAAATTTTGGAGCAAGCCCTTCAGCGCAGCCGTCAAGAAAACCAGTCAGCGACGACAGCGTGGTTAATGGAACAGTTTCGGGCTTAGTTACTACCTAACGCGATCGCCCCGACTGCGAAAGGCTGCAAAGTAGAAAGGATTGATTATGACACAAGATCTTATTAAAACTGTGACACCTAATCTGTACGACACGGATTTCTATGCATGGACATTAGAGCAGTCACAGCTTTTGCAGCAAGGAAAGTGGCAAGCGCTCGATATTGAGAATTTGGTGGAGGAGATTGAGTCTTTGGGTAAGCAGCAGAGGCAGGAGTTAAGAAATCGTTTGGGTGTTTTAATTGGACATCTCTTGAAGTGGGACTATCAAAGCGAATATCGCAGCAAAAGTTGGAAAGCGACGATTCGAGAGCAGCGCAAAGAGGTATTGAGATTAATGAAAGACAACCCTAGCTTGCAGCCCTATCTGCAAGAAGCGATCGCTGATGCCTATGATGCTGGACTAGCGATCGCAGTCAGAGAAACCCCGCTAGACTACAAAGATCTCCCGTCAGAATGCCCCTACACGGTCGAGCAAATCCTCGATCTGGCTTTTCCCGTAGGATTGTTAGATTAGATTTCCCCCTAAATTTATGAGCGCAATATAGTTACCCTATGCAGTCTAAAAAAGCTAATTTCGGGTGGTTTGCCCAATCAATAGATCGAGTCGCGATCGCAGTAATTGTAGTTCTGAGTTTGCTAATTGCCCTATTACTTTGGAGTGGCGATCGCACTGCGCCGCTAGTCCGAGAATTTAGCTGGCAAAACAAGGAAGTAGGGTCAACTGATACAGGCTTTCTGCTGACGTTTAATCGACCAATGAACCATGAGAGTGTCGAGGGAAATCTTAAGCTCACACCACAACTACCAGGTAAATTTAGCTGGGCAGGTAGGCGCATGGCCTATACACTCAAAGCACCTGCGATCTATGGCAAGTCATATCAAGTGAAGCTGGAAAATGCTTACGATCGCTTTGCCAACGAAGCCTCTAATCGCACACCCATTCAACCATTTGTTGGGACATTCAATACTCCTAAACCAGTCTTTGCCTACATTGGTACAGGCGATCGCGAATTAGGCAGGTTGATTGTCTATGACCTCACAAAGCAATCCAAGCGAATACTAACCCCCACAAATCTGATTGTCTCTGACTTCCGAATTTACCCAGATCGACAAAGGATTCTATTTGCAGCGACAGAAGCTTCGCAGGGCAACGATCCACTCGATCAAAAACTCTACACCATTTCTCTACAATCCAAGCCAGACATCAAATTGATTTTGGATAGCAAAGAATATCAGAACTTTAAATTTGACCTATCTCCAGATGGCTCAAACATTGTTGTGCAAAGACTCAGCCGCCTTGTGCCAGGACAGTATGGACTTTGGGTAATTAAGGGCGATTTAGCACCTAAACCGCTAAAAAACCAGCCAGGCGGCGATTTTATGTTTACGCGAGATAGTACCTCAGTTGCCTTTTTGCAAGGTGAAGGAGTCGCAATTCTGCCCCTAGAGCCCCAAGCCAAACCCCTAGACTTTCTACCCAAATTTGGGACAGTGCTAAGTTTCAGCAGAGATGGCTCGCAAGCCGCAATGGTCAAATTTAACAAGGATTACACGAAATCCTTATTTCGGGTGACTAACCAGGGCACTCAGGAAGAGATTTTTAAAACCAACGGTTCTATTCTCAGTGCTCAGTTCGATCCACAGACTCAGAATCTCTATTGCCTGCTAACTGATGTCCAAAACTCAAAAGAAATCTATCGCGAAATCCCATACCTAGCTGTCATTAATCTCAAGAGTGAGAATCTTACACGCCTCAAAGAGTTGCCGAACCAACGGAACCTCCATATTAGTATTGCCCCAGATGGCCAATTTCTCCTCTTCGATCAGATTACGCAAACTACTAACAAGCCTAAAGTTGGCAAGTCCAAAACCAGCCAAACCGATACTACAGGAGCGCAAACTTTATTAGAAAATCCCGACGATAAGATTAATCCCCAGCTTAGTTTATTATCTTTGAAATCCCTAACCGCTAACTCGGAAGCGAAGTTGCTTCCCCTATTTGGTCTGCGACCTCAGTGGTTTCCTTAGACCAAATTTCCCAAGAAAATATTAAGAAATGCAAAGTAATACTGATTAGCTGCTTAGACTAAATGTTACGAAATTTAAACATTTTGGTTGCAAAATGTTGCAGATCGCTCTGAAAGTGAATTATTGTAAGGATTCTTTGATAAAAGTAAGGTTAATAAATAAATAAATATAGCAATCATTTTTTATTTGTTTAGGGGTGAAAGGGGATTTCCCTTTGTCGGGACAAAGCCGCCAAACCCCAAATTTAAATTTGATCGAGGATGGCTATAGACAAGTAGATCGCAAATTATGTGAGCTAGGTTGCCAGAGTGTTTGTGCCCCAATTTCATTGTTTGTGGGGAATTTTTATAGTTGTTAAATCGCAAAATTTTAAGGAGCATTCATGTTCACACCCGTCAAACCGACCAGCACGACGATTAGACACATTACCCCCGAAAATCTTAACGGTCGAGTGTTGATGAAGATGGTGTATGTGTTGCTGGAACCGCAGTATCAAAGTGCCTTGTCTTCGGCGATCGCCACCATAAATAGCAATAACCCTAATTTAGCGATAGAAGTAAGTGGTTACCTGATTGAGGAGTTGCGCGATCCTATTAACTATGAAGCTTTTCAACGAGATGTCTCCAAAGCCAACATTTTCATAGCTTCACTGATCTTCATTGAAGACTTAGCTAACAAAGTTGTCACTGCGGTTGAACCCCATCGCGATCGCCTGGATGTCTGCCTTGTTTTCCCCTCTATGCCCCAGGTGATGAGACTGAACAAAATGGGCAGCTTTAGTATGGAAAATCTGGGTCAGTCTAAGAGCGCAATCGCCCAGTTCATGCGCAAACGCAAAGAGAAGTCAGGTAGTTCTTTCCAAGACAGTATGCTCAAGGTCGTGCAGACCCTACCAAAAATTCTCAAGTACATGCCGATGGACAAGGCGCAGGATGCCCGCAACTTCATGCTGAGCTTCCAGTATTGGTTGGGTGGCTCTCAGGAAAATTTAGAAAACTTCCTGTTGATGATCGCTCAAAATTATCTGCCCGAGGTGCGGAAAACTAAAGGAGTGATCGCATTCCGCGATCCGATCGCCTATCCAGACATGGGGATCTGGCACCCAATCGCGCCCAAAATGTTCGAGGACACCCAGGAATATTTGACCTGGTACAACTCCCGCCGTGATATTTCCGCCGATCTCAAAGATCCGCTTGCTCCCTGTGTTGGGTTAGT
>JANMRU010000084.1:0-7045 GCA_031388585.1 Pseudanabaena sp. SOY_30_concoct_251 | reverse complement strand
CGCATCCAAACCCTTACCTTTAATTTGGCGAAATGGCACCTCCTTTTTCCGTGTCATGTCAACTCCTCCAAGTGCTTGGCAACCTGATCTAATACTTCCAAAGATGGGTGCTTAGGAATATGTTTACTCAAAGGTACGTGTTCTTCGGCGGCATCAGCAAAAGCCGTAGCTCGCACAATCGGTTCAAACACCTTACCGAATTCAGACATTTGATTCTGGATTGCTTCTAGTGCTCGCACATCCTGCGAGTTACGCGAGGCAAACATCGTGGGAATAAACCCCGCAATTTTCAGCGTCCGATTGGCACGCGATCGCACGCGCGCCAGCGTACTGAGTAACATTTCAGTACCGCAAAAAGCTTTGTACTGAGTTTGCACAGGCACTAAAACATGGGTAGCCGCCACAAGAGTGATATAGCTTAAGATCCCCAAACTAGGCGGGCAATCTACCAGGATAAAGTCATAGTCATTAAGCACAGGCTTGAGCGCATCCTTTAGGCGCAGATCTCGCATATCGGCGGTGACTAGTTCCAATTCAGCACCACTCAGACGTAGATTCGCGGGTGCCAAACTCATACCATTAATATTTGTGTGAATTGCCGACTCAATTAACTCATCTTCTACCAAAACTTCATAGATAGTTCGATCCAATTCCGACGGCTCTAGCCCCATAAAAAAAGTTAAGGATGCCTGCGGGTCCATATCCACAAGTAAAACTCTATGCTTTCTCTGTACCAGGCTATAACCAATATTCATGGTGAGGCTTGATTTACCCACTCCACCTGCTTGATTAA
Organism: Pseudanabaena sp. SOY_30_concoct_251; assembly: GCA_031388585.1. Classification (GTDB taxonomy): domain Bacteria; phylum Cyanobacteriota; class Cyanobacteriia; order Pseudanabaenales; family Pseudanabaenaceae; genus PCC-6802. Next base: position 6,252 of record JANMRU010000084.1, on the reverse strand, counting down.
ACAGGGCAATGACTCGACTCATTTGCGGCATCAATAACATGGCTACGTTAAGAGAGCTTACAGCACCTTCTTTAAAAAGTTCTAGCGGCGATCGCCACCAATATCACTATCTTCGCTCAAAATCGCATCAAAGTAATATGCTTAATCTGGTGTAATGCGGAGACTTAGCAATGCCAGAAGCGTTAAATACAGCCGAGGAATATTACAACCGCGCCGTCGATCGCGGTGAAGCGGAGGATTATCAGGGGGCGATCGCCGACTATACGAGCGCGATCGAGTTAGATTCCGACTATGCCGAAGCCTACTTTAATCGCGCCTACGATCGTTCCGAAATCAAAGATTATCAAGGAGCGATCGACGACTATACCAGGGTAATCGAGCTGGCCCCCGATGCAGCAGGGGCGTATTTTAATCGCGGCATGGCACGCGCCAAGTTAGGGGACATAGAAGGAGCAAAAGAAGATACTAATTACGCCCAAGAGATAGCTTAATCACCTTAGTATGTCCTTGGAGTTCATGTCTTTGTGTTGGATAGCAATCGTGCGATCGTTACAATTAGCTTTGGTCTGGCTGTCTACATGCACTAATGAAACGCCCGAAAATTTCTTCACGCGTAATGATTAAGCTCTTTACCAAGCAAAGCAAAATTTAGTGCGCAATGACACAAACATCCTCATTGCATTCCACAATAGATGGAGGAGTTACCAACAATTCAGGTTCATCATCTGGTACAAGGATAAACTTCTTAACCCTAACTCCCTTGATATCGTAGCTTTCCAGAATCTTTTTAAAATCAGCCAGAATATTCGGCAACTTCTGAGTCATCTCTTCTTTAAGTTGCTCTAAAGCTCTTTCAGTTTCTTCCGACATTTTAGTACCCCAACATATGCTAGCTCTAATGTATAGCGGCTTGAGCGAGAGTGCAATGCATTATCTATGACAAAGAACTATCGATACGATAGAGATTATCCAGGTATATAGAATCCTATATGAATTGTAAGTTGGGGTGTGGGGGCTGCGCCCCTTCCCCTTAATAAACCCAAGCTGACTGCCATACCAATTTGACATACTCACTCACCACTGCGTTGTGTATGGAGTTTTTAACACTAATGCGAAGCACAACTACATATTTAACTAAATTACAGATAATATTTGCTTATCTGTAATTATTGACCTACATCGCAACGGTATAAACAGCGAATGAATATCCAGCTCAAACCAATGCCAGCCGTGCAAATCATTCCTCTAGGGGACAATAAGCTAGCACCTCAACCCGTCACAGATGTGCGATCGCCCTACTTACAAGAATTTCTCACCTCACGTTACCTATCGGCTAATACAAAAAAAGCCTACGATCGCGAACTAAATCGGTTTCTGGACTGGAGTAATTTGCCCCTAACTGAGATTAATTCCAGGCAAATTGCAAAATTCAAGCAATATCTCCAGATCGATCGCCAACTCAGCAGTGCTTCACTCAACCGCGCCCTCGCTGCGCTCAAAAGCTTTTATAACTGGCTGATTAAAGCTTATCCTGCCCAATTTAGCCATAACCCCACAGGAGCCATAGATTTTGAGCCTTTACCATTACCACCCGCCCAAGATTTATCGGAAGCCGAAGTCATGCGGCTATGGGAAATCGTCACTCAAGCATATTCTCCTTCACCTGTAAAACTTCGCGATGCCGCATTGCTATCCATACTCAGCCACGGATTACGCGCCAGCGAAGTTGCCGCCTTAACCGTAGGCGATTTTGATGGCAAACGTCTACATATCCGCACCGCCAAAGATGACTCCACAGGAACAGTACCGCTAAATGCCAAAGCCAGAGAACATATCAACACATACCTTGAGGAGCGGCGATCGCAACAGGATAGCTATTTAGCAAATACTTCACCGCTCCTGCTCTCATGCAGCAATCGCAACAAAGGGCAAGCCCTCAGCTATGAAGGCATATACAAAATCGTCACTGATTGGGGGAAACGGGCAGCGATCGCCCCCCTACATCCCCACCGATTGCGTCATACCTATGCAACTGGACTATTGCTTTTAGGAATGGAAAGCTACTTAGCCCGCAGCCTGACACGCCACCAATCTGAAGCAAGCTTTAATCGCTATGCCAAACGCGCCAGAGCTGTCGCCGCCGAGAAAGCTTTTTATCAAGCACTCGGTGAGGAAGATATCTAGACCGATACAAAAGCAGCTAAGGTTGGAATGGAACCCTGAACCACTGAAATCAGGTCGCTGCCTCGATAAATGGCATTGCCATAGGAGATGCCAGTAGGTAGCATCCCACCAATTGTCAGATTATCTAACGCAGATTTTTGGATAACATCGCCCACACCAAAGTCAGTAATCAAAGCATAATCAGACATCCCATTACCAAGATAATAAGTTTTGGTCACGTCGCCCAGCACAAAGCGATCGTTGCCAGTACTGCCCGTCAGTCGATCAATCTCACCAAGGCCACCAGTAGTAGGATCGACACCTATCAGTGTGTCATTACCAGTATTTCCAATCAGCGTGTCATTACCAACGCCACCAATGAGAATATCATCACCAAGGCCACCATCGATAGAATCATTACCCAACAAGCCTGACAAAACATCCAGACCATCCAAACCAGAAATTGTATCGTTGCCAGACATACCTAAGAGTGTGTCATTACCAGTGGTGCCAACAATCAGATCGTCATTGCGAATTGTACCTGTAGCCGCAACCGTACTAATTACGGTAGTACCTGTAGCACCAGACAAGCTCACACTAAAGGTTTCATCAAGCTCAGCGCTCGCATCCACTTTGACGTTAACAGTAATTGTTTGACTAGTCTGTCCAGCCAGGAAATTAACAGTTCCCGAGGTAAGTATAAAGTCATTCACATCTGTGGGATTCGCACCATTACCTGCAACATTCCAGGCAGCACTACTAATACCAGTGGTATCGCCCGTCCGCGCCACAGTAAAGGTAAAGCCTTTATTGCCAGAATTTCCTTCAGTTTGGTCAGCATTTGTGGCGGCGATCGCCAGTGTAGGTGGAGCATCATCATTCTGAATTGTCACTACGGCAGTGGCTGAGATGATACTGGCTCCCGCTGTCGGATTTGATAAGGTGACAGCAAATTCCTCATTTGACTCTAAAGATATATCTCCACTCACATTAACTGTTACCACTTTGCTCGTCTCTCCTGCATAGAAGTAGAGCGTGCCTGTAGGTAAATATCCACCGAAATCACTCGTGTTTGCTGGATTTGACCCACTTCCACTTACTCCCCAGTTCACATTGTTGGCGATTCCTGTACCGCCGCCTCGCGTCACTGTAAACGTATATGCTTTGTTGCCGCTATTCCCTTCTACTTGTATCGCATTCGTCGCGGCGATCGCAAATGTTGCGGGAATATCTTCGTTCTGTATCGTTCCCTTTGCTGTTGGTGCAATGATACTTGCTCCTGCTGTCGGATTTGATAACGTTACGGTAAATTCTTCGTCTGTCTCTGTTGTCGTGTCTCCACTCACATTAACTGTTACCACTTTGCTCGTCTCTCCTGCATAGAAGTAGAGCGTGCCTGTTGGTAAATATCCGCCAAAATCACTCGTGTTTGCGGGATTTGACCCACTTCCACTTACGCCCCAGTTCACGTTATTCCCAATCCCTGTTCCGCCACCTCGGGTCACTGTGAACGTATATGCTTTATTGCCGCTATTCCCTTCTACCTGTATCGCATTCGTCGCGGCGATCGCAAATGTCGCTGGAATATCATCATTCTGGATTATGCCTGCTGCACTAGATGTGATGATACTCGCTCCTGCAGTGGGATTACTTAGCGTGACAGTAAAATTCTCATCTGTTTCTGTAGTTGTATCACCACTCACGTTAACAGTGACTTGTTTGCTAGTTTCTCCAGCATAAAAATAGAGTGTTCCTGTAGGTAAATATCCACCAAAATCGCTAGTAATTGCTGGATTTGACCCGCTTCCCGTGACCGCCCAGTTCACATTATTAGCAATTCCCGTGCCGCCACCGCGTGTCACTGTAAAGGTATAGGCTTTATTCCCACTATTGCCTTCTGCTTGGATCGCGTTCGTCGCGGCGATCGCAAATGTAGAAATCTCTTCATCATTAAGGATAGTATAGGTAGCGATCTTCTGAGCGCCCAATATTGCACCAGAACTGGGAGTTCCAAGTTGAAGATTGATTGTTTCATTACCTTCAAACGTAGTATCACCCACAATTGGGATAGATACCGTTTTGCTAGTTTCCCCATCACCAAAAGTAACAGTCAATGGGAATTGGTTGGTATAATCACTCCCAGCACTAGCAGTCCCAGGTGAACTCGACAATTGCACAGGGACTGAAACTGTCCCAACACTGCCACCTGTACGCTGAATTGTAGCAATGATAGTACCAACAGCACCGCCTATACTACCTTCATTACTACTGTAATTAGCAGCAGTAAAATCCAATGTTTGAAGTGCTTGAACATTGGGAGTAGCAGTGCTACCACTAATTGTGTATTGCCCAACGTGCCCATAACTGCCATTACTTTTAACACGAAGGAAGTATTGGCCAGCAGCAACCGTAGCAATGATACTCGCAGATTGACTAGTTGTAGGATTATTAGATGCCACAAGACTGCCACTGCTGTTGTACAGTTCTGCTACCGCATCTAAATTTGCTCCAACTGATGCAGGATTAACATTCAGACTGATCTCGCCAGCACCTGTTGAGAAAGAAAAAACATCAATATCATTATTCTGGCTAATGATGCCAGAACCAGAAATAGCCGTACCACTCACACCCAAAGCTGTGGCAGCAGCGTTGGTGTTACTGTGGTCATCCGCACGATATCCCCCAAAACCGTTACTAGCGGAGGCAATGACAGCCATATCATCCTGATAGGATGTCGAACCTTCAGAATCCTGGCCATTATGCCAAGTGGTGAGCGCTTGGGAATAGCTAACACCCATAATTGGAGCCCAACCATTACCACCAGGATTATAATCAGTAGTCTTAGTCGTTCCAGAATAAACACTTTGATGATAAAGTCCTAGCGCATGGCCAGCCTCGTGCGAAATTGCTTCAGCCGTAGCTTTGACTTGACCATTGGCTAAATTATCTTCAAACACAAAAGCGGGAGTATCAACGCCATCAGTGTATTGCCACGAATAGAGAAATGCTACACCACCAGCCCCACCAGACTCTTCATACCAATCATTCCATCCTCCACCTATCACTACTCGCACGTTATTTGCAGCAGTAATATTGCCTGGATCGATAGTCGTAACATCAATATTAAAAGGTGCGAAGTCTTCCGCAACACGTTTCCAAATTTCAGTAATATTGCTAGTTTCTGTTGCCGAAAAAATAGAAGTATCAGCATCAACGCTATACGCAGGAGTAGTAAAGGCTGCCCCACCATTTAAATCTAAATTCCAGTCTGTTCCTGAAGTAGTATGTCCGTTAAAGTCTAAAAGTAACTTTGCCGTAGCGTTAGGATTACTGCTTAAAAGAGGTAAAGAAGAAGAAACAATTGCCCCTCCAAGTGTGGGAGCAGGAGCTATACGCTCGCGGTTAATTACTAAAGACTGACATCCTGCACAAATACAAGCAGATAAGTGGCTTGAAACTTTTTGGCTGTCTGTAGAAGTTTCATCCAAAAAACTAAACTTCTTATTAACATCGGAGCCATTAGACAAAGCAATTAATTCACGTAGCATTTAAAAATTCCCACCCCTTATTAAGAATCCCCATTACACAGCCGAACTAACTTTCACTCGACTGTATAAATACATATTGCCCACTCTTAAAGAAGAAGTAATCACATAGGTCTACAGAAACCTCACAATCCAATTTCCCAAACTAATCTGGCCGATCGCGCCAAAAATTAAGCACCATAAAATAGGCACCTCCTAGATAGGAGGTGCCTAAGTCTAATTAAATTAGTTAGAAATTAGAAATCGAGGATAAACTAACCATTGATCGCAGGAGCAGTTAGAGCTACTGGAGTGACTTCAACAGCAGCTAGGTCTAAGGGGAAGTTGTGAGCGTTGCGCTCGTGCATTACTTCCATGCCCAAGTTAGCGCGGTTGATTACATCTGCCCAGCTCGGTACTACACGTCCTTGGCTATCTGTAATCGACTGGTTAAAGTTAAAACCATTCAAGTTGAACGCCATTGTGCTTACGCCCAATGATGTGAACCAGATGCCTGCTACTGGCCATAGTGCTAGGAAGAAGTGCAAGCTGCGGCTGTTGTTAA
>JANMRU010000060.1:0-10793 GCA_031388585.1 Pseudanabaena sp. SOY_30_concoct_251 | reverse complement strand
GCAAAGTCTCTATAGTTTTTGGTGGCAGAGCATTGTGGGAAATTTTTACGGGGCGCTATGCTGCGAACGAGCGCGCCTCACCAAAGCTGATAAGCCTTTATGGCAAAGCGAGTTACTAATCTGGTATGGCTTTAGTCTGCTCTGGTTGTCCCTATCGATTTGGCTTTGGGGATGGTTAGGGGGGCTGTTTTTTATTTTGCAAAGTTTTATTGCCATCTTAAAACTCGACTGGACGAATTACCTCCAACATTATGGTTTGCTCCGAACTGTTGATGCTTCAGGCAAATACGAGCCAGTTGGGGCCCAACATGCCTGGTCGCAGGCGCTATTCCTCCATGACTTCGCACTCTTGAATCTGTTTCGCCACGGAGATCATCATGCTGCCCCAAACTGTCCCTATCCTTACTTGAGAGCCAACAACTACTCGCCGGTATACCCATACCAACATGTGACGATGTTTTTTCTATCCTTGATACCATCTGTTTTTCAGCGGGTTGTCCATCCTTGCTTAGAACAGTTTGAAGCTCAACAAAAGGAAGTTCCAATATGACTGTGTTAATTACAGGAGCCTCTGCTGGGATTGGATATGCGCTGACGCTGCACTATCTCAAAAACGGCTGTAGCGTCGCAGCGATCGCTCGTCGAGAAGCAAAACTTCTGGCTCTTTATCAAGAACCGCAGTGCCGCTACGGACATCTGAAAATTTATGTCGCCGATGTGACCCAAAAGCAGGCGATGGCTGATGTTGTGGCGATGGTGGAAAAAGACTTGGGGCCGATTGAGCTGGCGATCGCCAATGCTGGGATTACGGCGCAAAACCTAGAGGCTAAACTCGATCTTGAGCAAGTCGAACAGCTCATGCAGACCAATGTAATCGGGGTAGCCAACACCCTAGCTCCAGCGATCGACGCAATGCTATTACGGGGCCAGGGCCAAATCGTCGGGATTTCCAGTATGGCTGCCTTGCACGCCCTACCTCGAATTAGCGCTTACTGTGCATCCAAAGTAGCGGTTAATTATCTATTAGAGGGACTGTACAGAGATTTAAAGCCCCATGGCATTCATGTCACCACCATTTGTCCGAGTTTTGTGGAAACTGAGATGACTGTTAAGGAACAGGTGCCGAATCGCTGGTGTATGCAGCAGGAAGTTGCGATCGCCAAAATTGTGCGTGCGATCGAGCAACGGCGGCGTTTCTACTGCTTCCCTTACTGGTCCTATCAGTTCTTAAATATACTGGGCATCCTGCCTAATGTTGTGAGGGACTCAGTGTTAAATTACGTCGCCGAACAGTGGTTTCCACGCCCAACAATAATGGATGGTATGCCATGAATATAGACTCATCAAAGAGTAGCCAGCTTGGTTATCAGATCGGATTAATCGGATTCACCCGACTGAGCAACATATTTCGGCTCACCCACTATGCGGTTGGGATTCATCCCCGCTATGGGTTGCGCCTGCTCCTGATCGTGTTTACTAGCCTCTTTACCTTGCCTCTTCGTCTGTGGGAGAAGATGGTTTGGGATCGGCAGATTACCAATACCCCCATCGATCGCCCCCCTATCTTTATTATTGGTCATTGGCGCAGCGGCACAACGCACCTACACAATCTGATCGGTCAAGATCCAGCGTTTGGTTATCTGTCTATGTATCAGTCAATAGTTCCCGATTGCTCATTAGTTGGCGGAAACTGGCTCAAGTCTTTGTTGTCGAAAGTTTTTCCTGTCAAACGACCGATGGACAATATGACTTGGCCCATTGATGCTCCCCAGGAAGATGAAATTGCGCTAGCTAAGACCATGCCCTATTCCTTTTATACGCAGTTTCTATTTCCCCACAGCACACTGAAACTCTTTAAGAAATTCGTGTTGTTGCAGGATGCCTCTGAAGCATTTATGCGAGAGATTAAACACAAGTATTACCGACTGCTACAAATCGCCACCATTCATGCAAATGGGAAGCAACTCGTCTTAAAAAATCCCGTTAACACGGCCAGAATTCGTTTGTTGTTAGAGTTGTTCCCAGGGGCAAAGTTTATCCACATCCACCGTTGTCCCTACGATGTCTTTGCCTCCACCCGCAACCTCCGCCATAGTTTGCTGTCATTAACGACGCTTCAGTCGATCGATCCAGATAATGCCGATCGCACAATACTCGAACTGTATGAAGATATGATGCAGCAGTTCTTTAGCGATCGCCCATTGATTCCATTTGGGCAGATAATTGAGGTAGGCTTTGAAGACCTGGAACGAGATCCTCTGCAAGTCTTACAGCTTATTTACAAAGAACTTGACTTGCCAAGTTTTAATGAAGCACTACCTGCATTTGAATCTTATATTGCCTCGCAAAAGTCCTATCAAAAAAACCAATTTCATCTGTCTGCCCAAGAACGAGAACTCATAGATTGTCGCTGGGCGTTTGCTTTTCAAAAACTTGGCTATACCAATACTATGGGCGATCGAATTTAAAGGAGGAAAAATTAACTGGTTAACAATCAAAGTTATTACAATTAGGAGCATACAATGTCAAAACTATCTGAGCCTCAACTGCCTGCTGTTTACGAAGATTTTGACGACTATCAAGACTTTCAATCGCACCAAGGTCTCAACAAACAGGAGATGTTTGAAGATCAATTCATGGACTTCATGAAATGGTTCAAAAAAGACATTCACAGCCGTTATTCTCGCAAAGATTTCCAAGCGATCGAGCGTAAGAATCTAGCTTTGTTTATCTGCGGTTTCATCGCGCTATTCCTTTCCTATCTCTATCTACACTTGAACTTTCCCTCCTACGCCTTTTGGTGGGGAATTCCTTTATTTATTGCCGCTCTATTTGCGGTACAAAAGGGAGAAGTCATGCACATGCGAGTGCATTCTCCCAGCAATCTGACAGGGGTGGGTTGGATAGACGAGAGCGTCGATCGCTTTGGCTTGCCCCTAACAGGAATTTCTCCAGCCTTGTTTAAGCGTCGCCACTGTGCCGCCCACTATAACGATGTTGGCAACGCCGCCCGTATCTTTTCTGAGGTTTGGATTACATTCGACCAGATTCCTCTCAACTATTTCGTGCGTCCCTGGATTTTACTCAAATTTCTATTTGACCGACAGTTTTGTCAACAAGAATTGATTAATCGGCGTAAGTTACTGATTGAGATTGTCGGATTCTACACATATATAGCGGCGATCGCTTTGGAACTATGGTATGGTTCCTATTTCCTGCTAGTTTTTCACTTGATTCCGCTTAATGTTTTAGCAGGTGTTCAAATTTCGAGTGCTGGCATCGTTCACTCTGCCACCGATCGCCGTAATAGTTTTGAGAGTAATGGCATCTTTGACTATCGCACCTGTGAGGGATTATTTAAAGTGCCTTTGTGGTTATATAGCGTGTTGGGCAATGGTGGGATTATTAATCATGCCATTCATCATGCCTATCCCCAAGTGCCTCTGGATCTAATCAACCAAGATTATCAGCGCCTCAATCAGCACATTCTGGAGCGCTATACCAATGTCCGCTACAACTCGGTGGTGAGTATGGTTATGCATAAGAATTTGCTAGATCGACTGCCGCCACCAAATCTATTCGACTACATTGTCACCTTTTTTATCTCACTTCTAAACTTAGTACCTTCAATGATTACAGTGGCTGGCGCACCATTTCCGCAGACATTGTTTGAACTCTTACTCGTAGATTATCGAGTTCTACGGGTATCCACAAAAGCCGAACGCTATGCCAACTTTGTTGCCTTTTGGGATCGACTCAATCTTGAAGAACGCTATCGCCAGGCTCCCAATCCCAACACATACTTCCGGTGGGTTTATCGCCGTTATCAATATCGGAAGGAATATCTGATGAAGCAGGCATAGATCATCGATCGTCAATGACCGTAAAATTGTTCGAGATCGCGATTCTATATATCAATGAATGGCGCTGAAATAAGCCAAGAACTCAAGTTCTTGGCTCAGAGCTAAAGTCGGCTAAAGCAGACTGAAATGCTCGGTTGATTTGATGTTCAACCTGTTGAAACAGGTTGAAGCTCTTAGCCCGCAATTGATTGCAGGGCTTCCCAATATCGGTATTTCAGTGCCATTCATATATCAATCGCTTAGTCAAAGCTCTGAACCCATTATGATTACTCAACCTACAACCCACCCAATACCTCAACCCGAGTTTGGAGACGATATTTACGCTGGCACCCTCTCGGTACGACTGCCTGGAGAGATTCTGCGAGAATTAGCTCAAATTGATGTCAGGAAAGCTGTAGTGGCGATCGCCTCAGAATGGCTAGGAATTTTTGGCGCGATCGGCCTTTGCCATTTCTTTTGGAATCCACTGCTTTACGCGATCGCCATCCTGTTCATTGGGGGGCGACAACATGCTCTAGCCGTTCTGCAACACGATGCCGCTCACTTTCGACTTTTTCCTGGCAAAACCTGGAATGATGTGATTGCTGAGGTATTCTTGGCATGGCCAATTCTGCTTTCCAATCAATACTTCCGCGAGTACCATTTTCTGCATCATCGCCATATTGGTACTGCCAAAGATGGGAATCGAAGTCAATACGGAACGCATACACCATCTGGTGAATTGACCCCCAATTGGAATTTCCCAAAAACCAAAATCCACTTTACACTTTGGATGATGCTCCGTCTTTCTGGCCTTGCGGGCATCATTTATATCCTGAAATCCGTGCATCGTCTATTCACCAAAGGGACACTGCGCTATCGACTCTTGAACCTACTCTACTATGCCAGCATCCTTGGCCTGATTATGTGGTTCCATGGCGGTCAAATTATATTGTTATATTGGTTTGTCCCTCTCTCCACCTGGTTCATCTTTACCAATCTGCTGCGAATTGCGGGAGAACACAGTGCGATCGCAAATTCTGATGAATTTTATCGCCTCACACGGACGACTCAGCCGTCCTGGTTCGATCGCATCTTTGTCGTCCCCCGTCAGATTAGCTACCACCTCGAACATCACCTCTATCCTCATATTCCCTTCTATCGCCTTCGGGATCTTCATGCTGAACTGATGAAAAATGAAGACTTCGGTCAACAGGTTCATGTGACTGAAACTTACTGGCAAACTCTACAAGAATTAGTTATTTAGCGGAACTGATCGCAACTTTTGTAATATAAAAAAGAGAACTTTCAATGTTAAAGTATGAGATTGGAAATGAGCCAGAAACCTCATCTCAGGTTTCTCAAATTCCTCAGATGAAGGTGGATGTCATCATCGTCGGGTCGAGCATCAGTGGGCTGATGACATCATGCTATCTCAAACAAAAGCTACCTCATCTGAATATTCTTGTCATTGGCCCTCGCCCAGAACAGGAGAAACGTGCTTATATTGGCGAATCTCTGACGGAAATTAGCATTCACTTTTTCTGGGAAATTGGGCTGAAGGATTATCTAGATCGCACCCACGATCGCAAAAATGGACTGACGTTTTATCATAAACTTCGGATTGACGATCCTAGCGACTATCGTTATTCTGTCCATGCCCCAGGTGAATCTCTTTACTATCATTCTCGCCAGCTCAACCGACCGATCTTTGATCGCGATCTACGCCACCATGCAGCCCAGATGGGCGTTCAGTTCCTAGAAGGGAAAGTGAAGGAAGTCAATATTGGGAAGGGGCAAGATCGTCATCAAGCGATCGTTAAAACCACAACCGAAGAATGCGTTCAGCTCTCGGCGCAATGGATCGTTGATGCGACGGGACACAATCGGGTCATTGGCAAGAAAGTCACCACCTACAATCGCCCCGAGACGGGACAGCGCAGTGCATTCTGGTTGCGGCTGGCAGACTTTAACGACTTTTTACCCCAGTTAGAACTGTCAATGCGGCGACCCCATGACTACGACCTGTGGCATTCCACTCATCATTTTATGGGATACGCTAATTGGATTTGGTGCATTCCGCTTCAGAGCAGCGATCGCAAAAATCTCGTTAGTGTTGGAATAGCCTATCGACCGGATTTGTATCAGCATCCTCTGCAAACTCTAGATCATTTTCTCGCTGCCGTAGAGAGCGAACACCCTGCGGTTGCTGCCATGGTTAGGAGCGGTCAGGTTCTAGACACGCAAAGCTATCGCAACTATCTGTACAGTGCGGAGCGCGTCTATTCTGCTGATGGCTGGTTCTTGGTTGGCAATGCCGCTCGCACTGTCGATCCCCTTTATAGCACTGGGCTGGCAATGACAGCGCTACAGATTCAACAACTGACTGAGATCGTTCGACAGGATCTAGCTAATACGCTGGTGATGGATGATGTTGAAGTGCTCTCCTCGCTTTGGTGTCAAATTACGACAAGACGGCAAGTTGATATTACCGATCAATATGCCAGCATGCACGATCCGTTTTCTGCCCACCTGCGTCGGTATTGGAATTTAAACGGTTGGTGGAATGCAATTTTACCGCTCTGGTGGTGTGGGTTTTTAACCCATCCCCAAGGGGTTCGCAGCCTGATTGGTCTTTTACAGGGTGGAGAAAAAAGCGAACGTGCCGCCTGGGATCTATTTAGAGACGCTTCAAAGCAAATTGGAGCGGTTGAACCTAAGGATTTTGAACAAACCTTTGACTTTGACCAAATCATCAATCGCCGCTTCGATCGCTCGATTGACTCAATCCCACAACAATTGTCGAGATATTTTCTCTGGCGTTTAAAGATACGGTTCCAGTTGATGAAACGATTAGGCTGGCAACAGCAACTTCGTCAAATCTGGCCATTGCTGCAAGAACTGACGCGTATGTTGGCTGTCAAGTATCTATTTCGCCTGAAATTCCGATCTCTATTCCAAACGATAAATCCGCCACTTTGCTTCGATCATGCCGGTGCCGCTAAACAAGACCATCTCACTTTAATCACCAAATAGCAACCAGGCCCAGACTTCGATCTCGTTGAGGATGATTGGGTTTGTCTTTGCGCCTGCAATTGAGTGCAAGGCTATGTGCAAAGTGTAATACTGAGATGTACCCCTACTGATTTGGATGAAAGTGTGAATAAATATGTTGAGCTAATTTGATGCCAATACCTGGGGTATCAGCAATCTGCTCAACAGTCGCCTGACGCACATAATCCACCGAATGGAACTTGGCGAGTAATTGCTTTTGCCGATGGTGTCCCAGACCTGGAATCTGATCGAGATAAGAACGCTGCATCCTTTGACTGCGCTTTTTGCGATGGAATGTAATCGCAAAGCGATGCGCCTCATCTCGCAATCGCCTCAGCAGTTGTACCCCTGGGTGATCGGCATCAGCATCTATTGGCTGCGATCGCCCTGGCAAAAATATCTCCTCGCGTTTTTTCGCCAGACTAATCACCCGCAGATCTTCATCTAAGCCTAAACGTTCGATCTCAGCCATTACAGCGGAAAGTTGCCCTTTGCCACCATCAATCATGACCAGATCGGGGAAATCCTCGTCAAAGCGATTGGCGGTTGTGTTGGCTCGATCGTCAGTCTGGTCATCAATTCGATCGCTCTCAGGTTGACCTGATTGGCCGTTAGCATATTTGCGAAATCTTCGGCTAATTACTTCAGCTAAGCTCGCGAAATCATCGGAATGTCCGGCGGTAATCTCGGGATTTCTAATTTTGTAATGGCGATAGTGCTGCTTCGCGGGCAAGCCATCGATAAATACCACTTGACTAGCAACAGGATCGGAACCCTGGATGTGTGAGATATCATAACCTTCGATGCGATGTGGTAGATCGTTAAGATCGAGGATTTCAAGTAACCCTTCTAGACTTTGGATATTGCGATCGCCCTGTCTCTGGATTCTGGCTAGCTCGTACTGAGCGTTACGCGCTACCATCTCTATTAGTTCGGCCTTTAACTGTCTCTGGGGTGTAAAGATCGTTACCTTCTTGCCTCTGCGATCGCTCAGCCATGCGCTTAATATCTCGGCTTCAGGTAATTCAAACTGCGCGTGGATCTCATTCGGAATCTCTACTGGTTCGCAACTTTGATAATGCGCCTCTAAGGTTCGTTGTAGAATCATGGATGGCAAATCGCTCTGGCTATCCGCGACAAAAGCCAATCGTCCAATTAATCTACCCGCTCTAATCTGAAATAACTGAATGCAAGCATGTTTATCATCGCTGGCAATAGCAATCGCATCGCGGGAAATCGTATCATCTGGAAGCGACACCTTTTGATCGGCACCCAGATGCTTGAGTGTATTAATCTGATCGCGAATATGACCTGCCTTCTCAAATTCTAAATCTGCGGCAGCAGCATCCATTTTATCGGTAAGGTTATCAATCAGTTCCCGAGTCCGTCCCTGAAAGATCATCGCCACCTTCAGCATGGTTGCATGATATTCCTCGGGGCTAATCAGTTTTTGGCAGACTCCAGGGCATAAACCCATATCGTAATTTAGGCAGGGACGATCTTTGAATAGAGGCTTTGGGCGTTGGCGCAACGGAAAAACTCTTTTGATAATACCCAGGGTGCTCCTTAAGTTGTGGGTATCGACATAGGGGCCATAATATTTATCTTTAGAGCCACCGATATTGCGCTTGCGGGTAATAAATATGCGTGGATATGGGTCAGACCAGGTAATGCAAACATAGGGATATTTTTTGTCATCCTTGAGCAGCACATTGTAGTGAGGTTGGTATTGCTTGATAAGATTGTCTTCAAGCGCCAGTGCTTCTGCCTCAGTATCTGTAGCGATAAATTCGATTTCGCTCACTAGCTGCACCATCATGGCAATGCGAGGTGACAGATCTTGACCGTTGCGGAAATACGAACGCACTCGGGCTCGTAAGCTTTTAGATTTGCCAATATACAAGATTTGGTCGTAGCGATCGCGCATCAGATATACCCCTGGCTCTAAGGGAATCTCTTTGAGTCGCACTTGTAGTTTTTCGGGATCTTGAACTAGAGGCAAAGCTAGCACCAAACCTTGAGTAACTCATGATAGTTTCTTCCATGCTAACCCCAAGCTGCCCAATAAAGCTATGGAAGGACTCCATTAGTCGAAAAACCAAAAATTTTCATCAATGATATGTTTCCGCAACAGCATGGGTAAAATAACCTAGGCTGATTCGTTGGCCGATGCGGTTTTCGGCAACAGAATGGGCAAGAGCGGATTTGAGTATTCGGAGGATTCTAAATCCTCAGTAGCAAAAGCAAATATATCCCACTCAGCTATTCATAGTTTGACCACCGCAACTATGTTGTGCAGTTTATTGAAGTTTCATTAGTCATTATGGGAACGCTAAGTTACACAGGGGAAATGAATTTGCCATCATCAAGCGGATGGCAAATTGCGGGAGCAGCAGACTTCAATCTCGACGGACAACAGGATCTGCTGATGTACAACTCCACACAGGGCAGTTCGAAGATCTCGTTAATGAGACAAGGGGCAGTTCTTAGAGATATTGTGCTTCCAAATAGACCTGGTTGGAAACCCGTTGCTGCAGCAGATTTCGATAAAAATGGCAAAGTTGATATCTTAGCCACTGAGGTTAATGGTAGTCGCAACCAAGTTTGGTACATGAACGGCACCTCAGTTGCACGATCCGCAGATTTAACCAACTGGGTAGGCTCTAATGCAGTTGCGGCTGGCGACTTTAACCAAGATGGCAATACTGATGTTGTGATTTACAACCGCGATAGCAAGTGGAGCGGTATCTGGCTGATGCAAGGTACTCAGCAAGTTGGCTGGGGAGAACTCTCGAAGTGGGGAGGCTGGACACCAGTAGCAGCGGCAGATATGAACAAAGATAAGGTTTCTGATATCGTCTTCTACAACCCTGTCGATCGCTCTAGCCGACTGCAACTTATGAGTACTGGTAGCGATCCTCTAGATTTACCAAACATACCCGACGCCAAACCAGTTGGCCTAGGAGATTTCAATCGCGATGGTCAATTCGATATTCTCACCAATAACACTGCCACTGGCAGTAATACAGCTCGCCTGGTGTCTCCCTCTAGTACCAGTACTGCCAGCACTGGGCAATGGGTATTGAAGTATCGCGAAGATTTTTCGGGCGAGATCAGCTACCCAGAATGGAATCGTTACTCTGGTATTCCTGGCACTCAAGATCTTGACTCATGGTTTAAGCCCACCAACGCAGTTGTACAGAATGGTTTCCTCAAGCTCTTGATTAAGCCTGAGTTAAACAATGGTGATAATTATTCAACAGCAGGCATCGACACTGGCTTTGGCTACAAGCAAGATTTTGGCAAATGGTCAGTACGTGTTAAGGCTCCAACAGGCAAGGGTGCTAGTGGATATGTGGGCCTTTATGCTGAAGATGCCCAGGGCAATGCTCTATGGCCTCCTGAAATCGTCCTAACTGAGGTACAGGGAAAAGATCCTACCAGTAATGTGATGACGGTCTTTTCTCCAGGAGCCACCGGACCAGAGTTTAATAGCACAACTTTTGTTGGCCCCAACTTTACCGATAGTTTTCATACATTCACAGTTGAGTACGAGCCAGGTCAAATCCGCTGGTATGTTGATGGAAATTTACGGAAGACGGCCACGCCTACCAACTTCCCATCTAATCTCAAATGGAAGTTAGCAATTGGCGATCTTGTCGGAGATGCGAATAATAGCTTTATCGGCACTCCTGATTCGGCTACTTCGCTCTCAACGGCAATGGAAGTAGATTGGGTGGAGATTTATCAAAAGGCATAAAAAATAGGACTTACGCACCGTGAATGATAAAACCCGAATTTCAAGGGGTTTGGGGCAACGCCCCAATTGAGGGCTTCGCCCTCAAACTCCCTTCCGTTCATTTTTCGTGGATTTGACTGCGTTGTATAGCTATCGCC
>JANMRU010000044.1:0-7698 GCA_031388585.1 Pseudanabaena sp. SOY_30_concoct_251 | reverse complement strand
GCTAACTCATGGCAGACTGCCACCAGCGTAGTTAGATCGACCTGTTGCATGATGATTTTTAATTGCTATGTTGACACACTAGCTTGGCCAACAGTCACCAAGAACTATTCACTTGATGATTCGGGTCTGGGATGAATTTGCTCGGCTTCAGGACAATCATCGGATACCAAGATATCGTTGGAAGAAACATTTCCCTTGGGCACCGATGCCAGCTTGAGAGTTACTGCACCAATGCTTTCCAGACGCACCATCTCTTCCCAAGAACAAACCTCATCTTCGTCCTCGGTTTCATAACGTAGCGTGACCACATCACCTTCAATGTCCAAGATACGCGCTCTTTCCAGCCAACGCCCTTGATCCCTGAGGTAAATCCACACATCGCTTTTGGCTTCACAGAGTTGATATATCTTGCGATGCAGCATGCGCTTATTTCCTCTGAGTTACATCGGTTTACTTAATCCTAAAGCATATCAGCTAAGTGTAACTTATAGCTTAGTGATCGCTCCTAAATGAGTATATTGTAACGGATTACACTATAAAATTTTTTCTTCACTGAGGGATGGTCAGCTAAACTGTTAAAATTTTTGGCAGATTTAATAAGTTTTTTATATTTAAATCCACAAGTCAAACAGGAATAATTACACGTGCGAATCGCAGTTGACGCTATGGGTGGGGACTATGCCCCAGGAGAAATTATTGCTGGAGCTTTATTAGCTCAAGCCAAGCTTGGTGTAGATGTTTTGCTTGTTGGCGATCGCGATGTGATATCGGCCTACATTAAGCAATATCATCCAGACGCGCTGAATAATAAAGGCGTGGAGATCGTTGCCTCTGAAGGCATAATCGACATGCACGAAGAACCACTAGAGGGGCTGCGACGCAAGCCTAAATCTTCAATTGCAGTTGCAATGAACTTAGTAAGGCAGAAGGACGCCGATGCCGTGATTTCGGCAGGGCATACAGGTGCCGCAATGGCAGCTGCGCTCTTGCGCCTAGGGAGATTACCAGGTATCGACCGACCTGCGATCGGGGCGCTGTTTCCCACACTCATCCCCCACAAACCAGTACTGGTACTAGATGTGGGCGCAAATGTAGATTGTCGCCCCAAATTTATCGAGCAATTTGCCATGATGGGGCAGCTATACAGCCGCTATGCCCTTGGCATCAAAGAACCCAAAGTAGGTTTACTTAATATTGGGGAAGAGCCCTCCAAAGGAAATGACATGACCGTAAGGGTGCATCAAGCCTTAGCCGACAATAAATTGATCCATTTCGCTGGCAATGCTGAAGGACGGGATGTACTGTCAGGCAACTTTGATGTTGTGGTTTGCGATGGCTTTGTCGGTAACGTGTTACTCAAGTTTGCTGAAAGTGTCGGTCTAGTGGCAATGCAAATCCTTAAAGAAGAATTGCCTAGAGGATGGCGAGGTAAGCTTGGCACTTTATTTTTGCGACCCAACCTCAGAAAAGTCAAAGAGCGGATGGACTACGATGAGTATGGAGGAGCATTGCTACTTGGGGTAGCAGGGGTATGCGTGATTGGGCATGGCAGTTCTAGAGCATCAAGCGTGCTGAATGCCATCCGTGTAGCGAAGGATGCTGTGGAAAATCAGGTTTTAGAGCGCCTGCGCGAGCAAATCAAGAGCCAGAAAGCACAAGTACCCGTCCCAAGTTTAGATGCGCTTGAAGATGCACCCGACGATCCACCAACTTGAAAATTTACTAAACCAAACATATCAACCTTAAGGAACAAACTACATGAGAGGTGTGCGCTTAATTGGCAGTGGTTCGTCTGTACCAGACAAAATACTGACCAACGACGATTTAGCTCAGCACGTCGATACATCGGATGAATGGATTGCAAGCCGAACGGGCATTAGACAACGCCGCATTGTCGATTCACCCGATGTTGGTGTTGCTAGTCTAGCTGCCGATGCTGGAAGCAAAGCGATCGC
Organism: Pseudanabaena sp. SOY_30_concoct_251; assembly: GCA_031388585.1. Taxonomy (GTDB): domain Bacteria; phylum Cyanobacteriota; class Cyanobacteriia; order Pseudanabaenales; family Pseudanabaenaceae; genus PCC-6802. Next base: position 5,743 of record JANMRU010000044.1, on the reverse strand, counting down.
CGCCGCAGGTATTACGCCGCAGGATCTAGATCTGATCGTGCTCGCCACCTCCACTCCAGACGATCTATTTGGGACAGCAGCAAAGGTGCAGCAGTTGCTAGGGGCGGAAAGAGCCGTAGCTTTTGACATTAGTGCTGCCTGTTCGGGTTTTGTGTTTGGTTTAGTGACCGCCGCCCAGTTCATTCAAACGGGTACATACCAGAATATTCTGGTGATTGGTGCCGATGTTTTATCGCGTTGGGTAGACTGGAGCGATCGCGGTACATGCATATTATTTGGGGATGGAGCAGGTGCTGTTGTGATGCAGGCTGCCGATCGGAATAATCTACTGGGGTTTGAACTACGCAGCAATGGGCAAGGTAACTGTTTGCTCAATCTTAGCTACGATCGCACACTCAAAACCTACGCCCCCATCACGATGAATGGCAAAGAAGTATATAAATTTGCTGTAACCTCTGTACCGGAAGTTTTAGGAAAAGCTATACATCGAGCTAATTTGCAAATAGCCGATCTAGATTGGGTAATTTTGCATCAGGCTAACCAGCGTATTCTCGATGCTGTCCAAACAAGAATGGGCATAGATCCTGCCAAGATGGTTAGCAATCTTAGTAATTACGGTAATACCTCTGCTGCTTCGATTCCTCTAGCCCTAGACGAATGGGTACGTGCTGACAAAATCAAACCTGGGAATATCGTTGCCACATCAGGGTTTGGCGCGGGTTTAAGCTGGGGAGCAGCAATATTTCGATGGCACTAATTCAGCTTATTGACACTCCCCATAGCTACGCAAGCCTTGCTACGATTGTCTTGCTAAAGAAGCGGGGATTCTTGGCTCAACGAAAAAATCAAAAAATATCTTCATAAATGACTGCCATCGTCAGAGACAAATTGACTGAGTTCAAGACTAATTTATCTTCACTTCCCAAAATTTCTTTAGTCCAATTTCCCTGCAGATCTTGACGACAAACTTCCACTTTTATCTCATCTTGCGAAACCATGACATATTCTTGCAAACTACCAATCGTTTGATAATTAACTAGCTTCTCACGGCGATCGCTTACCTCAGTACCTGGTGACAACACCTCAAATATTAGACAAGGATGATTCACAAAATACCGATCTCGGTCTTCAGCAACTGAGAAAATGCGGATCGGCGATCAGCGATCGCATAATTTTTGCCTCTAGATATCTTAAGCAATTATAACGCTGGAGCCCACTCAATCAATGAAAAGGGAGTAACGGCTTGCTTCATCGTTTAACTAATGTGGTATTCCGTGAGCGTGATAATCTTGCTAGTATGTAGCAGTTTACTTACAGACTAGCCAAAAATTAAGTTGACAGTCCAACGATCGCGATCTAAAGCACTATATCTACTAATAGCAACTGTAGCGACAGCGATCGCTATAGCAGGCATTGTTGTACAGGATACCCTCCTAATCCTAATTGGTTCTGGGCTTACCCTGTTGATTGCTCTGCCTATCCTGATACCAGCAATTTTTTACGCTCTAGCACATTCGCCGCTGGGCAAGCACTGGGATGTTACATTCTCTACAATTCTAAGCAGTATTATTCTGCTGATTTTGGCACACTTTACTAAAGCAGACAGCACATTTTGGATTTGGGCTAACTCCCTCCGATGGGATGCCCTTAGTGCAGTTGGACAGATCCTAATTGCAATCCTGGCAGTATGGGTGGCATGGCGGCAGAATCAGATTTCAGAAACCCTGACTGGTCAACAGAATGCAATTACGCAGCAACAAACCATTGATGCCTATTTTCAGGGAATTTCCGATCTGGTCCTAGATGATCAAGGACAGATGGAAGATTGGCCATTGGAACGTGCGATCGCCCAAGGAAGAACTGCTGCGCTAGTGGGAGGTAGCGATCCAGAGGGAAGAGCCAAAATTATCCGATTTCTCTCCAGCGCTAATTTGCTCACACCCTTAAAGCGAGACGGACTGCTTGGTCGTGCCATTCTGGATGGGTCGGGTGGCTACGTTGTCGATTTAGATCGTGGTGTGCGCGTTGTCAATTTGGGCACGATGCTTGCGGGTAAAGATATTAGTAAGACCGATCTGCGCTGGGTGGATCTCAGTGGTGCCAATTTGATTAAAGCCGACCTCAGTGGATGTAATCTCACAGGGACAAATCTGAGCGGTACGATCCTAGCCAAGGTAAAGCTTAAAGGTGCTGACCTGAGTAAGATAAGGCTATTCTATGGAGATATCACAACGGCCTCGCCACGCGATCGCCTCGCTATTCCAAATTTTGAGATAGGTGAGTATACGGGTGCAGTTGTAGAGGAATCAGATCTATGGGATGCGATCGATCTTTCAGAAGAAAATCGCTGCTACTTTTGCATGTGGGGCGGGACAAAGACTAGAAGGACAATTCCAGGTGGTTGTGATGGCATCCCAAATCGATTGGGAAGATAAACTATGAAATCTCGAATTGCAGCCTGGACTCTGTTGCTATGTGCACAGTTACCCGTAACGGCGATCTATGCCCAAAACCTACCACCAGGTGAAGATACCCCCGATGAGGTACTACGCACGGAAATCTATACCGAGGCGAGATCGCCAGTTGATGGCAAACTGATGACAGCCGCTGAATACCTGGAACTAAAAGAGGATTTGACCGCGATACATATTCCACCGGAAGCTCAAGTTTCGCCTAAAGTAGCGGAAACGATTCGTCTTTTAAAACTGCGTGCCCTCCTGAAACGGATTTTGCCATTTTTCTAGTATAGCTATCGCCAATTGGGCAATGCCCCCGATTAATATCTGTCCTAACGATCTAAGCGTTGGCTATATTTAGAGAATCTAACAGCCAAACACTTTTCAGCTAAACAAATCTAGTTGCGTTGGAACTGGCGCGATCGCCTGCCAGGGGAGTGCTGGGACAGACACACCGCGCTCTTCAAGTAATTGTTGGAAATAGTAGGCGTTATATGGCGATCGCTCCTCCATCGGACAATGCACAAAGAAATAAATACTGATACCCTGGTCTAACCATGCCGCCACCTGCTCCGCCCATGCAGCTAGGTAAGTTTGGTTCAAAGCTAGATCGGGGTGACTAATATAGCGGATCAGGCTAAATTTGCTGGTCACGCTTAAATGTAATGGTAATTTCGGCTTGCGCCGTTCAGAGTGTAGTTGTGGATCTTCTGTTGAGGCATGTGAGTCATAAACTGGCCGCGAATCTAGGAGCACCCGCCCAACACCCAAACTCTCCAATAATCGGTCTAGATTGCTAGCAATTGGTTCAACAAACCAATTGGGATGCCTCACCTCTAATGCCAGCGGCACAATATCCTGTGGCCAGGCTGCCAAAAAAACTTCCAGGTCATCAATTAAATCTGGCCCATAACTGGGGGGAAGCTGAGCAAACATTGGCCCTAGGCGATCGCCCAACTCCGACATTGACAATACAAAATTCTTTGCCCCAGAAATGGCTGGAGCGATCGGCCCAGAATGTGTAAGCTGTTTGGGAAGCTTCAAGCAAAATTTAAATCCTGAAGGGGTTTCAGTTCGCCATCTGGCCACAGCCCCACGATCCGGGGAAACATAGAAAGTAGTATTACCCTCTACTGCAGTAAATCGATGGCTATACAGGCTTAAAAACTCAGACGGCTTGCTTTTGGCTGGGTAGAAATCCCCAACCCAACCCTTGTAAGCCCAAACCGCACAACCAAGCGAAAAATCCACAAGCTAATAGTTACTTTTAACCTTTAACCTTTGCCAGCAACTGTCTGATCGTGGTCAGAAGTTCCTCAGGATTGTATGGTTTGGTAATGTAAGCATCCGCGCCTTGCTTCATTCCCCAATAGCGATCGAATTCCTCACTTTTTGTCGTACACATAATCACAGGAATCTTGTTAGCCTTGGGATCGCCTTTCAGCCAGCGGCAAAGCTCGTAGCCATTTTTATTTGGCATGACAACATCTGTAACAACCAGATCGGGAAGATCGGCCTTAACTTTCTCAATGGCATCCGCACCGTCAAACGCTTCGACGACCTTCAGACCCTGCTGCTTGAGGTGCTCGCATACCATCTCCCTAATCATGGCACTGTCATCAACAATCATGATTGTGGTCATAGATATATCCACCTGTTTCCTTCGTAATAAGCTTTGACGGGTTAGTGTAGCCAGCATTTTTAGTTAATTTTCTTGGATGTTAGCCTTTAAGAGCAAAAAAATTATCCCTTTGACTTTTGGCTTGACATCTTTGAAAATCCTTGTGCAGGCTAATCACCTTAACTATGTTACCCCAGCCCAGATTAAATACTACAGTAACGCCAGGATTTGTTTGAAAAGGTGTCAGACTCCTTAGTATGTCCATTATGTCGAGATTTGCTAAGTGCAAAGGCAATCTCGATCCGTCATGCCAATTTACAGCAGTTTTTGATCAAATCCACCATAAAAAGCTGGTCGCAGGGGCGCAGCCCCCGCATGGGTTTTAATGATTTATCTGTGGTGGGTTTGGTTGCGATTTGCTGTAAATACCCGAAGGGGTTCCCCCCTTCACCTCCTTTGATTTGATCTGTTTTCTTTTGAAATTGGTAATAGAGTAGAAACATGTCGATTGTCACAGTTGAAAACTTAAGCAAAGTCTATCCAGTAGCTGTCAAAGAACCAGGTTTGTCAGGGACGCTAAGGCATTTTTGGCGGCGCAACTATCGCTCTATAGTAGCGGTGCGAGATGTGTCTTTTCAGATTGACCCAGGCGAAATTGTTGGATTCCTTGGCCCCAATGGTGCAGGAAAAACTACTACTTTAAAAATGCTGACGGGTTTAATTCACCCCTCCACTGGTCGAGTAAGAGTAGCAAGTCACATTCCATTTCGTCGCGAAGCTGGCTTTTTGCAAAAGATCTCGCTTGTAATGGGGCAAAAGCAGCAATTAATCTGGGATTTGCCAGCAATGGATTCACTGCGCATTAATGCCGCAGTTTACGATATCCCAGAGCGTGTCTTTCAGTCTCGGTTAAGTGAATTAACTGAAATGCTCGCGCTCAAAGACAAACTCAAGCAGCCAGTGCGCAAATTATCTCTGGGCGAACGTATGAAGGCAGAATTGCTTGCAGCGCTCTTACATCAACCCCAGATACTATTTATGGATGAGCCAACTCTAGGTTTGGATGTGAACGCTCAGGCGTCGGTGCGTGAGTTTTTGCGTCATTACAACCAGCAGTATGGTGCGACGATCGTTCTCACCAGCCACTATATGGCTGATATTACCGCGCTTTGCGAGCGCGTGCTGCTAATTTACGAAGGAGGACTGATCTACGATGGCAGCCTAGATGGCCTATTAGAGAAATTTGCTCCCTACCGAGAAGTAAGAGTAGAACTGGCTCATTCGCTGTCTAATTCCGAAACTGAGCGCATAGAAGCTTTGCAAGCCTATAGCGACTTTACTGAAATAGATGGGCAGTTTGTCAGGTTCTTAGTGCCCCGTGAGAAATTGACCAAAACCGTTTCGCGCATCCTCGCCGAGCAACAGGTTATCGACCTAACAGTCAGTGACCCCCCGATTGAGGAGATTATTGGTAAAGTTTTTCGCTCTGGAAATGTTGATGCTGGTTAATGTTGACATGGATTACTAAGTAGGTAGGTGGGGGAAAGCTTAACTGCATAAAGTTTGATTAAGAGACTTGAGGTCTATGGAATTTGAATCGTTCTGCCGTGTAGCCTCCTACCTTTGCTCGGGCATCAACGGCATCGATGACAGCATAAGCAAGGTC
>JANMRU010000043.1:0-9017 GCA_031388585.1 Pseudanabaena sp. SOY_30_concoct_251 | reverse complement strand
TAGCTGGTGATGGATATTTCCTAATCGAAACTGCGTCCAGATCAAACGTCTGAGATGTCCCTTAGCTCCATAATCGGAGTTGAGATTTTCTGCGATTTTATGGCAGTTATAGTTGGGAATGGGATGAGATGTGAATAAAGTCGGTTTTAAACTAGTTAGATGCGAGCAGATGTTTTGTGCATAGACGGTTAGACCCGTCGGTTTTTGACTGAGAAAGGCAAGGTTTATTGATAGCGAGCTAGTTGAACTAGTTGAATTAGTCACACTTTATCTGCTGAAGAAGGTTTGTACATGGAAAACTTATTAATTGAAAGGATTGGAACTAAAGCTTTATTCTCTATCTCCTTTTTGCCGAATGGGTCTCAAAACGACTCTATCGCTACATTTGTCCGCAACCTTTCGCCAGCAAGCATGAGGTTTCAAGTCCTTGCTATAGCAAAGCCGAATTTCTTGCAAATATTGCCCCTTGCAGCCCACAGCGATTTTAGTGCTATCAAGTTTTGGGTTGGCACCGATCAAATCGCTCTCCAGCCCTTTCACACTTGTAGTAATTCTGCCCGCATTGGGCAGGATCTGGATTGCTGTTTGACTCGCAATATTAAGGCGACCAAGACAAACTCAACACATAATAGTCAAATTTGCCTGGTGTCCGATCGGCGCTGCTAGAGCCAACGCCCAAAAACATTGTCAAACATAAAATGAGTAATACCTTTAGCGATCTAGCCATTTTTTTCCAAATTATTGCTAAGCCCTACAACTGTTTGGTAGCAAAAGTATCACATTGGTTGATGTCACCAGTTTTTAGCCCGTTTTTGAACCATTTTACCCGCTGCTGAGAACTGCCGTGCGTGAATGATTCTGGCACCACATTTACCCGTGCTTGCTTTTGCAAATAATCATCGCCAATCTGGGTAGCGGTGTCCATAGCTGCTGCCACATCGCGATCGCCAATTAAACCTCGCTGTGCAGTGTAATGCCCCCAAACTCCCGCATAGCAGTCAGCCTGAAGTTCAACCCGTACAGATAGATCGTTGGCTTGGGCCTTACTCGCTTTTGACTGTAACTGTCTTACCTGGTCAGACGTACCCACAATCGTTTGTATGTGATGTCCCACCTCATGGGCGATCGCATAGGCTTTGGCGAAGTCAGCATCAGGGCTAGCAGTTGCTTGAATATGCTCAAAGAATGCCATGTCTAGATATACTTTCCGATCTGCTGGACAGTAAAATGGCCCGGATGTTGTTTGAGCGGAGCCACAGGCTGAATTGACCCCTTCCCTAAACAGTACGAGCTTGGGCGCTCTATATGGAGTGTTGAGTTGCTGCTTAAAGATCCGACTCCAAGTATCTTCAGTATCTCCAAGCACAGATTTCACAAAAGCAGAGTCTTTATCGTTAATTGGTTTTACTTCCGCCTGTGGCGCAGGAGCCGAAGTATTGCCAGAGATCAAACCCAGGATCTCAAGCGGATTAACTCTAAAAATTAGACCCGCAATCAGAGCGATCGCAATGCTGCCAATACCAACACTTCCGACCAGTGGCCTCGCTCCACGACTGGGTGAGCCACCGCGCTCATCTTCCACGTTCTCACTCTGGCGCATTTCATTCCACTTCATATTAGCCTTCCTGCTTTATACCAATTTAATTTTGATGAAACCTGAACATTCTTCTATAGAGAATATCATTGACAGGCTATCTGGCGTCTGGTGCGATCGCTTGTATTGTAGTTTTCATATCAATCCAGAAACCTGTCATTCTGTAAGGTCAAAGAAGAAGTGGATATTTAAGAATTTGCTGATTCCTGCACATAAGGTGGGGTAACGGTCGTATTTTTCTGCATTTCTCGCACTTCTTGATGCAAAAAGAAATTGAGAAAAGTCCGAATTCCAGTAATTGCCGCCAGTTTAGCGATCGCATCCCAACCAGGAGATACGGCTGTACCAACGATATCTGCCGCCAGGAGAAATTCTAGAGATAGGGCAAGGGATAGACCCAAATCCAGTCGGAGGGATTGCTGAAGATTCCGATCTCTGGGGTGGGAACGTTGACGCAGAAATCTCTTGAAGGTTATGAGTACGGCGATCGCGATCGTTAAGATTGCGATAAATTCTAGAATTACTTTTAGAAACAGTGCTATCTGTATTAATAAGCTCTCCGCCACAAGAAATACGCTAGATGTACCTTCTGGCTTAGTAATATTCTCAATAGCGAACGCGAAGTAATTCAAGTGAGTTAACATGTGGTTAACAAATTATTTCTAAGGGATTGGTCTCCACAGCATCAGTAGCATCAAATTTAAGAAGCGATCGCTACTAACCGATCGTAACAGCTATGATAGCTAAAAGCATCCTTATCTAGAAGAATATACATGTCGCCAACCGATCGGCCTACCGCCCAAGCTCACGACCAATCTCGCAGCCAGCCTTTCAACTATCCCCCCAGCCACATAGGGGAAACGGTTGATAATTACCACGGTATCGAGATTACAGATCCATATCGTTGGCTAGAAGATGCAGATGCTGAGGCAACTCAGGCTTGGGTTCAAGCACAAAATCAGGTTACCTTTAATTTCCTGGAAGCGATCGCTGATAAATCAAAGATTCAAGCTCGCTTGACCGAATTATGGGATTACGAGAAATATGGCATTCCGTTCAAAGAAGGCGATCGCTACTTCTATTTTAAGAATGACGGTTTGCAGAACCAGAGCGTACTTTACACGTTGACAGCACTAGATGGCGAACCCATCGTTTTACTCGATCCCAATCAGCTTTCAGTCGATGGTACGGTTGCTCTGTCAGGTCTAGCAATTAGTAATGATGGCAAAATGATGGCCTATGCTCTTTCCACTGGTGGCTCAGATTGGAAGGAATGGCGAATTAGGTCTGTAGAAACAGGTGAGGATTTGAGCGATCGCGTGGAATGGAGTAAATTCTCTAATGCCGCCTGGACGCATGATGGGCAAGGCTTCTTTTACAGTCGCTATGATGAACCTGAAAGTGGCGCACTGCAAAACATTAATTACTATCAAAAACTCTACTATCACCGCCTTGGTACGCTTCAGTCAGAAGATATCCTGATCTACGATCGCCCCGATCGCAAAGAATGGGGATTTGATAGTGGAGTTACCGAAGATGGCAGATATCTAATTATTTCGGTTTGGCAAGGTAGCGAATCTAAAAATCTCATTTTCTATCTAGATTTGCAAGCTCATCCAACTTTAGAAGCGATCCAAACTGAGCATATTGTGGAGCTGATTTCTGAGTTTGGTGCTGAGTATAGCTTTATCGGTAATGACGACTCAATTTTCTGGTTGCGCACTGATTTGGATGCTCCGCGTGGTCGGGCGATCGAGATCGATGTGAACGCCCCACAGCAAGTGCGAGAGATTATCCCCCAAGCATCGGAAACTCTTGAAGGTGTGGGCTTGATAAACGATCAATTTGTCGCATTCTACTTGAAAGATGCTGCTACTCAAGTAAAGATCTTCAATCTTGATGGACAATTTGAGCGCGAAGTTAAATTGCCTGGGATAGGATCGGCAGGTGGATTTGGTGGCAAGCGCTACGATACGGAAACCTTCTACAGTTTTACCAGCTTTACTGTACCGCCGACCATCTATCGCTACAACTTACAAACAGATGAGAATGTCGTATTTCGCCGCCCACAGGTAAATTTTGATGCCGATCGGTATATAACTGAGCAAGTTTTCTACCAGAGCAAAGATGGTACAAAGGTTCCCATGTTTATTACCCGTAAGCAGGAAATTGAATTAGATGGCCAAAATCCCACCATATTATATGCCTATGGGGGATTTGGTGTTTCTCTGACTCCAGGTTTTTCGATTAGCAATCTTGTTTGGATGGAGATGGGTGGTATCTACGCTGTCCCAAATCTTCGCGGTGGTGGTGAGTATGGTGAAGACTGGCACCAAGCTGGGACAAAGGCCAACAAGCAAAACGTTTTTGATGACTTTATCGCTGCGGCTGAATGGCTAAATGCGAATGGTTATACCAGTACGCCCAAACTCGCGATCTCGGGAGGCAGTAATGGTGGGCTGCTGGTTGGTGCTTGCATGGCGCAGCGCCCAGATCTATTTGGGGCGGCATTGCCTGCTGTTGGCGTCATGGATATGTTGCGGTTCCATAAGTTCACAATTGGGTGGGCTTGGACGGCGGAATATGGATCTCCTGAAAATGTCGAAGACTTTCCCATTCTTTATGCCTATTCTCCACTACATAATCTCAAGCCCAAAACAGCATATCCCGCGACTTTGATTACTACTGCCGATCGCGACGATCGTGTAGTACCAGCCCACAGCTTCAAGTTTGCAGCGGCATTACAGGCGGCTCATACTGGCAAAAATCCTGTTTTAATTCGGATTGAGACCAAAGCAGGACATGGCGCAGGCAAACCTACCGCTAAATTGATTGAGGAAGCCAGCGATCGCCTCGCCTTTTTAACAAAAGTTCTAACGTAGCGATCTGGGGTAGTGCCTCTGGGCCTACCCCGCACCCAGAGATCAACCTGGCAGGAAGGCTCAAAATAATGAAGTAATTACCAAAATTGTTAAACCAACTAGCACGATCGCCGAACTCAGAAGGTTATTCCATAATTGATGATAGCTAGCTAGGGATTTTACTTTGGATGAAGGGTCTTGCAAGATCGGCCGTAAGAAAGTAAGGTCGATCGCTGAGATCTCGCCGCGTCTAAACCAACCAGTAGCTGTTACAGATTCTCCTGTCAGTTTCTCCATCTGTTGGATCGTCTCATTAGATTTAGAGAACATCAATTTAAGATTGGGAAGATAATTTAAATAAATCAGGCCAGACTGATCTTCTAGTTTGAGGGTATAACCAAGCTGATTTTCTTTTCTGCCATAGCCCATGAGCTCGCCAGGGATTTGGACGGGCTGTCCGCATAATGTACTAGCATAGGGATCGATTAGTAACCCCACTAGGTCAGTGTCGATAACTTTACGGTAGCTGGGATATCTCAAGCTACCCTGGAACATAATGCCTAATCCTAAACCGATTATGCTGAGGCTCAGTGGTAACCAGTTGTTGTATAGCCAGTAAAACACTTGAGATAGTAAGAACCCAATTAGTAAGCCAGTATAGGGGGCAGTTTGAATTAGTAGATCGCGGCCAAAGTTTTTGGAGAGTTTGATTTTACTAAGGGATTTCCCTTCGCTGAGAATCTGCGGAAAGTCATACTCGCTCGTGAGACCTAGTTGATTTGCATAACTAGTTAATTGTTTGATGCGGCGACTAATTAGCGGGTGCGTAGAATGCCACTCTAGCCAATTAGCCCAAGGATTGAATAGTTCCCATAAGAACACTTTGTAGAGGTTATATTCTGATTGACCTGAGTAGAGAATCTCAAAGGCCATACCAATAGGAATAGCAGTTTTGTGGTCGCAGGTGCCGAGAGTTCTGGTAGATTCTAATAGACGACTGGTGGGTTGTCCCACTTGGTTTTGACTGACCAGACTGCGGGCTATTTTAGTGAGAGCGCGGGTCATGGCATTGGGATTGCCAGTCATCTCCGAGGCAAAGCGATCGCAAAGGTAACCACTGGTGCGAGTAATCAACAGCAAGATGTAATTGCTGAGGTTGTAAAGCACATTTACGAACCCTGCAACTATTCTCAACGTATTTTTGGCGCGCTTGGCTCTAAAACTGACACGACTCAACCAGACATGCAGCAGATAGACCAGTTGCGGTATTGCGGCCGCAAAAGTAATAATCGAGAAGCTCCAATTCTGAAGGTGACCTAACTGATAGGCGTAGATCGCAGCGATTTCATCATCATCGAGAAGTTGTAGCAGGCTGCGACTGACGACGATGCGTGTGGAATTAGGCAAGATGCCATAGATAAAAGCGACAGGTATATTGTCTTCGATTAGTCCTAATCTGGGGATATCGATATTGCGGATTTCACAGAATTTCTCGATCGCCACGACTGCTTCTGGTGCGATTTCGTCAAGATCGGAGAGTGTTACCCATTGGGTGCGATTGTACTGCTTCTGGGCAGTTTCAATAATCCAGGGCGACATAAAAAACAGAACTGTGCTGATCAGCACGGTTAATGTAATTGCGCTAATTAGCCAGGGAGAGGTTAGATTAAGCTCTTTAAGACTAATCAGCCACAACAGCACCCCTAAGATGATGCCTAGGACAATTAGTACGGTGGCGATCGCTGCCAACACATAATAAAGCTGCAATTTGGGCGCGAGCGCTAGGGTCACATTGTTTTTGCGATAGCGGTTGGGCTTTGACATAATCACCGAAGCTACATCAGGATTGGCCTTGATGCGATCGTCGTCATCCCGATCCAAAGCTGCTCTGAGCGTACCCAATGATTTTCTCGACCACTGTTGTAGTTGCGGATCGTCACTATCTTGGAATTCCTCACAAATTGAGATCGCTTTATCGGCTCTGCCAGTCTTTTGATAGGCCGACACTAACCACATCTGCGCCTGAATATATTCCTGAGCAGTGCGATCGGGCGCGTCTTGGCAATACTCTAATAGGATGGCGATCGCCTCTGTATAGCGTTTGCGTAACAGTGCTTCCTTGGCGGCTTTGAGTGACATATCGACCTACCTTTTGCTATTCGCTATACCATTGACATTAGCTCTGTCTAGGGCGATCCGCAATAGGCTCTTGCAATCTTGTGTAGTATGTTGTAGTATATTCGGAGTTGAGATTTTGCGACTAAAGTGAGTTTATAGCTCTGTTATCTGCTCGTAATCAAGATGCAGTTAGAACAGTTGCACTTCTCAATTCTCCGTATTAGGAGTAGTGTCAGGAGTCAAAGATTATGCCCTACGAAAATTTAAATATATCTACATCCCATCCTGTTTTGTCCTGGGCTAATCACGACCTTGGACATGATGAGATTAAAATGGCAAGGAATGTCGCCTCGTTGCCCTTTGTATTCAAACACGTTGCTTTGATGCCTGATGTGCATTTGGGTAAGGGTGCTTTGGTGGGTTCCGTGATTGCCACAAAAGAAGCAATTATCCCAGCCGCTGTGGGAGTCGATCTGGGATGCGGAATGGCTGCTGTGAAGACTCCATTTAAGGCTGCACAATTGGAAGGTAAGTTGAAGAAGATCCGCATGGATCTGGAAGCTTCTATTCCTGTGGGATTTAATGAGAACAAAGAGGTTGAGCGATCGGTAACAAACTGGCGGGGTTGGCACGACTTCAAAAATTTACACGCTGGCGTGCAGAATCTGGAAGGTAAGGCTATGCGGCAGATTGGTTCGCTCGGCGGAGGCAATCATTTTCTAGAAGTATGTCTCGATGCCGAAGACCAGGTGTGGTTAATGCTGCACTCAGGATCTCGCGGTATTGGCAACATTATGGCTCAGTGCCACATCAATACGGCTAAGGATTTAGCGAAGCTATCCAGCATATCCCTTCCCGATCCTGACTTAGCCTATTTCGTTGGCAATACACCTGCATTCGAGGCATATTGGCACGATTTGCAATGGGCGCAGGACTATGCCCACTTCAATCGCGATGTGATGCTGGCTCGCTTTAAGAAAATTGTGGAGAAGCACGTTGCTGGGGGGAAGCCTACAAAGGCTTTGCTGGAGGTAAACTGCCATCACAATTACGCTGAGAAGGAAGTGCATTACGGCGAGGAAGTCTACGTAACGCGCAAGGGTGCCGTTCGCGCCCGCGAAGAGGACTATGGCATTATCCCAGGTTCGATGGGAGCAAAGTCATATATCGTCAAGGGCAAGGGCAATGCGGAAAGCTATTGCAGTTGCAGTCACGGCGCGGGTCGTTTGATGTCGCGCAACAAGGCAAAGAATCAATTCACGCTAGACGATCTAATCGCCCAAACGGCGGGGGTTGAGTGCCGCAAGGACGAGGGGATTATTGACGAGATTCCTGGGGCATATAAGCCAATTGAGCAGGTGATGAGTAATCAGGCTGATTTGGTGGAAGTGGTGGCAACGCTTAAGCAAGTTGTTTGCGTTAAGGGATAATATACTCTCCAATAGCTTCCCCATATCATTAGTGCGAGGTAAAGATTATCTGCATTGACTATGGGGCAGGTTTTTTTGCACCCTAGATGGAATTATGATTGGGACTTGCTTGCTCTTCATCCAATAAGTTTTGTCAAAATTTGATTTATATCCAAAAAAGCCTCTTTACCAATCTATGGGTGTGAGCTTATGCTGAAAGGCACACCTTAATTAATAGAGATGAATAAGATAAGCTTTAAAATTGAGAACCATGAAATACAATTAGCAGTTGCCTCTGCTGGGAAAGAATATGTCTACTACGACAATGTCATAGTTTCTGAAAAACTGAGCATTTTTAAGCCATCCTCCACTCATCATTTTGAAGCAATTGAAAATGGTAAAACTACTAAGTACGATGTAACCTTTAGGCCGACTTTATCACTCTTAGCACAGTGTGTCGTCAAGCGTAATAACGTTGTGGTAAAAAAGGATGTAATTTGCTCATTGACACCTGGGCTACTGAGGATATATTTTTTCTTCTTCAGTCTGGCTTATCTCACATTATCAATTTTACCATTTCTAATTACTCGTCGTTCAAGTTATGACAACTTATCTATTTCAAGATACGATCTGAATTACTTAACTTTGTTGTATGGTGATTTTGGAACAGTTGGAATAGCATTTATTTTTGGGATTTTGTTTCTTAGTTTTTCTTTTTTTTTAATCACTATTTTAGTGAAATTGCCAAATCTCGTTACTACAGTATTATGGATTCGCATAGGGCTGATGATCGCTTCATCTCCTTGGGCAGTTGCAAAATTAATACAAAGCCAACCATTTTTAAGTGATAAATTGTATGAAACAGTAGCCTTAAGAGTAGTGACTATTTGGTTTTGTTGGTTTCTCTTAGAGCATTCTAAAGCAGTATCCAAAATGCTCAAATTACAACAATCCTTAGTAACTCACCTTACGCGGATACCTGAGAAGGCTTCAGGGACTGCCACGCAGCAAATGCTTGCTTCAGTGCCTGAAGGT
>JANMRU010000036.1:0-31803 GCA_031388585.1 Pseudanabaena sp. SOY_30_concoct_251 | reverse complement strand
CTAACAGAGGAGACAAAAGATGCCTTGATAGTTAAGCTATGGGAGGAATTACAAAAATTACCGCAGGCACAGAAAAAGAAACCAAAGAAAACATTGAGGAACTCAAGTCTACCCCCAGCGCAAGGATTCAAAGCAGAGGTGGCGAGTTAAGGGATAGGGGGTGACGAGAAACGCGGAGGTAGCATAGGACGGGAAGGTGGAGGGCGTGAGTTGAGTGAGAACCCAGACCAAATCATTAAAGCGACCGTAAAAAGCTGTTTAGGGTGTGGGCAGGAGATCGCCTTTCTATTCCAGCTAAATGCATGACGATTCCATATAGAATCTGTGGGCGATCGCAAATTCATCAAGTTTCAGAAATGGAAATGCGATCGCAGAATAGTTTTCCTTTAAATCTTGAGGATGACGACAAACGGGCGCGATCGCTCATACTAGAATAGGTATCAGCATTGGTGGAGCCATCCTCATGTCACTGCAAGAACTTAAAGAACAAGCTTACAAACTATCTACTAGTGATCGCCTTGCCTTGATCGGTGCCCTCATTCAGTCTTTACAAAATACGGTTGGGATTGAAGATTGGCAATATCTGCTAACCCGCCCTCATCACTGGCGGCGACAACTCTACATCAAAGGGCGTAAACTTCTTGCCTCAACGATCTGGCAAGATATGCTCGTCAACGAGATGTCAGCAGAGCAGGCAGCCGAAAACTGGGATTTACCTTTACCAGCTATTTATGAAGTAGTCAGTTATTGTGAGAGCCATCAAGAGCTACTGAAGATAGAGACAGATGAGGAGCGATACCGTTTAGCGACAAAAGGAGTGCTTCTTGAGTCTACGACTGCTGCTTGATGAGGATTCTCAGGCAAAATATTCAGTCAATTTCCTTCCAACAGCAGCTCATGAAGTGCGATAGTTGGGACTTGAGATATGCTTCCAAAGCTCAGCCCAAATCATGTAATGAAAGAGGAGAAAGAACATTCCAAAGAAAATGATTACAAGTAAATACCATCCCGTTTGAAGAGAAATAAGGGCAAACACAGATAAATTTGACAAGGCAATAAAAGAGTACAAGATCAGTAGTTTATTGTTCGTCTTGAAAATTTTTTTCTCTAACTTAGAAGAGTCATTTATTAAAATATCAGCAGCTTTAGGCAGCTTTTCTTTAAATATTTTTAAATCTTCTTTTAATTCTTCTCTAAGAATAAAAATATCATCTTGAATAGAAACAAACTCCAAACAACAGTAGATGCTATACAACACATAAACAAATAAAATCAAAGAAGCTCCAATTACATTTGAATCACTATTAAATTTAAACGAAGCAAAGACAGAAGCAGAGACTGAAACAACTAATGCTCCTGCTCTTGAGTAAAGCTTATTATTCTGTTCTTGAATTGATTGCAAATATTTTTCTTTGTTCTCCCTAAATTTATTTCTTACTTCATCAAAAGAAAAGTTTCTCAAATATATTTCAAAGTCTAATTCTGCCAAGTCAAGGATTTTATCGGAATTGCGTAGGAATTCAATATATCTTTTATCTTTATCAACAACATCCAATAATTTGCATAGTTGAATCTTTATAAAACCTATAAAATCTTTCTTTTGAAGATCGCTCTCAAGCCTGGCATAAACTTTCTTCAGGCTGCAATCCGTAATCTCGGCTTTGATTGATGGATAACCAATGCAAAAGATGGGTTCATGAACTGGGGTGAAAGCAATAACAATTTCACGATTAGCTGACGCATGATAAATTGCGAGCTTCTCCTTTATTAAGTCCAGTATTTTAGAATAATAGTAAGTATTTTCAATTAATAGATCCTCCGTTAGTTCTACTATTTCTTTATTAAGATTCTGTCTATATTTCTTTTGATCTTCATGGGAATAGAAAATAAATGACTCATTACAATATTCGATAATTGCAAAATCTTTGCTTAGATCTTCATCTGTAAAATCTTTTAGAAAAGTGATTTTATCATAGAAAACCTTCATTTTGTCATTGACCAAAAGTATCTCAATTTTGTCACCTTCAATACGATCAGTATCGAATTTCCCACTTACTCGATTACAAGCTTCCTCTTGATTGACAACAGTTAATTGAAGTTTTCTGCCATCAAAAGATTTCTCGAGGCTCTCTGTCCAGAGTACATATAATGTTTGAAAATCAAGAATACTATCTGAAGTCATAATTATTCATTAATTCTTCGTTGGATTTCAGCAGCAAGTCTTTGAGATTCGATAACGACTTGATGATTATCAATTACAGTTATCTTGTCATTAAAATCCTTGAAAGTGAATTCAAGTTTAATACCATCTTCATTTACAGAAATATTTGTGAACTTTTTTAAGATCCTTCTATCAGGCTTAAATTCTGAATCAATTTCATAATTATTTTCTTCGGCAAATTGTTGAATTGTTTGTGCGTTTCCATATAAAATACTACTTAAGTCCGCAAGATTGATAGTTTCATTAGGAGAGTTCAGGGATATATCATGTATCTTCTTTTTGAATTCTTCTCTTGAAATAAATTCCGCATCATCTTCATCTCTTGGCAGAGAAATATGATTTGCAATTTTATACAGCGTTTCCGTATACACTTGATTGTTAATTAGCTCAACTGCACATATCCAATTGATGAAATATCCGGAAACATCTGAAATGTCTTTTTTTATGAAACTTAGGTAGCGAACTTCATTAACTTCAAAACTTTTTTGGTTTATTCTACAGCCCATTGCGATTTTTTCAAGGTCTATATGCGTAACGGAATTTATTCTGTACGTATCTAAACTATGATCTTTTGAAAAAAGCATTCCTGAAGTATTCCTTATTAGAAAAATTCCAAAATAATTCTGATTATTTAGTTGATAGTCTGCAAAAACTAAGTATCCTCCCTTTGCTAAAGGAATGTTCATAACTTGATCCCGAAGATCATTCATTACTGAAGAAGTCATATCAACAAAACTATCAACTATTTGATTTTGATGATAACCCTTGTACTTTTGAGGAAATAACAGTGCTTCATCATCGGCAAATATTCCATACGTTACACCAGCTCTACTACTGATGGAGAATCTTTCGTTCAATTTCTCAATTAATGAACTCACCTTATCATCGACCATTAAAGTGGCAGAGGAAAGTTCCACTCTTGCTTGAGTGCTATACTGCTCTTTAATAAGTTCATGAATAATAATGTGATTTATCTGCATAATTTAATTTATATCTTGCATTTCAGTGAAAGAGAGCCTAGTAACCTTGACAATGCTAAAGCGCTGTTGTCGAAATAAAAAGCTGAAGTTTGAGCCATAACTCAGCGTCAATGATAATGAATTCATCAAAAACAAGGTTAGTGATAATTAGATTCATGGATTATTGCTAATATATTCATGGATTATTGCTAATATATTCATCTATTTTAGTCTATATTATTACCTTAAAATGCTTTTACCAAAACACTTTAAGTACTCTCGTTGAACTGGAACAAATCATCAGGTGGTAAAATCTACTGAGTAATAGCACATTTGAGTTTGTGATTTTGCGATCTCCCATGACAAGAATCGATAAAAGATCGCACTAGGTATAACCCATCATGGCGATCGGGTTTATACTACAGTTATTGGTAACAATAAAAAGCGATCTGCATGTATGTCTATTGTTGCAGCTAAAACTTACATCGAGTATCGAAATGATGCTTATTGGGTTGAAGGAACTCGGATTTCCCTTGATTCGATTGTCTATGCCTTTCGCCAAGGATTATCCCCTGAAAGCATCGTTCAGTCTTTCCCGTTACTCACTCTCGAACTAGTTTATGGAGCGATCGCCTTCTATCTAGCTAATCGCGCTGAAATCGATGCTTACCTTGCTGATGAGGAAGCCGCATTTGATGCTATGCCCCAGCCGCTAAAAAACAGCGATCCAATTTTGTATAACAAACTCATGGCAGCCAAAGCAGCAAAACAACCGGTAGGACTGTGAATATTCGCTACCAAGCTGATGCTGATTTGAATCAGGCGATCGTAACTGGAGTTCTACGACGAGAGCCCACCATCGACTTTCAAACAGCCTTTGCAGCTAAGTTAGAAGGTGTGAAAGACCCTGAAGTACTGGCAATTGCGGCACGGCAAGGGCGCGTCCTTGTCAGTCACGATCGTAAAACGATGCCATCGGAGTTTGCAAAGTTCATCACTAAAAATCAAAGCCCAGGCATTATTATTGTTTCCCGAAAGCTTCCGCTTGAAGTCATTATCAATGAACTGATGCTCATTTGGTCAGCATCCACTGCTGAGGAGTGGGTAGATCGTATTGCAAAGTTACCTCTGTGATGCAGGCTAATATAGACCCTGATGAAATTTGGGGTGACGTGCGCGATCGCTCGACTGGGAGAGAAGTATCTATATGCCGAGAATAGGTGAAATTGCGATCGCTCAACTAGAAGCTACATTATCATTGTGAAAGATCGACGAATGTGAGGAAAATGCAATTGCATAGATCGATGAATAAATGACTTAACACACTGTGAAGTTGGGTTTACACCATGACACAAACAATAAAAAAACGAACCTACACGCCAGAAGAATATCTCGAACTAGAACTCGCATCTGAGAACAAGGGCGAATATCGCAATGGAGAAATTATCCCGATGACTGGAGGCACACCAGACCATAATGAATTAGCAATCAACCTGGCAGCCTTTCTGAAATTTGCATTACGAGGCAAACCCTATCGGATCTTTGCCACCGATCAACGCCTTTGGGTTCCAACTCGCACACTGTATACCTATCCAGATGTCATGGTAATTGAAAAGCCCCTACAACTCCAAACGGGACGGACAGACACCGTGACGAATCCCTGCTTTATTGCTGAAGTTCTCTCTAAATCGACACAAGATTATGACCGCAGTGAGAAGTTCGTAACCTATCGCACCATTGACTGCTTACGTGAATATCTACTTATTGACCAGTACAGCATTCATGTAGAACACTATGTCAAAACATCTAACCATCAATGGCTGTTCTCTGAATATGACGATTCAGCAGTCACATTGACATGTGATGTCTTTGAGTGCCAAATTAAGATCGGCGATCTCTATGAAAATATTGACTTCGCTTGAAATTTTGCGATCGCACATGACAAAAATCGATCACGGAATTAGATCTCCATCGGCGAGTGTAAATATATCAGGTTGATCGTGCAAACAATATAATGTTCTGCGATCTTGAGCCATACTTTGGAAATCGGTAGACTTTTGGTCGCGCAGAAATTTTAGATTACCTGATTTGAGGATAACGATCAAACGTTCGATACGTTCGTATTCATCTAGCTCTAACCTTTCGCTCTCCGTCAGAACGCCAGATTTACTAGCCAACAACAATCTCTTTAAGCCCGCCTGCATTTCAAGCGTAGGCCCAAATTCACTAATTTGCCGATCGGTTGGATTGCTTGCCAAGAAATTTAAGACATAGCGATATGTATAGGCTGGAAGAGTTCGCTGCTCTAGACTTTGATTGATGACTTCTAGCAAGCGATCTCCTAGTTTTTCTAACTTTTCCGATAACTCTTCCGTTACTTCTAATGTAATTTTAACCATAATGCCAACCAACTAAAACAATTTAAAGTGGTTCCAGCGATGCTTAGGGTTATTTTAACTCAACCGCGCTTTTGAGTGTATGATTCTGCGATCGCCCATGAAAAGAATCGATACATTCAGCAAGCCAACCAAAGATATCGATGAGATCGCAGTAACGGAATGACGACTAAAAGTGGTACAATTAGTTGTACAAGTTTGGGATACTAATGGATGGAAATTTTTAGCGCAAGTGAGGCAAGAGCTAAGTTATTCAGCTTAGTCGAGCAGGTCAATAAAGACCATCTCCCACGAGTGATTACCAGTCGGCAAGGTGACGCGGTGTTGCTATCAAAAGAAGATTGGGAAAGCATACAAGAAACCCTCTATTTGCAGTCTATGCCTGGCTTAGTTGAGTCAATTCGAGCAGATGAACGCGCAGATGATTGGGTCTCTGAGGCCGAATTTATGGGAGCATTAAATGGAGTGGAAGCTTGAATTTAGTCGAACTGCTCTTAAGGATGCCAAAAAGTTGAAAGCCGCCAATTTGGAAGCTAATGTCAAAGATTTACTGGAAATTCTTAAGCAAAATCCGTACGAACCTCCCTATGAAAAACTTTCAGGCAATCTAAAAGGCTATTTCTCAAGACGAATCAATATCAAGCACCGTCTGGTCTATTCAGTTAATGATGAAACTAAAATGATTAAGGTTGTTTCTGTTTGGACTCATTACGAATAGAAATGAAATCGCCTCATCGCGCTTTAAAAAATAGCGATCGCCCTTTCGATTAGAAAAGCTGAATAACGATTTGAGGTTTATAGAAATTTGCGATCACCCCATAACGAGATCAAAAATGTTGCTGCGATCGCGTCCAGAAAAAAGCTTGCATACAGAACTAGATAATGTTAATTTAAAACACACGTTCGATATAAAATAATTACAGTTAATTCTGCTATGCCCAAGGTTGTCGATCGCGCGGAATATCGTAGAGAGCTTTTGTATAAGTCCTTTGAGCTATTTGCGCAAAAGGGTTACGGGTCGATTACGATGCGTCAGATCGCTGAAGGCTTGGGTGTATCGACAGGGACTCTCTATCACTACTTCCCCAATAAAGAGGCATTGTTTTTGCAATTAGTACAGGAGCAGACCGAACAAGATATTCTCAATTTTCTGGCTGAGGCGAGCGATATTGAGACTCTGGAAGAACGGGTTGGAGCGATCGTTCAATATGTGGCTAAATATGAAAATTATTTTTTCAACCAAATGGTTGTCTGTATTGACTTCTATCAACAGCACGGGCGCAGCAATATAGCCCATAACGAGATTCTCCAAAGATCTTGGGAGGACACTAGATTAGCGATCTCGGACTATTTGCAGATTCAGGATCTTGAGGTTGCTGACTTCATTATAACCTTTATTTATGGATTGATTACAGAGCGGCTGTATATGAGCGATCGCGTACCATTTGAGCAGCAGGGATTGATATTAAAAAAAATGCTAATTGCTTATTTAAAAGAATCCTAGATTTTAGTTTAAAGAGGAAATTATGAGTTTTCAGATATTCTTAAAACCAGCGAATCGATGGATGCTAGTGCTGGCGATCGCGGCTACAGCGATGACAACTGGAATTATTTTCTATGGCATATCTCATTTTGCCGCACTGCAAAGCTCTACAGCTCAAACTGTGGCACCGCCGCCAACGCTCAAGAAGATTACAGCGTTGGGGCGGTTAGAGCCACAAACAGAAGTGAGTCGCCTCTCTGCACCTGTCAATTTAGATGGCGATCGCGTCGCTGAAATTCTGGTCAAACAAGGCGATAAGGTAAAAAAGAATCAGGTAGTTGCAATTCTCGATAGTCGCGATCGCCTAAAAGCCGCTCTTGTCGAAGCACAGGAAAAAGTCAGTGTGGCACAGTCACGTTTGGCACAGGTGAGAGCGGGCGCAAAAAGGGGCGAGATTCAAGCACAGGAATCAGCAATCACCCGACTTCAAGCCGAGTTGCGCGGGGAAGTTGCGTCGCAGAATGCAGCGATCGCCCGCCTGCAATCTGAGTTACGCAATGCTCGCAGCGAGTTTACTCGCAATCAACAATTATATCAAGAAGGTGCGATCTCGAATTCTGTGATTGATGGTAAGCGTCTTGGATTAGAAAGTGCAGAAGCCAGGTTAAGAGAAGCCTCCTCTGGGCAAAATCGCACCGTTGATACGCTACAAGCTCAAATTAGCGAAGCAAAAGCCACGCTCTCGCGAATTGCGGAAGTGCGTCCCGTTGATGTCCAAGCTGCACAAACCGATGTCGATAGTGCGATCGCCGCAGTCAAGCGCGCCGAAACTGAGCTAGCACAAGCTTATGTTCGCGCTCCGATGGATTCTCAGATCCTCAAAATACATGCCCGCTTAGGTGAGAAGATCGGGGATAGCGGCATTGCCGATCTTGGGCAAACCGATCGGATGGTTGCGGTGGCGGAAGTGTACCAAACCGATATTGCCAAAATCCAACTTGGTCAGCAGGCAACGATTACTGGACAGGCTTTTTCAGGTGAATTGCGGGGAACCGTTTCTCAGATTGGTCTACAAGTGAATCGCCAGAATGTGTTTAGCAATCAACCTGGAGAAAATCTCGATCGCCGTATCATTGAGGTGAAAATTCGACTGAATCCAGAAGATAGTAAACAAGTTACAGGTTTAACCAACTTACAAGTCCAAACGGCAATTCAGATGTGAGGTAAAAAGCAATGTGTTGGCAAGTCCCTTGGCATCGGTTTCTCCAAAGAGATGCCTTCACAAGTTCGACTCTACTCGTAGCAATATCGATAGTTATCCTCGATTTTCTTGCAGATATCGAGTACTACGGCGTTTATGAGCCTAATATTATAGACGCGATGCTCCTTCTCACGATCTTTAAACCATTAGAGTATGTGGCTGAAGGAATTGTCGATCGCTTAATAACGAACGACAAGCGAGATTCCCAATCTTATTAACTCACCTTACGTCGAACTAAAAGAAGATTTGTATTTAGAGGGGTTTGGGTCTATGCCCCAATTGAGGGCGCAGCCCTCAAACTCCCCACATGATTCTTTCTTAAAATTATTCCACGTAACACCAGTTAAGGATTAACGAGAAGAAAATTTTAGGAGATTAAACTCGGAGTGAATATGAGAAATCAAAACTGGTACGTTGCTTTACTGATAGGACTGATGTGCTTGATTCGGTTCGGGCTTAGTGCGTTAGGCTATGCTAACCCCCATTGGTTTATGGAAGAACTTGGAATTTCTCTGTCTTCTAATCTTCAAATGCCTTATGCAATCCGCATTTGGGCAATCAGAGATATTATACTTTCTGTGCTCGTCGTGTTAGCTGACAAAATGACTGTGAGAACGCTTCTGCTTGGCTGCATAGCGATTGATTTTACCGATATTATTTCTGCCTATTTGAGTGGAGCTGAAGGACTATTTGGGACGGCGGATGGATGGTTGCTAAAACTGACTTCAACCGCGATCGCAGCTCTATTGCTAGAACTAGCAGCACTGGCTGTATTGAGTCTGCCTCAAATACAGGAAGATGATGGCATTAAGACAAACTAGAATTGCAGGGTTTAGGCGACAAATTGCAAATATTCAATTATCAGAATTATGTTCCGTAAACTACTAAAAAGAACGCCTCTGGCATGGCGACAGTTAAAAAAAGAGAAGACACGATTGTTTGTCGCGATCGCTGGCATTGCCTTTGCCGATCTACTTATGTTCATCCAAATGGGATTTGAAGGAGCGCTTTATGATGCCGCCATCAAGCCGCATCGCAGTCTACAGGCAGACCTGGTCTTGATTAATCCTCAACTCCAAACCCTATTTGCAGTTAGAAGCTTTTCTAGGGAACGCCTGTATCAGACATTGAGCTATGAGGGAGTAGAATCCGTAACTCCGCTCTACTTCGCTACTGGGCAATGGCGTAACCCCGAAACCCGCGTCAGTCGTGCCATTCTCGTTTGGGGTGTCGATCCTGCCAGACCTGCGTTTAAGTCTGCCGAAGTAACCCAAAATCTGGATAGTCTGAAGCAGTTAGATCGGGTGCTATTTGACCAAGCGAGTCGTCCTGAGTATGGCGCGATCGCAGATTGGTTCAAGAAAGATAGCTTTGTTGACGCAGAACTGAATGGCAAGATGGTGAGCGTCAAAGGCTTATTCACCAACGGAGCCTCCTTTGCTGCTGATGGCAATGTGATTACAAGCGATTCCACATTTCTGCAACTGTTTCGAGAACGCAAACCCGAACAGATCGAAGTGGGATTGATTTCGCTTAAACCAGGAGCTGATGTTGAGAAGGTGCGATCGCAGCTAATTGCAGGTTTACCCAATGATATCAAAGTACTCACTCCAGAAGGCTTTGCCCAAATCGAAAAAGAATACTGGGCAAGTGGAACTGGGATAGGTTTTATTTTTGGTTTGGGTGTAGGCGTTGGCTTTATTGTCGGTATTGTAATTGTCTATCAAATTCTCTACTCAGATGTTTCCGAACACCTACCTGAATACGCCACCTTAAAAGCGATGGGCTACAGCGATCGCTATTTTCTGATTGTCTTGCTCCAAGAAGCATTGCTTCTGGCGATATTGGGCTATATTCCAGGCTTCATTCTCTCCTATGGACTATATCAACTTGCCTTTGCTGCGACACTTTTACCGATCGCAATGACTGCGGAACGCGCTATATCGGTTCTGATCCTGACAATTGTGATGTGTAGTGCTTCTGGTGCTGTGGCAATGCGAAAACTGCGCTCTGCTGACCCTGCTGATGTGTTCTAGTCACTAGAGAAACAAATGGACCTAAATACTCTGCAAAATGCTTCTGTTCCTGAGTTCTTCGACCCCTCTACCCCTGTGATCTCAGTTCAGAATCTCGATCACTATTTCGGTGAGGATAATCTTCGCAAACAAGTATTATTCGACATCAATTTGGCAATTAATCCAGGCGAAATTGTGATTATGACGGGGCCATCTGGGTCGGGCAAAACTACCTTACTCTCGCTGATGGGTGGACTGCGCTCTGCACAGGAGGGTAGCCTAAAAATTTTAGCGCAAGAAATGTGTGGTGCGAACAAACAGCAGTTAACCAATATGCGACTCAATATTGGTTATATTTTTCAAGCTCACAATCTTTTGTCATTCCTGACCGTAAAGGAAAATGTGCGCATGTCACTGGAGTTGCACGATGACATGCTAAATCTCGATCTCAATGCCAAAGCGATCGCTATGTTGGAATCTGTCGGTTTAGGCGATCGCGCTGAATACTTCCCAGAGAAACTATCTGGTGGGCAGAAGCAGCGGGTGGCGATCGCCCGTGCCCTGATTAGTCAACCCAAAATAGTTCTAGCTGATGAGCCAACGGCAGCACTAGACAAAAAATCAGGCCGCGACGTTGTGGAATTAATGCAGAAGCTAGCCAAAGGTCAAGGCTGTACGATTTTGCTTGTTACCCACGACAACCGCATTCTCGATATCGCCGATCGGGTTGTCTACATGGAAGATGGTCGTTTAGTTCGCGATCGAAGTGCTTGAAGGCATCATAGCAATCTAGATGAAATGTAAATTTGGGGTGAAGGGGCTTTGCCCCTAAACAGATAGAAACTGATTGCTACTTCATGTCTTAAATAAGGTAATTGCTCATGGAAACCTACCTTTTCACTTAGCAATTGTGTACTTTAATTAATTTATTGACGCTTTTGTGAAATTGGGCGACACTATCTAAATAAGTTCTAGCTGGTATAAGCATGGAAACTTTAGAGTTCATTATTCGACCCGATGGCAGGGTAGAAGAAAGGGTAACTGGCATAGTTGGTTCGAGCTGTGCTGCCGTGACAGCCGTGATCGAAGAGCACCTTGGTGTAGTATCTTCTCGCGAACTAAGTTCTGAAAACTTTGCGCAACCGCTATCTGTTAAGGGCGATCGCGTAATTCAAACTGAAGCTATTGATCGCAGTCAATGGTAATGATTGGTAACAAATCTTCAGTATTTATGAGTAATTGCTATCCTCAAGATTAAGAATTAAGTTCTACAATTAAAAAACTAAGTATTAGGAAACTAGCTTTATGTCACACTTTAGCCAAGTTAAAACCCAAATTCGCACCCTGGAGCCTTTGCAAAAAGCATTGACCGATTTAGGCATAGACTGGAAGTCAGGCCCATCTGACTTGCGTGGCTATCGCGGTGAAACCACCTCAGCCGAAGTCGTACTCCACCAGGAAAATGGTTATGACGTTGGGTTTAGATGGAATGGCACTGAGTACGAGCTAGTAGCTGACATGCAATATTGGCAGCAGCCTTGGACCGTAGAAAGCTTTTTGAACAAAGTACGCCAGGGCTATGCGATCCAGACCGTAATGGCGACATCAGAAAATCAGGGCTTTACCTTGACTGAGCAAGCTACACAGGAAGATGGTTCAGTTCGTCTAGTTTTACAACGCTGGAATGGATGATATTGCATCAGAATTGCACTCTGGATTAGCTTCTGGTCTAGAACCCGAACTAGGTGGCCTGCTGCGCGAGGTTGATATCGAGCGTTCTGGACTGGAGCCTGAATTGGGCGGCAGCCTGAGGCAAAATGCCGTCTATGTAGATGAAGGAGTTTGCATTGGCTGCAAGCATTGCGCCCACGTAGCACGCAACACCTTCTTTATCGAGGATAACTTCGGACGCTCCAGAGTATTCTCCCAAGATGGCGATGTCGAGGAAGTGGTACAGGAAGCGATCGATACCTGTCCAGTAGATTGCATTGCTTGGGTGAGCTACAACGATTTAATCGAACTAGAAGTAGCACGCCAACACCAGGTCATTCAAAATATTGGCATCACAGGCGATAGCAGATCGGCACGGGTAAAGCAAAATCGACGCAAACGCAATCAGTCCAGCATTTCCAGTAAAGACATTGCGGCTTCGCAGCCAGATTGATAAGCACCTTCAAGATTTTCACCAGCACACCAATCTCCAGCACAAACCAGCGGTAGAGGTATTTCCGTACTTAGGCAAGCAACTCCTAAAGATTCTTGCACGAGTGCGTAGTGCCATCTATGAACCTGCCACCACTCAGGTTGATTAAACCAGGGGGCAAGGTGATAGCTGACCTGCTCTAATAGTGGTTTACCTGCTATTTCCAAATTATGTTCCTCTAGAGACTGTCTTGCAAGCTCTGCGGTACTTTGAAAGACAAAAACTGGTTGAGAGCTATCTGCGGAGTGCTTGCTACTATCAAGTCCGATCCAACTGAGGATTGGATCGTCTGTACAGGCGATCGCTTGCCATTCGTGCGGTATTTCCTGCTGGTTAGAGTAGCCAGCCATAATCGTGATGCAGGGCGCAAACTTAACTAGTTTGACAGTTTTAAGAAATGTCGGCGCTGTACTCATTGCCGATTCAAAAAGAGGTAAAAACTGAGGTGCAGGCATGGTGGCAACCACTGCAGTAGCGGCGATCGCTTCGCCATCTTCGCAGGTCAAATTCCATCTACCATCTTTTATTTCTACGGTAGCAATGCGCTTCCCAAGTTTGATATTCTGACCTTCCGCTAGATGCTTTGCGATCGCTGTCATTCCCTGTGGACAACTGTAGCGCGGGTACATTTCATCAGCCTTAGGGGCTACCAATCCCTCGGATGTTAGCTGATAGATTGTGCGCGTCCATTCCTGAACAATGCCGCGATCTATTAACTTATTAATAAATCGACCAAAGGCTTCGCTGCGCACAGTAATATACTGCGCACCATGATCGACCCAGGTGCCTTGCATCCGCCTGGTCGCCATTCGTCCGCCCACCCCTGCGGATTTTTCCACGATTGTGACATTCACCCCAGCCTGGCGTAGGTGTTGGGCACAGACCAAGCCAGACATTCC
Organism: Pseudanabaena sp. SOY_30_concoct_251; assembly: GCA_031388585.1. Taxonomy (GTDB): domain Bacteria; phylum Cyanobacteriota; class Cyanobacteriia; order Pseudanabaenales; family Pseudanabaenaceae; genus PCC-6802. The sequence goes on along the minus strand of JANMRU010000036.1, from coordinate 18,366 downwards.
TGCACCGATCACAATTACATCGTCTTTCATATCTATGCTTTTCAAGCGTGAAATATTTTCACATTAAGTCATAATGAATTTTAAATTAGCCGACTTTCCGCGTTGTTCAGTGTGTTCACGGATATATCTTAGGTTACAGACAACTGCAAAAATCAGGTAATTGAGACATACTCACTCAATCACAGAGGATACTATTGCTAACTTATGTGCAGTTTATCGCGAATATTAAGCGAATTGGCTGGATTGGTATCTGAAGTTTAAGGTAAATACCCTTTGTGGTCGGTATAGCTATCGCCAATTAGGTTAGTTAGGACAGTGTGGAGGGGTAGAACCCCTCCATGTGGGCAATGCCCACACACCCTATTAAAATCTGTCAATACGATCTAGGCGCTGGCTATAGTAAAAATACTTAGTTAAAACATTTGAAAATACAACGTGGATCGAATACTAGAAAAAATATTGCAATGTCATGATTCACTCAGGCTACCTGAGGATCTGAGGTTTGCCTCAACCAACGGTTCTAGAGAAGTCCTTCATTTTGAAGAAGAAGGACGGAAAAGTCCTACTTGTAATGGCGATCGCATGTCTGAAGAAGACTACAGTGCGGCTTTAGATAATTTGGTTATTACTTGTGTTGATGTTGTTTTAACTCTTGAAGGAAAAGTCCTCCTAGGTAAGCGGAACGTCTATCCTAGAAAGACTTGGTGGGTCATTGGCGGCAGGATGCTTCCAGGGGAAGAGCCAATCTATGCGGCCAAAAGAAAATTAATTGATGAAGCAGGAATAGACATAGATGTATTTCGGCTTAAACACATTGGATGCTACTCAACCTGTTTTGCTTTTCGCCAACAGGAACCTCAGAGAAATGGCTCTCATACACTTAATTTGACATATCAACTCGAACTGAAAAAGCATGAGAGCCAGATAGAACTCAAAAATAGCGAATATGAGACATCCAGATGGTTTGAAATAAGAGAAATTGTCGATCTGCTTGACCCAAATAATCAATTAGATAAAGCTTTACTTCAGGTTGTCAAAGATCTCCAATTCAGTCACAGCACTACTTAAGGTCTGAAATCTATAGCAGTCTTATATTAATTGTAAGTTGGGGGCTGAGCCCCCACGAAGGGGTTCCACCACTTCACCCCCAAACTAATAAAAGCTGATTGCTTTAGCTTCACAATTTTTCAGAGAGAGTGTCTCCGATCGCATTGCCATCGTGATATGCCGCAAATAGGACGGTACTGGTTTTACCCCAGGCGATCGCGCCTGTAGCATCAATGCAAATTGCGCCAAAATCGCGCTTTCGAGATTCTGCTTCTGCAAACGATCTATTTACTGCGTCAGTCAAACTCATGCCATCGGTAACACGCACAACGATGCGAGTTGCTAATCCTTCGTCAATAATATGCTCGCCGATTCCCGTACAGCTCACGGCGGCTTCCCTTGTGGCATAGTTACCCGCAGGCATGGCAGAATCGCTCACCCGACCGATGCGTTCAAAGCCCCTACCACCTGTAGACGTGCCAGCACAGAGATGACCTAACTGGTCTAGAGCTACGGCTCCAATCGTCCCCATCGCCACTTCAGCCATTTTGCTTTGGAAATTAGTTTTGCGTTCCTCAGTCCATTCCTGTAAACGCAGATCGGTCAGCGGGTTAAAAATCGGGACACCTAACTCTCGCACCAATTCGGCTGCACCGAAGTCAGACAGCACCCGATCGTCCGATGATTGCAAGTGTTGTGCTAGGTCGATGGGATGCTGCACACGTGCCACATTAATCACACCGCTAAAGCTCTGGCGATCGCCATCCATCAGCGCCGCACTCATGCGAATTTGCCCGTCGGATTGCAGTACCGAACCCGTACCCGCATTAAAACGCGGATCGTCTTCTAACATTTGGCAAGCTTTCACCACTGCGGCGATCGCACTTTCACCCTCAAGCAGCATGGGATATACCGCCTCAATTACTGCATATAGCGATCGGCGGGTTGGCTCCACGCCACCCTTACTCTCAGCTGTGCTGCCTGCACCGCCATGAATGATTAACTTTGGTTGCATACTTACATCTCTAAATCGTTGCTGAAATCGCTGCGAATATTCTCAGAATAATCTGAAAACAAGTAGAAATTGGACTATCGGTTTCACTAACGGCATGATAGTTATAGGATTGAGTAAATCAAAAGTCTATTTCTGGCATCATGTCTGCAAAGTCCTTCGATAAAACTAGCTTTGGTTGGCAGATCCAGCAATTGCAACAGCGCGTTGGTGAATGGCTAGAGGTGAAATTTAGTCCGGCGCTGTCTAAAGCAGTTAATTCTTTGGGTTTTCCTGAGTGGGTATGGGACATACTCGTTAAGATTGGCTGGCTGATCCTTGCTTTTGTAATGGCGTGGCTGGGTTTGCAAATCTATAGGCAGTTGCGACCGTATTTGGAATCGTTGATGTTTCCGATCCGCGATCGACAAAAGTCAACGGTTACGGTGGATAAATCGCTACTCTATACCGTGGCGGAATGGTTGCAACAAGCCCAGAAATGGCGATCGCAGGGCAATTATAGTGAAGCTTGTGGAGCTTTGTATATGGCTTTACTTCTGCGCCTGAGTGATGCTGAGATCGTCCCCGCTCAAGCTAGCCGCACCGATCGCGAGTACCTGAAACTGATCGCCAAAATCCCCTCCTGCCAACCGTCCAAGTTGCTAATTGCCACCCATGAGCAAATTAGGTTTAGCGATGCCTCAATCTCTTCTGAAACCTATGAGCTGTGCCAACAGGCTTATCAAGATGTAGATAATCGCCTGCAAAGCATTCAAAGTCTGCCAATAAGAGGTGCGCGCTAAAAATGCAGATAAATGCGATGCCAACAATGCCCAGGATGTCTAAACGCGGTTGGGCGATCGCCGCGATCGCCCTCTTGACGCTCATCTTGCTCACCCTATTCAGCGCTTCGGCTGGCAGTCCCACCAGTCAGGGTTCCAGCTATAGCAACGCTCCCGATGGGTATGGTGCGTGGTATGCATTTATGCAAAAGCGTGGTGTCAATATCCAACGCTGGCAGCGACCAATTCAAGATTTGTCCTCTAGTACCAACCCTGGCAAAGTAACATTGCTGCAAATACGCAGCAGGCTAACACCCACAGATATTGCGATCGCGCCCGAGACTCGCACCTGGGTATCCCAGGGGAATCGCCTAATCATCTTGGGGATTGAAGCACCTGCTACCGAGGCAAATTTCAGCAAAAGCCTGCAAAGCAAAGAGGGCACAGTAGCGATCGACACGACGAGGCGATTTACCCATTCCACTAAATTGCTCAGTGATGAATTTGGCGCTGTGGTTATATCCAAAGCTGAAGGCGATGGTGAGATTATTCTGGCTTCGACACCACATATTGCCGCCAATGCCTATCAAGATGCGATCGGTAATTATGAATTTCTGGCACAGCTGGTAAGCAAAGATCGCGATCTGGTAATCGTCGATGAGTATACGCACGGCTATAAAGATCTCGATTTAACCGTCAAGGAAGGGAAGCAAGATTGGACTAAATACTTAGCTAAAACACCATTACTGCCAGCCATGCTGCAATTAGCGTTGGTATTAGTTGTGCTGGTCGTGGCGCAAAATCGCCGATTTGGTTGGCCAGTAAGACCAAAATCTCGCACCGTTGATAACAGTGCTGCTTATATGCAGGCAATGGCCGCCGTTTTGCATAAAGCTCAAAGCAGTGAGTTTGTCATAGAGGTAGTCGGTAAGGCCGAGCAGTTGCGCATCCAGCAGGCATTAGGTTTGGGCGGTCAACTGTTACTCGATCGCAAAACCATTGTGAATGCCTGGATTCAACAAACCAAACGTCCTGCATCGGAGATGCTGTCCGTGCTTCAAATTAGCGAACAACCGCGTAAAGTTAGCGAATCAGAGTTAAAACTTTGGTTGGCCAATCTGCAAACTATCCGCCAATATCTTCCCTAACTTAGTCAACAAATATATGAGTGAAACTCACGCTGTATTTAGCCAAATTGGTCAGGCTCTCGGTCAAATTGTACTTGGCCAAACTAAAGCGATCGACCAGCTCTTAGTATCGCTGCTATCTGGTGGACACGTAATTCTGGAAGGCGTTCCAGGTACAGGCAAAACCCTCACAGTCAAAGTATTAGCCAAACTAGTACAAGCTGAGTTTCGCCGCATTCAGCTCACGCCAGATATTCTCCCCACTGATATTTTAGGTACAAATATCTTCGATCTGAACAGTCGTGAATTTGTGCTGAAGAAAGGACCAATATTTACCCAGATCCTATTAGCGGATGAGATCAACCGCACCCCCCCGAAAACCCAAGCGGCTTTGTTAGAAGCGATGGAGGAACAGCAGGTAACGCTAGATGGCGAAAGCTTGCCTTTATCCGACCTGTTTTGGGTAATTGCGACGCAAAACTCGCTGGAGTTTGAAGGTACATATCCGCTGCCCGAAGCCCAGCTCGATCGCTTTTTATTCAAGTTGATTGTGGACTATCCCGATGCGATCGCCGAACGACAAATGCTAATCAACAGCGAAGCTGCTGCTCCAATTCGGCGGCTCGATCTGGCCAAACTGAAACCCGTCGCCTCTGTCAATCATTGCCTGAAGGCAAGACAAGAAGTCAAAGCTGTTAAGGTGAAAGAAGGCATTTTTGATTATTTACTGGCCCTAGTACAGCGCACACGTCAGCATCCCGATCTGGCGCTGGGGGCTTCACCACGCGCCGCTGTGTCCTGGTTATTGGCAAGCAAAGCCCATGCCTGGTTAGACCAACGCGATTTCGTCACACCCGACGATCTCAAAGCGATCGCCCCGCCCCTATTACGTCACCGTCTGATTCTGCGTCCCGAAGCCCAACTCGATGGCTTGCAGATCGATGCCGTGATTAATGCCATCCTCACGCAGGTGGCGGTACCCAGATGATTGCTGCATTTGTGCCTGCCCAGCGGACTTACTGGCTATTCCTGTTAGTAGCTGCGATCGCCACGCCGATCGCCATGTTTGTCCCTGAAACCATTCGTATCCCAGTGTCGGTAATCGCGATCTTGTTTGGCGATTTAAGCATTTTGGCGATCGCCTTTTGGGATACCAAGCGCGTGCAGCGCGATCGCGTCCAGGTGTCCCGCCAGCATCTCGCCCGCCTCTCGATTGGGCGAGATAACCCCGTACTAATTACAGTGCGATCGGGACGCGGAAGCCATGCACACCAGCAATTTACGATTCAGATTCGCGACAACTATCCCCAAGCTTTTGGGGTCACAGCGGAATCGCTTGCGGTCGTGCTCCCAGCAAATTACACAGAAGAGCTAACCTATACTGCTTGTCCGTTGCGGCGCGGTGAGTATGACTGGGGGAATATCCAGGTGCGTCAGCTCAGTCACTGGCAGTTAGCTTGGCATGATTGGTCTGTAGCTGCCAGTCAGAAAGTGGCTGTCTATCCCGATCTACTAGCTTTAAGAGCGCTGACAATTCGGCTGACCCTGCAATCTACTGGTTCGATCCGCCAGGTACGGCGGATGGGTATGGGGACAGAATTCTCAGAATTGCGCGAATATGCGATCGGCGACGACCCACGCCTGATTGACTGGAAGGCGACAGCACGACGCAGCCGCCCCCTAGTGCGAGTTTTAGAACCAGAACAGGAACAGACGCTGATTATCTTGCTCGATCGCGGTCGCCTGATGACCGCCAATATCAAAGGTATGCAACGTTTCGATTGGGGATTGAATGCGACCTTAGCGCTAGCTCTGGCCGGACTAAATCGCGGCGATCGCGTTGGTGTTGGTGTATTTGACCGTCAGATGCATACCTGGATTGCACCACAACGGGGGCAACCGCACCTGAATAAACTCATAGAACGCCTCACACCCCTCCAACCAGAATTTTTAGAGCCAGACTATCTTAACGCCGTCACCACCGTTGTGCGTCAGCAGAGCCGCCGCGCCCTCGTAGTCGTGATTACCGATATTGTCGATGCGATCGCCTCTGCAGAATTACTCGCAGCGCTCGGTCGGCTTACCCCTCGATATCTACCCTTTTGCGTGACGTTACGCGATCCTCAAGTAGACATACAATCTAATATGACTGGCTCAGAAATCATAGAAGGATACACTCGTGCCGTAGCCTTAGACCTGCTGGCACAGCGCCAACTTGCCTTTATGAATCTGAAGCAAAAGGGCGTACTGGTTTTAGATGCCCCCGCCGATCGCATCAGCGACCAACTAGTCGATCGCTATTTACAACTCAAAGCCAGAAATCAGCTTTAGTTTAACTAGCACTCTGGCTTTCAATAAAATCAATATTTTCGTAGAGGAGCGATAGGGGCAATTTCAGATCGATGCTGGCAATAACAATAACTGGATCGTTTGACTCAAAACTCGTACTATCGATCGCAATCGATAAATATTCCCAAGCTAGATCGCTGCGTCTTTGGTAAATCTCAATTCTGGGGCGATCTGGGGTGATGATGATATAGGTCTGAAGGGTATCGAGAAGCATATAGTTTTGCTGCTTGATCCCGCGATCGCGGGCTTCAGTAGCAGGGGAAAGGACTTCAACAATAAGGGTGGGATATTGCAAAAAGTCACGGGCAAAGCGATCTCGTTCGTCGCAGGTAACGACTAGATCGGGATAGTAGTATTTCCCAGATTTCGTAACGACTTTGGCATCGCTGATGGCAACTTTACAACCTTTGCCGCGTAGGTGGGGAATTAGCAGGGCGGCGAGATTAGCAGAAATTTGGCTATGAGGAATAGTGCCGCCTGTCATGGCGATAATTTTGCCGTTTTCGTACTCGTGTTTGATATCCTGCTGCGATTCCCATGCGAGATATTCTTCGGGGGATAGGGGCAAGCAATCGCTTTGTGGTTGAGCAAACATTGAGTCAATCTCCTATTTTTTGATTGGGTTGACTCTGGGTGCGGCAGCAATATTGCACCAGCAAGACAAACAGAATCACACCTGTCAAATATTTAAAAGCATCTGGGATCGCTGGATTAGGCGAGAAAAAGCCCTCGATCGCCCCCGCAATTACCAACATCGGCACAATACCAAATACTAACTGTGCTGCTTCATAGCCATAGATACGTAATGCGTCCGCACGGCGATACTTGCCAGGGAAAAGCAAGCCTTTAGCAATTAGCAACCCCGCTCCACCTGCAAAAAAGATCGCGGGTAATTCCAGCGAACCATGCGGAAACACAAATGCCCAGAAGGGATACGCCAGATCGTATTGACTGACTAAAGATGCGATCGCGCCAATCAATATGCCATTAAGGAACAACACATATCCCGTAAATAACCCACCCGTAATGCCGCCCGCCACAGCTTTAAAGCAGACAGCGATATTGTTAACCATAATGCCGCTAGAGGCCAGAGGTTCATTACCCAGAATCGAGCCCATCCACAACTCATGCTTATCTCTCACTTGCGAAATAAGTCTTTGGGGCACAACTGAAGACATAAATATCGGATCTTGCCAAGCAAACCACCAGGCAATTAGGGCGGCTAGTAAAAAGATGGCAAAAGCCAGAGCAATATAAATCCAATTTCTTTGAATCGTGACAGGTAAATCCCACAGGTAAAAGTTAACGATCGCCTTACCTTCTTGGCGTCTCGATCCCTGGTAGACCTGACTGTACCCGCGTGAAGTGAGCATCTGTAAATCCTGGATCAGAGTATCTCCGATCTGATGGGTTCTCGCTCTTGCCAGATCTGCCGATACAGCGCGATATAGACTAGCGAGCCGTTGAATCTCCTTTGCCTGTAAGGACTTTAGCCCCTTAGATTCTGCTTGTTTCAGCAAAGCATCAAGTTGCTGCCACTGAGGTTCTTGCCGCGCGATCCAACGCTGAATATTCATTACTTTTTGCTCTTGAAAAGCCAGGATTAGCTTAAAATTACCTAAAATCTTCGCTTCCCATCATACTTGGCAAAGCAAATGTCTAATCGCCCCCCTAGCCCCATCAGACCGCTAAATATCGGTAATGTCGTGAGTGCCGGACTCGTCCTCTACCGTTCTAATCTAAAACAATATTTCGGGATCGCCCTCCGAGCTAATCTTTGGGCTTTACCAGCCGCTCTATCATTCTTATCCATATACTTTTCGGTTTTGATTCAGGCATTTAATTCTATACGTTCACCTATTGGTGCAACCACAACACCTATTCAAGCACTAGAAGAATCAGGGCTAGGTCCAGTATTAGAGTTAGTAGAGCGGTTTAGCTCTTTTGCCCCGATATTAAATCCCATCTTGTTTGTAGTCAGTCTATACTGCACAGCTAAATATCTCGCTAACTCAGCACTAATCTCGCGCTTGGCATATCAGGAACTTGCGAACCAGCCAGAGAGTATAGGTGAGGCTAGCCCCAAGGTGCTTCCTCGTATGTGGGCTTATTTGCGTGTTGGGATAGAAGTCGGGCTACGAATCTTGCTACTTTACATTTTATTGGTTATTGCTGGGGCGATTGTTATACCCTTTGTGATTTTGTTGCTTGGTGGGGCGAGATCTGTTTCTCCCCTAATTTTCTTGCTCGCGTTTGTAGCCATAATTGCCCTTGTGTATGCAATGATTTGGTTCTATTCGCGCTGGATCGTTGCGGAGGTGCCACTGGCAGTCGAGTCTGGGCTAGGCTCCATGCAAAGTGTGAAAAGGAGTTGGGATCTAACTGCCAACTCCGTAGGTAGGGTACAGGCGATCGTGTTTGTGGCTTTCCTCGTAACAATCCCAATTCAGGTAATTACTGGCTATTTACCTAGCCTTTTGCTTGAAGTTTTCAAAGAAAATACTGCGGCTTTCTGGCTTATTTACCTAATTAACCTCGGGATCAGTCTGATTGGTGGTGTATTAGTGTTACCTTTCTGGCAATCGATTAAAGCAGTGATGTACTACGATCTGCGCAGTCGCCGTGAGGGGGCCGATCTAAAACTACGCGATCGCTAAACTCCCCCTACTTGAATAGCTTTGTATGCGCCTTTTTAATCGAGTTACGCTGCGAACCCCCGAAAGCGTAGAGTTGGAATTTACGCTGGCGGGCATTGGCAATCGTGCGCTTGCCCTGACAATCGACTACATCATCTGGGGAATTGCTCTGATCGTGGTCTTGATTTGCTGGGCTATTCTTTTTTCCCAGCTACCAATATTTCAAACTAAAATCTTTGGGCAATGGGCAACGGCGATCGCATTTTTGATTGGCTTTGCGATCTATGTCGGCTATTTTGTCTACTTTGAAACCCTCTGGCAAGGGCAAACTCCAGGCAAGCGCCGCACAAAAATCCGTGTGATTTGTGACGATGGTAGACCAGTAGGATTACAACAGGCAGCTTTAAGAGCATTACTGCGCCCCATAGATGATGTCTTTTCAGTTGGGGCATGGTTCATTATTTTGGGTGCCAGAGAAAAGCGGCTGGGTGATTGGTTAGCAGGTACGCTCGTGATTCAAGAAGATTCAGCCGTTGCCTCAGCCAGTTTTCCCGTAGGTCGAGATGCCCAGACAATTTGCGATCGCCTATTAGAAAATACAAATATTGCCGCCCTCATACCCGATGACTTTGCCGTAATTCGCGAATACCTCCAGCGGCGCAAAGCCATGAATATTGATGCCAAACTGAAATTGAGCAACCAACTAGCCAGCCAAATCCGCGATATTATTCAGCTCACAAAGCCCATAGCAGGTGCAAGCGATGACCTGTTCCTAGAGGCGATTTATCTTGCCTATCAACAGCAGCAAGGCGGGAGGAGGGGATAACCAAAATATCCATAGGCTAAGAACTGCATGGGGCGATCGCAGTTAGCGCAAATAGCAAGGCTTTGTTGACATTTTTTCGGTAAACTGGTTAAAAGCAAAATATATTTAAATTAAATCCTCATTTCTAACTTTTTATGAGCATAGTCAGTCAAGTTTTACTTAGAGCCGACGATGAGTTACGCTATCCCACCATCGCCGAGCTACAAAGCATCAGTGGTTTTTTGCAAACTGGCGAACAGCGCGTGCGGATCGCCTCACTACTAACAGAGAACGAAGATAAGATTATCCAAAAAGCTAGTGGCGAGCTTTGGAAAGTTCACCCAGACTACATTTCCCCAGGTGGCAATGCCTACGGTCAAAAACAGAGAGCGCAATGCCTACGTGACTATGGCTGGTACCTGCGTCTAATTACTTATGGCATCATTGCAGGCGACAAAGATCCAATTGAAACGATTGGATTAATTGGTGCCCGCGAAATGTATGGCTCATTAGGAGTCCCACTTGCTGGGATGGCTGATTCGGTACGCTGCCTCAAAGACGCAGCCATATCCCTCTTGAGTAAGGATGATGCTGAAGCTGCCGAGCCATATTTTGACTACGTCATCCAGGCAATGTCCTGAATTTGCCAGTTATTGTAGGGGCAGTGCCTCCGTGCCTGCCCAAAAAGCTGTTTTAAAATTGCCTGCTCTAAATGTAGCCATTCAATGATAATTTGAGGGTTGGTTGGATTGGCTCTAAATCCTGAAGAGATGATCGCATCAACATTTTTCACCATTTAATCGCATTCACAAGCTGGAGAAAGCAGCAAGCATGGTCAGTACCGCAGAAAAAACCAATACTGGTTACATCACTAAAATCATTGGGCCAGTTGTAGACGTAGAATTTCCCAATGGCAAACTGCCTTCGATCTACAATGCCATCGTCATAAAAGGTCAGAACGAAGCAGGTCAGACCATGAACGTCACCTGCGAAGTTCAACAATTGCTAGGTGATAACAAGGTGCGAGCTGTCGCAATGAGTACCACTGACGGTGTTGTGCGTGGCATGGAAGCCATTGACACGGGTGCTGCGATCAGCGTACCCGTCGGCAATGCTACTTTGGGACGCATTTTCAACGTCTTGGGCGAGCCAATCGATGAGTTAGGCCCAGTCGAAACGGAAGAAACACTTCCAATTCACCGCCCCGCTCCCGCGTTCACGAGCTTAGAAACCAAGCCTTCCACGTTTGAGACAGGCATTAAAGTAATCGACCTTTTGGCTCCCTACCGTCGGGGTGGCAAGATTGGTCTATTCGGTGGTGCTGGCGTCGGCAAGACCGTATTAATTCAAGAATTAATCAACAACATTGCTACCAAGCACGCTGGCGTATCCGTATTTGGTGGTGTAGGCGAGCGCACGCGCGAAGGTAATGACCTCTACCAAGAAATGAAGGAATCAGGTGTAATTAAATACCTAGCCCTCGTTTATGGTCAGATGAATGAGCCACCTGGAGCCAGAATGCGTGTCGGTCTGTCGGCTCTAACCATGGCGGAATATTTCCGTGATGTGGCTAAGCAAGACGTTTTGTTGTTTATTGACAACATCTTCCGCTTTGTCCAAGCAGGATCTGAGGTATCAGCTCTGCTCGGTCGGATGCCATCAGCCGTAGGCTATCAGCCAACTTTGGCGACAGAAATGGGCGATCTACAAGAACGCATTACCAGCACAAAAGATGGTTCGATTACATCAGTACAAGCTGTATATGTACCTGCAGATGACTTGACTGACCCAGCTCCAGCCACAACTTTTGCTCACCTTGATGCCACCACGGTGTTGTCGCGTTCTCTAGCATCTAAAGGGATTTATCCCGCTGTCGATCCGCTAGATTCTGCTTCTACCATGCTCCAGCCAGGTGTAGTTAGCGAAGATCACTATCGCGTAGCACGTGCCGTACAGCAAACGTTACAGCGTTACAAAGAATTGCAAGATATTATCGCCATTCTCGGTCTAGACGAACTCTCTGAAGATGACCGTGTAATCGTGGCACGGGCGAGAAAGATCGAGCGCTTCTTGTCGCAGCCCTTCTTTGTGGCCGAAGTATTCACCGGTTCACCTGGTAAGTACGTCACGCTCGAAGAAAGCATTAAAGGCTTTGACATGATTCTTTCAGGTCAGTTAGACGAGCTCCCCGAGCAAGCATTCTATCTGGTTGGCAATATCGATGAAGCGATCGCCAAGGCTGAAAAGCTAAAGGCATAGGCAAACACGTAGAACTATAACGATGACACTAACAGTAAGAGTTATCTCTCCCGATAAGACTATTCTTGATGCCACAGCTGAGGAAGTAATTCTACCTAGCATTACGGGTCAGCTCGGCATCTTAACTAGCCACGCCCCGTTAATTACCGCTATAGATATCGGTGTGATGCGGTATAGGCAGGAAAAGGTCTGGTCAGCGATCGCCCTGATGGGTGGCTTTGCTGAAGTTGAAGACAACGAAATCACGATTCTAGTCAATGCGGCTGAGGCTGGAAGTGCGATCGATGCTGAAGCTGCTCGTAGCGAGCTGAACAAAGCAGAAGAGAGCCTAAAAAACATCAAAGAAGATGATAAACAAGGCAAGATTCAAGCCGATCAAGCAATGCGTCGCGCTCGTGCTCGACTACAGGCTACTATGATTGCTTCTTAAAGCTTTTTAGTTGTGCAACTTGCTTAATTTAGTTAAGGACTGGAGTTAGATTTAACTCCAGTCCTTAATTTTTGGTTGCAGCAGTTTGCTATAACTAATATCAATACGTTTTGTACCGTTACTATGGATAAATCAGAAACGAATACATCATCAAATCCACCTTCAAACCAGGCAGAGCCAAAGCCAGAGAAACTGCCCCTTTGGGGAGAAATTGTCAAAGGCTGGTACTGGGTCGTATTTAGTTGGAAAATGTTACAACGTATGGGTGGGATGGGAGCGATCGCGCGATCGCTATCATCTACAGTTGTGCTTTTACTCAAGCGTACTTTTGTACAGTTAAATCATAAGAAATAACCAGTTCTCAAGATGTATTACAACTCCGCAGATTTTGAGTTTACTTCAGCTTTAGAAGCAACTTGGCAAGTAGTAAGGCAAGAAATTGAGCAAATTAACAGCCGGGACTTTGTGGAGTGGCCAGAAAGGCACCTTTACGGTAAGGGATGGGATATTTTTGGTTTATATGCGTTTGGGTTAAAGCTGGTCAAAAACTGCGAGCTTTGTCCAGAATCCACAAAGCTAATTGAATCTATTCCTGGATTGGTAACAGCGGGATTTTCTTCGCTCAAACCGGGTACTCATATTGCCCCCCATACTGGCTATCCCGATGGCGTATTGCGCTGTCATCTTGGTTTAATCGGTTGCGACGGTTGCGCCCTTCGTGTCGGCGATGAGACACGTAACTGGCAAGAAGGAAAATGCCTTGTCTTTGATGACACTACCGAACATGAAGCATGGAATCGAGGTAATCAAACTAGAATCGTTCTGCTGCTTGACTTTAAGAATCCTGCTTTAGTTAGCGATCGAAGCAATGGCTCCATAACTAAGCCTCAAGGTCTGTGGCAGCAACTAAAACAAAAGCTGTTTGCAGCAGATATGTGAGTCTACGACGCTTGCCGTCATGAACCTCTAACCGCACATCAGGCTCTCGAAAAGCTAACAGCCAATAGCTAACCGTTATACCTAATCTAAAGGAGTTATCATAATTTCCTTCAGCACAGTTATCCCCTTCTTGACTTGTCTAGATACAGTTACAGCACTGATACCCAGAATTTCCGCCACTTCTCTGTGGGTAAATTCCTTGATAAAAACATATTCCACTACTTGGCGTGTACGGTCTTCTAAATGGGATAAGGCTTGATATAGCCTCATACTATCTTCTTCACCCATTTGAAAACTGCGGTAATTTGCATCTGTTAATAAATCGCCCAAAGATGAGCCTAGCTCACCCTCGTCTCCAACTGGGGCATCCAGGCTAATTGGCGCTCGATTCTGACAAGCTAGTTTGATATCTTGCCATTCGCTCAAAGGGATATCTAACTGCTGGGCAACTTCAAGATCGGATGGTTCGCGCCCCTTTAAAGCCCTTAGTTGCCGCACAACTTTACAGGCACTATTATGAATAACTAACCAGCGGCGGGGAGTGCGGACAGTTGGACTTTTATCGCGTAAGTAATGCTGAATCTCCCCGCGAATATAAGGCACAGCAAATGTGCTAAAGGCATGTCCCCTAACAGTATCAAATCGCTCAATTGCCCTGATTAAGCCCATTAAACCCACTTGCAGTAGGTCATCAAATGTCTCAGTGCATTGGTTAGTCCAGTGATAGGCCTCTTTTCTGGCCAGACCTGTATTTAGCTGCACTAAACGATTCCGCAACCGAATAGACGGTTTCTTACGATACTCCTGCAAAAGATCGAAGGTCTCAGACTTAAGACTTACGGTCTCTATTTCTTCAGGGAGTAAATTTTTTTGACCAAGGCGCTCCAGCCCAATCACTATATTTTGCAGGCGTTCTGTATCTTCTACTGCAAGCCGAAAGCTTTGATGTTTTTGTTTCGTCTCCGTTTCAAGAGTTTTATGTAAGGTCGGATCGTCTCCGCTCCGATCAGACGTGAGAGTCAAATGAGCTGGGATTCGATCTGTTGCTTGTTTAGAAGTATCTGATGACATTTACGATTCTCTCAGATAGTCAGGTAAACGTGACAAGAAATGGATTCTTCAGCAATCTACAATCATATGTCTTACAAATAGAGTAATTCACGAAAAAAACCTCACTTCCTAGACCACAACTGAAATCTTGACATTCCCTGTATGCAACAGAGCAAATTTATTTAGCTCGTTTGCTTATCATCTGGTCAGTAGTTATAGATAGCCTCTCTACTTCAAGCATCACTAAATACTTTCGCAGTTTGCGCATAAGTTAAGTTATGGAAGCTGCGACTAGGCCAAGACCAAATCAAAATATTTTTACTAATAATACCACTACTTATTTTTTGAGTAACAAATATGACTCGGACGATCCGTTGTAGTGATTGAATGTTCCCAAGCTAGCAAAGTATTGTCAAAAGCCAATTTCTATTCGTCGATTTGCCAGCGATCGCCACCAATTTCTTCATCTAGCACGCGTCTTTGGCGCATCACTAACATCACCCCCCCAAGCAGTGTCAGATTTGGCGGTTCGGCAAACCATTGAAACTTTAAATTGCCATCTTGTTCAACTAAAAAATAGCGATCGTCTTGCCACTCTCTTTGGGCACGATCTACCAAGACAATAATCTCCTCAGGTTTATTGGGGAAACTACTAGGCAGATGCTGTCCCGAAGCCTCTTTAAGCGTATCGGTATCGCAGATGATCGCGATGCCATCCTCAGCATTACGCACCACATACCAGCCTGGCAGGGCGATCCAAGCGCAGTCGCCAGAGTATTGCACCATGCCAAATGGCGCGATTTCCTCAACCAGCGGTACAGCCTTAATATCTGCGGCGCTTAGGGGCATTTTGCCCACCACTGGAATAATTCTGGGTACTTCATCATCTTCTTCCAGCCGAAAAACTGGCAGTCTCGGTTCTTTTTTGACATTGGGAGAGACTAAATCGCTAAGTAAACGCTCTATGGCTGTCCTGGCTGAATCGCTATAAGCAAACTTGAGTCCGCGTGAAATCAGCTTGGTTTTTTCCTGGGGGTCTTTTTGATTTGTGGCAGATTTCCAGGCTTGGTAGGCGACGGCATCACCTGGATGCCGCGTAAATCCTTCGGGCAGTTTTGACAGTACCGCAAATTCCTTCATAGCTTTGGCAATATCTTTTGCGGCAAAGACATCTAATTTGTTACTTGCTACTAACTCTGCTGCGCTCACCCGATCTGCTTGAGGCAAAATGCGAAATTCGTAGAGGATATCGCTACCCCTAGACTCAAAATAATCTACAACGAAACTAGCGGCATTACCTTTCCCAAAACCCTCATACACTTGCGCAGCCACGATCAGCTGATTTTGGTGAATTGGCTCAAACCCAGTTTGTTCAAAAATAGCCTGGGGATTAAGTCCCGTTTTCTGTAATTTTTGGCAAGCATTACCCCACTGCACCCATGTTCCTTCTTTATGGAGCAAGGAGACAATAAGGGCTTCGGTGTCATTGGTATCAATAGAGGTGGGATCAGTTTCGGGCATATATGTAAGCGATCGCAAAAAAGGTTGCAGCGACTTTAATGCTAGCTTACCCCGCCCTCAAATTGACTAAATCTGGTTAGTGGTCTGTCAAGAAATTTTCGAGGGTCGAAAACCCTTACAAAACAACCCAGCGAAACATTTTCTGTTCGACAATTATAGAGTTTGTAAAACAGTAGCTTTATCGAAGCTGGGGCAAATTGCTAACGAATTATTAATTTGTTTTAAGTTATTACCAATTATGAATTGCGAAGTTCAGCTACTGCGGTAGACTTAATTTTGATGAATTTGTACCTAAAAGCAGCTCTTACATAGACTGTGGGGCTGAGTTTTACTCAGTCCGTTGGGTACGCACCAGATTGGAGCACTATTACAATGTCCCATTCAGTCAAGATATACGATACGTGTATTGGTTGCACTCAATGTGTACGTGCCTGCCCCACTGATGTATTAGAAATGGTTCCCTGGGATGGATGCAAGGCGGCTCAAATCGCTTCTTCTCCACGCACAGAGGACTGTATCGGTTGTAAGCGTTGCGAAACTGCTTGCCCTACTGATTTTCTAAGCGTCCGTGTGTACTTAGGCCCTGAAACTTCACGCAGTATGGCTCTCACCTACTAGCATGTTGTTTTAACCTGACCTAATGCAATTATTTATATTCTGCATTATTTATTGCAAAGGAGTGCCTCACCGCACTCCTTTGCTTTTTTGGGCGCGCGATCGCGCCTGCGTAGTAACCACAAAAGATAGTGGCTACAACGAAACTATTACCCTATTCTGGATTGAGGTGATCGCTCAATTTCCAGCAGAATTTGGCGATGCTTCGTTCCTAAGTATGATTAACTGCCTGCTCATTCTTTCTGCATGAATCTCTCGGCTTAACTCACTGGCTGAACTTTTTAATCGCTATCGTTCTTTATTATCTTGACGCTGTAGGCATGATTGTAGAGATTGCCTCATTTCTGTTTTTGCGGTAAATGACAAAATCGCTGTCTAGAGTAAGTACCTCACTATTTGGCAATAGTTCTGCCATCCTGACCAAACATGCATCTGCCAATGCCATAGGTACAGATGAGTAACGCCTCATCGATTCTTCAATGGCTTGTGCTTCTTCACTCAGATCGAAGGGAATTTGCACAATACCTCGACGTAATAATGCGATCGCTGCTTCCTTGCCACCATGCAAACTGCGTAACAAGAAACAAGCCTCCGTCATTACAGCCTCACAGGTAAGTGCAGGTGGTTCAATATTTGCCCACATTTTTTTCGTCCATTCATGAAAGCGATCGCCGCGATCGAGAAGTGCAACAAGCGGACCTGTATCCAGCAATACCTGTCGCCTCATACAGTGCCGAAGCTTTCCATGTATTTCGGATTAGTCGATAGATCTCCAGGTCCCTCAACGCAGCCTACCAAATCTCGTGACACATCTAATGCTGACATTCCTGGCTGCCAACCTTCAACAGGGCGATTCTCTTCGAGATGCGTCCCGCTGCGCATCTTATTAGTTAGCAGCGACTCCACAAAATAAAGCACTTGCTGCTGGCGATCGCTGGGTAATAGCCTAAGCTGTTCGACGATCTGCTGTTCGACGTTTTTTGTTTCGGTCGGTATGGTCATGGTTTTCCTCCTTAGTTACAACCGATCCTCCTGATTTCGATGATAGTCTTTTTCCTAGGGCACGAACGAGGATAGCTGTCCGCAACTGCCTTATCTTGGTTTAGCTGTTCTAGCCACTTTGATGGGTAATTAATTTCGTCCAACAATATTATTGCTAGTCAAATAACTCTCAAGAACTGCCAAAACCTGTAATCAAAACAACATAACTATAGCAACCACAACTATTTTGATACTTTTAGTTTTTTTACCCAGCCAATAAAAAAATATTTTGACCGTGATGATATGAACTGCTGATCTTGGGGGTAAGTTGTAAACACGACTGAAGAGTAACTAAATAACTCCCAACAAAACACAGAAAAATTACAGGACAAAACCATGAAATCTGAATTCAAAGCCAAACTTCTTCAACACGTACTCGGTAAGAAAGACTCCGAAAAGGGCTTTACCCTGATTGAACTGCTAGTTGTAATCATCATCATCGGTATTCTGGCCGCTATTGCTTTGCCCTCCTTCCTCAACCAGTCCAACAAAGCCAAGCAGTCCGAAGCCAAAACCTACGTTGGCACCCTCAATAAAGGTCAGCAAGCCTACTTCACTGAAAAGAACCGTTTTGGCTCGAATATTGAAATTCTTGGTATTGGTGTAAAGGCAAGTACTGTCAACTACACCTACGCGACATCTAATTCTGTGTACACCTCGGCCGAGGCAAGTAGCAACAATGCTACATCCCATGCCGTTCCGGAAGGGGTTGCGCTAAGAGCTTACACTGGCATGGTGCAGTTAAACCAAGTTGCTAGTACTAGTGATGTAACC
>JANMRU010000011.1:0-7516 GCA_031388585.1 Pseudanabaena sp. SOY_30_concoct_251 | reverse complement strand
AATGCTAGATCTACTCCTGGTTATGGCTTTAGGGTTTTTCGGCAGTTTTGGTCACTGCGTTGGCATGTGCGGTCCACTAACTGTCGCTTTTTCATTGTCTAGTAAACAGGAAACAGCGCGTCCCTGGCAGCAGTATCTTGTTTTTCACACCCTGTTAAACCTAGGTCGCATAATCAGCTACGCCATTGTCGGTGCAGGTATCGGTGGCTTAGGCTCAATATTAGTTGCTGGTGGACAGCTTGCAGGTATTGATAGCAACCTACGGCGTGGGTTAGCCATCTTCACAGGCATCCTGTTGGTATGGATGGGTATTGTGCAACTTAACCCAAAAATCTTGCCAAATCTTCCTTTGCCGCATCCCATTCAAAAGCTTAACCTGCATCAAAGACTTAGTTCGGCGATGGTAAGATTATCGCTCAGGCATAACAGGTGGACTCCAGGGTTACTTGGCATGGCTTGGGGACTGATTCCCTGCGGGTTTCTATACATCGCCCAAATTAAAGCGGTGGAGTCAGGCGATCTGCTTAGAGGGATGTTGACCATGCTCGCATTTGGACTCGGCACCCTCCCATCAATGATTGGCGTGGGAGTTTCCGCTAGCTTACTTAGCAGCGATCGCCGCAGTCAGCTATTTCGTCTTGGCGGCTGGGTAACGCTCGCGACCGGCATCCTCACCTTGATTCGCACAGGCGACAAGATCGATTACACGGGACATGCCTCCCTATTCTTATTGATGTTCGCTCTAGTTGCCCGCCCGTTGAGCCATTGGTGGCCGCATCCTTTACGCTACCGGCGTGCGATTGGCGTAGGATCATTTATCCTGGCGATCGCCCACACAATCCACATGCTAGAGCATTCCTTTAGCTGGAAACTGCAAGCTCTAGATTTTATGTTGCCCACACACCAATGCGCGATCTGGTGTGGACTTGGCGCACTAGCCTGCATGACTCCCGCCGCGTTCACAAGCTTTGATTGGATGGTACAAAAGCTAGGTAAGTACTGGCGACCTCTGCATCTTTTAGCCGTACCCGCCCTTTTGCTCGCCGCTATTCATACAATCCTGATTGGCTCGCACTATTTGGGGAGTCTCCAGCAAGCGAATTCTGGCAAAATTATGTCTGTATTATGTGGTTTGTTAGTTTTACTCGCGATCGCAATCCGCAGCCAGTGGCTATGGAAATTATTGGGGATAGGCAAATTTTATGCCCCTCCGATTAAACAATCTCTATCGCCCTAAACTAATCCAGTCCGCAGTGCCACAACAGCCGCCTGGACGCGATCGTCAACAGACAGTTTATTCATAATGCCGCGCACATGCGTCTTAATCGTATTTGTGCTGAGGTGTAACTCCGCCGCAATTTCAGGGTTACTCATGCCATCCACCATTAGTTTCAGCACATCGAACTCCCGACCCGATAGTTCGCCAAAACTGGTAGAAGGCATCGGCGGTTTCAAAAACTCAAAAATCTTCTTACCTACCTTCGGATCTAAATAAGTTGCACCCTCATAGGCGGCCGCGATCGCACTCATTAATCGATCCATACTCGTACCCTTAATACAGTAGGCTTCTGCCCCACTAGAGAGCGCCGCTACAATTTCTGTACTATCAGTATGGGAGGTCAACATCACCACATGGGTGTTAGGCAAATCCGCCTTGATCCTTTGCGTAGCGGCAATACCATCTAGCCGAGGCAAGCCAATATCCATCAAAATTACATCAGGCTCATGTTTCAGGGCCGCACTGACAGCTAAATAACCATCGTCTACAATTTCCACAACGGTAATTTGAGGATACTTGGAAAATGCCTGTTCTAAGCCCAGTTGAATTAAAGGATCATCCTCAACAATCAAAATCTTAATTTGGGGAATCTTTGTAGTTAAATTCATGATTGATTTAGATGTTTTAATGCAAACTAGCATAGAAGTAAGAGTCAACATGCAAAATCGCTAGCGATCTAAGGGAAATATGACAACTCGTACTTATAAATCCTTGCATTCTTTGCCCCTGCAACTAGTTTTGGTCGTGCCGTTCCTCTTGCAATTTACGCTAGTGATCGGATTGACAGGCTGGCTCTCTTGGCATCATAGCGGCCAACCATTAGAAGAAGCCACTAACCGCAATACACTTTGGCTCTGCTTTCTATCTTTAATAATTGCCATCGGCTCTGGTATCGCCAGCCAAAAGTGGATTATCCAACCAATTCGGCAACTAATTCGGGCAACAGCAGAAATTGCTAACGGCCAACTTGATCGCGAAGTCAATATCACTCGCATTGATGAGTTAAGTACGCTATCACGCGCATTTAATCAAATGGCAGCACAACTACGCGATTCTTTTGCAACCCTCGCTAAAACTAATGAAGAATTAGAACTTTTAGTTGAGGCCAGAACAGAGGAATTACGGCAGTCAGAGAAGAAGTTCGCCAAAATATTCCTGTCCAGTCCAAATCCCAGTAGCATTGTCAGAATGAAGGATGGACAAATCCTCGAAGTTAATGATAGTGCACTCAGATTTTTTGGTCATGCCGATGCCGATGCTGATGATGCCGACAGCGGTTCTCTACGGCTTGATATCTGGGAAGATGCGCGCGATCGCCACGAAGTATTTCAGATTCTCAAAGAGACAGGCTCGATCCGCAATCGTGAATATGCATTTCATACAAAAGCAGGCGATCTCAGAACGGTCTTATATTCTGGCGAAATCATTGAGATCAATAGCGAATCATATCTCCTGGGCATTCTCAATGACATTAGCGATCGCAAGCAATTAGAACTTGAGCTATGGCGATCGCAAAAATTCCTCGATAGCATCATCGACAATATTCCACTCGCCGTTGCGGTCAAAGATGTAAATAACGACTTCCGTAACGTGATCTGGAATAAAGCCAGTGAAGAGATGTTTGGCATTACCAAAAGGGCAATTTTCTGGCGGCGCGTCGAAGAGTTTTACTCACCGAAGCAAGCAAGCTTTTTCCTTGAGGGCGATCTAGAAGCGATCGAACGCGCCAGCACAATCGAAATTCCCGAAGCTACTTTAGATACGGTGGAGCAGGGCAGAATCGTGCTCAGAACCCTAAAAGTGCCGATCTTCAATGACAATGGCCAGGCTGCCTACTTGATGTGTATCTCTGAGGATATTAGCGATCGCCGCCAGGCAGAACTTGTGCTTCAGCAAGCCAAAGAATCTGCCGAAGTCGCTAACCGTGCCAAGAGCGAATTTTTGGCAAATATGAGCCACGAACTCAGGACTCCACTTAACGGTATTCTCGGCTACGTGCAAATCCTCAACCGCAATTCTGCGCTCTCTCCGCAACAGCAAGAAGGACTTCAAATTATTCAACAATGCAGCGAACACCTACTGACCCTAATTAACGACATTTTAGATATCTCCAAAATCGAAGCTAGGCGAATAGAGCTCCATCCCCATACATTTAATCTCCACAATTTTCTGCAAAGCATCGTTAACATTTTTCAGGTTAGAGCCGAACAGAAAGGTATTACTTTTACTTTTACAGAGCTAAATCAAATCCCGATTGGTGTTACTACAGATGAACAAAGACTACGGCAAATCTTGATTAACCTCCTCGGCAACGCGGTGAAATTTACGGAAAACGGACAGGTTGACTTCAAGGTTAGCGCGATCGGTAAACCAGCCGATCGCATGATTAGAATTCGTTTCCAAGTTGACGATACAGGTAGTGGCATTAACAGCAACCAATTAGAAGAGATCTTTCTACCATTTCAACAGGTGGGCGATCAAAAGCGCATGACGGAAGGAACTGGTCTAGGACTGGCCATTAGCAAAAAACTAGTAGAAATGATGGGGAGTAGTTTGCAAGTCAGCAGCATATTAGGCCAAGGCAGTAGTTTTTGGGTTGATTTAGATCTTGAACCAGCCGAAGGTTTCGACGATCTGCCTGAAATTAGAGAGCGGCAGATCGTCGGCTATCGCAAAACAACAGATCGAGATCCACTGCGCATACTGGTAGCAGATGACAAGCGCGAAAACCGCATGGTTTTAGTGAACCTACTTGCTCCCTTAGGCTTTGAAATTATCGAAGCAGTAAATGGGGAAGAATGCTTGCAAAAAGCTCAGGAATTCAAACCAGCCATGATTCTCTTAGATCTGGTCATGCCAGTAATGGACGGCTTTGAGGCAACACGACAACTACGACAACTTCCTGAATTCAAATCCACAATTATTTTTGCCGTCTCCGCCAGTGTATTTGGCTACGACCAGAGCACCAGCATCGATGTGGGATGTAATGCATTTATCCCCAAACCAGTACGCCATGCAACCCTACTCGATCGCTTAAAAACATATTTAGATTTAGAGTGGGAATATGAGGAAGAAGCAGAGCCGAAATTACCAGAGTCAGATCCAATTAGCGATACTGATTTGCAAAGTGCCGTGCCATCTCCAGAAATAATTCAGCAGCTCCTGCAACTAGCCATGATGGGTGATGTAGTTAGCATTGAGGAACAGGCAATACAAATTGAACAGCAAGATGATAGATTCAAGGAGTTTACGACTCAACTACGTCAGTTAGCTAAAAGTTTCCAGATCAAGCCAATCCAAACACTCCTGAACAAATATAACAATCCTAGATAAAATACAAATTGGGGGTTTGGGGACTTTGCCCCCATAAAATGGTTTTACCCCCTTCCCCCTTAAACAAATAAAAACCGATTGCTATATTTGCCAGAGTGAATCTGAAGATTCACTATTTTTCTCCCCCCAAATTTCTAATTCATTTACATTTATGACTAGCACTGCCCCAATTCCACCTTCACATCTAGGCACTGTTCTAGTCGTAGATGACAACCCCAATAATCTTAGCGTTCTGGTTAGTATTTTGCGCGAGGCTGGGTATAGAACTCTTGTCGCAGTTGATGGCGAAAGTGCGATCGCACAACTTACCTATGCCAAACCTGAGATCGTGTTGCTAGATGTAATGATGCCTGGAATTGATGGCTTTGAGACATGCAGACGTTTGAAAGCCGACCCTGACAGTGCCAAAATCCCTGTAATCTTTATGACTGCCTTATCCGACACAATTGATAAGGTCAAAGGTTTTAATCTCGGGGCGGTAGACTACATCACCAAACCCTTTGAGCATCAAGAAGTCCTAGCTCGTCTCCATACACATTTAACTATTCAAAATCTGAATCTGTCACTCAAACAAGAAATCGAAGAGCGCAAGCGAGCCGAAAAAGCTCTATGGGTATTTCTACATGCTGTTTCCCATGACCTGCGCAATCCGGTCACAGGGATGAGTATGGTAATCCAAAACTTCCTGGAAAGCCCAGACAATCCGATCGCTTTATCCCGTGGGGTGTTAGAACGCATGGCTCAAAGTAATGCCAGACTATTGAGCTTGATTGAATCTCTGCTTGAGTCCCACGCCAACGATATCCAAGGATTAACACTCAAATGCTCATCTACCAACCCAAGCGAAATCCTCCAGGGAGCTATCTACGATCTAGACCCGATCCTCAAAAAAAATCACGCGACTTTAATTAATCAAATTGGTACAGATCTGCCCAATACCAATGTCGATGCCATGCAAGTGGGACGAGTGTTTCAAAATTTAATTGCTAATGCCGTCAGCCATAATGCACCAGGCTTGCAACTCAAAATTGGGGCAAGCCTCACTCCAACAATGTTGCTATGCACGGTCGAGGATAATGGGGCAGGTATCTCACCTGAACAGTGCGAGCAAATGTTTGAGCTATACGCGCAGGGTTCGAGCAAAAGGCGATCGCTGGGTCTGGGCCTGGGTCTTTATATCTGCAAGCAAATAATTAATGCTCACGGCGGTGAGATCGGAGTTACCAGTGAGCTGAATGTTGGCTCTAAGTTTTGGTTTACTCTGCCGATCGCCTCTAGCGATTTTGCTTAATGCACTAATGCTATGTTAGGGGTATGAGACAAGCGCAACCCAAGGACATTGCAACCCTTGTTAAACTAATGGCGGAGTTCTATGCCGAGTCTAACTACGAACTCGATCATCCGTTTGCCGAAAAAGCATTTGCTGACATTCTTGCCGATGAGCGTCTTGGCTACATTTGGATCATTGATGAGAACGGCAACGATGTTGGATATGTTGTGATTACGCTCAGATTTGGCATGGAGTATGGTGGGTTGATGGCGTATCTCGACGATCTATTTGTAGTCCCACAAAGTCGAAATAGAGGGTTAAGCACAGCCGCTTTGTTACAAGTCCGCGACTTCTGCAAAAGTATTGGCGTTCGCGCTATTACGGTTGAGGTCGGGCACAGTAATAGCCCTGCACAAACAGTCTATCGTCGCCTCGGTTTGGCTGAAGTGCCAGACCGTCAACTACTAGCTCTGGTTCTGGCAAACCCTGTACATGTAGTCTAACTCGTCGTTGCAGATGATCACCTAAGGCGGCGAGTGAACTTCAAAGTTTGGCGGTGTAGGAGTCAAGTTTATGTGACAGACCCATTTGGCAATCGCATAGAGTTGCTGGAGGCGATCAGCGAGTAATTGAGGACATATAATAGAAGTCCAGTTGAAGGATTTTATCGGGACGGTCGTAGAGATCGCATAGCTTTCCGCACACAAACTCTAACGCCACACCTCAGTCAAATCTAAAACGAACCCAGTCAACACATCTTCACCCATCAAACTCATAGGATGATGCAGAATTTCGACTGCTTGTCCCTGTCGATAAATCTCCACAGTTTGATTTTTGCGGTCGATTAGCCAACCCAAGCAGGCTCCATTTGCCATGTATTCCAGCATTTTGGCTTGCAAAGGCGGCAGATTGTCGTGGGTAGAACGCAATTCCAATACAAAGTCTGGGCAAAGCGGCGCAAAGCCTTCTTGCTGCTCAGGAGTGAGCGCATCCCACCGATCTTGCCTCACCCAAGCCGCATCAGGAGAACGATCTGCACCATTAGGTAAGTGAAACCCTGTCGAAGAGTTAAATGTTTTACCTAGCTTTGCCTGACGGTTCCACAACCAGAGTTGTCCTTCTATATCCAAATTTCTATTTCCGGTAATGCTTCCCGTAGGAGCCATAACAATTAATTCTCCTGTTGCAGTTCGCTCTAATTGCAAGTCTCGGTTGGCGATCGCCAGCTCAACTAACTGCTCGTGTGTGACGGTAAGCGAAAGCGAAGGCGGAATATTAACAGTAATTGGTGGGACTAAATCTGATTGCGTCATTTTACTTCCCCGAACTGCGACCTTAACTTAAATCGTCGCACAGTTTTTCTAGCTTTAGTAATAGCTTTTCTAGCTGTTTTTGTTTTTTGGGATTCTGCCAAATCTGAGCTTTTTGCGCTTTTTGATAAGCCCCTGTCAAACGAGATTGTAGCGATGGTTGGGCTGGTTCCGCATCAACTTGACGGGATGCTTGACGTGAGGAGACAACGCGATCGCGAATATCTTTGAGCGATAGATTTTGGGCGATCGCCTCTTGCAACAAATTTGTACGCGCGTTTTTTTCCTTAATCTGGGCGATCGCTTTAGCTTTGGTATATTCGA
>JANMRU010000481.1:0-8216 GCA_031388585.1 Pseudanabaena sp. SOY_30_concoct_251 | reverse complement strand
CGATCGCGCGTAATCGCCCCTTGACTCTCTAGATCTTTATTCCTCGACACCTTCTCTTTCGCCAATGCCGCTTTCGATGCGGCAGATTCTACTCTGGCGGTGGCAGCGGCGATATCTTCGCTGCGACTACCATTTCGCTGACGCGCCAGGTTGGCTTGGGCGATCGCCAGACTAGCTTTAGCCTGTAAAATCTGAGGCTGAATGTTGCTGTCATCCATACGAGCCAATACTTGTCCTTTGGCAACCCGGTCTCCTTGCTCCACATAAAGTTCTTGGAGGCGACCTGATAGCTTCGGACTAACATTCACAGTTTGAAATGGCACAACAGAACCACTGGCCTTAATTGTGACTTTCAATGTTTCCGCTTTTACAGATACGGTCAGGTTGGCAATATTAGGTTTTTCATTTTGGCGGACAGTCATCTGATAAGCGATCGCCACAGTTCCAACAGTACCAAATAGAAATAACCCTAACAGCCAGGGACTAACTTGCTTGCCAATGAGGGGAATCTGCATAGAACTTAAATTTCAACCAACAAAAGACCTGAGAAAGTTAGTGACTGAGCCTATTCCTCGCCAAAACTAAGTTCCTAGCTGCAAATTTGTGGGCATAGGTTTAGAATCGCGTGTTAAAAGACCTTAACATAATGTAACAGTGTCTTTCCTTTGCTACCATCACCTCAAAGCGTGAACTGGGGTGAGGCACGGTAGAGTAAAATCTAGTAAGCTACAAGCCGGATAGTTATGCTTTGCTGAGTCAGCCAAAAGCTAACAGACAAAATCGAAACAATTATCCCTGAACATTACAGAAACAAACATTGTCAGCCCAAATTTCTCTGCAGTCTCTCCAGAAAGAAAAGATGGACAAAACCAACGACCTGCATGTTGTTGAAACCAGAGCCCTACTTGCTCCAGCAACGCTCAAAAGCGAATTGCCAATTTCTGAAGCTGCTGCCAGCTTAGTCGCAGGGACGCGCGATCGCATTTGCAATATTTTGAGCGGTCAGGATAAACGGTTACTCGTAATTGTAGGGCCCTGTTCTATCCATGATGTCAAAGCTGCCTATGAATACGGCGAGAAACTATCTTTACTCCGCACCCAGCTTCAGGACAAGCTGGAAATTGTGATGCGGGTGTATTTTGAAAAGCCCCGCACTACGATTGGCTGGAAGGGTTTAATTAACGATCCCCATCTTGATGGCAGTTATGACATTAACCTTGGCCTGTATCTCGCCCGTAAGCTGCTACTTGATTTAGCTCATTTAGGCTTACCCAGTGCCACAGAACTGCTCGACCCAATTATTCCACAGTACATTGCCGATCTAATTGCTTGGACGGCGATCGGGGCGCGTACTACCGAAAGCCAAACTCACCGTGAAATGGCTTCAGGTCTGTCCATGCCTGTAGGCTTCAAAAATGGCACAGATGGTGGTTTGACTGTGGCGATCAATGCGATGTTGGCAGCAAATCAGGTGCATCACTTTCTCGGAATTAACGCAGAAGGACTTGCCAGCATTGTGACTACGACGGGTAATCCAAGCACTCATCTGGTGTTGCGTGGCGGTAAGCATGGCCCCAACTACGACATAGGGAATTTAGAAAAAGCAGCCCAGGCTCTGGAAAAGCACGATCTTAGCCCCAGACTCATGGTCGATTGCAGCCACGACAACAGTGAAAAAGACTATGCGAAGCAACCTGCGGTACTGAAAAATATTACCCAGTCGCTAGCGAGCGGTTCTCCACACCTGATGGGTGTAATGCTGGAGAGCCATCTAATCGCTGGCAAGCAATCTATTCCCAAAGATTTGACAAACCTCACATATGGTCAAAGCATCACGGATGGCTGTGTTGATTTTGCAACCACTGTTGATTTGCTACAGACGTTAGCGGATGCAGTCACACTTGCATAGTTACTGTGGTGGATTTAAGGGGCTAACTAGAATGCCCCAATTGAAAAACAAATAGAATGTAGTTATGACGATCCTTTGCGACTCATTTCAGCAAGGCTGCAAGAAAAAAGGCTAAATTCACTATGAAAGGCGGCATCCGCATCGGTAGCATTTTCGGAATTCCTCTGCTAATCGACCCATCGTGGTTTCTGATTTTGATGTTAATGACATGGGGGTACAAATCTGACTATGTAAGGTTATCTCCAAACTTAGCCTGGTTCTTTGGTTTCCTCACAGCCTTGCTGCTTTTTGCCTCAGTGTTGCTACATGAGCTAGGTCACAGCTTGACGGCTAAATCTCAAGGCATTGCTGTAAATTCTATTACCTTGTTTTTATTTGGCGGTGTGGCTTCGATTGAGAAAGAATCTAAAGATCCCTGGGCGGCTTTTAGAGTAGCGATCGCAGGCCCATTAGTCAGCATTGCTTTGGCCTTCCTACTGGGAGGGATTTCCTTTGCACTTATAGGGGAAAATATTGGAATCATAACTAGTTTTCTTCGGACAACGGCGGCAGCAAATACGGCAACTCAAATCCAGAATGTAGTAAATGAATTAGGGGTTGCTAGGGTATTAATTGGCTCTATGACGTTTAACCTTGCGTTTCTTAACATTGTGCTTGGAGTATTTAACCTAATTCCCTGCTTACCCCTGGATGGCGGTCAAGTTCTAAAAGCAGTCGTATGGAAAATCACTGGCAACCGTATTACTGGTATTAAGTGGGCATCTTTCTCAGGTCAGGTAATAGGTTTTGCGGCGATCTTGAGTGGTTCGATTGTTTTACTACAGCCAAATGGATTATTGGAAGGGCTTTGGCGCATTTTGCTTGGTGGATTTGTGATGAGCCATGCGGGAAATTACCTGCGCGTTACAAATTTACAAGAAGCACTGAAAGAAATTACGGCTGAAACAACTATGACCAGAGACTTTCGCATTGTGGATGCGAATATGTCACTGCGGCAATTTGCTGATGAGTTTTTATTACTACGCGAAAAAGAGGTCGAACCTGTTTACTATGCCTCGTCGGATGGCCGCGATCGCGGTATGGTTTTAACTGCAGATTTTCGCCATATTGAGCGCAGTCAGTGGGAAACCAAAACACTCAAAGATATTGCAAAACCGCTTAAAGATCTGGAATCAGTAGAACTAAAGGCTAAAATCGCCGAAGTAATTCAGCTATTAGAGAGCAAGCAAATTAAGCAAGTCACAGTATTCTCTCCAGTTGGTTCTGTGGCAGGCATAATCGATCGCGGTGATGTGATCCGGGCCTTAGCGCGGAAGATGAGATGGCCAATTCCCGAGGCATACATTCAACAAGTTAAGGCAGAGGGTAAATTCCCCCCTAATTTGCCCCTAAAAGAGCTAATCGAGCAGAGTTCCTAAGTTAATTGTTCTAATGTTCGACGTACGCATTATCTTGGTTGAGCCTTGCGGGGCTCTGAATTTAGGATCGGTGGCGAGGATCATGAAAAATATGGGCTTGTCGCAACTATGGTTGGTAAATCCGCAATGCGATCGCCATAGCGAGCAAGCTCAGCACATGGCAGTGCGAGCCAAACATATTTTAGACTCAGCTCAGATTGTTGATACCTTGCCGGAGGCGTTAGTTGGCTGTCAAAGAGCGATCGCCACAGTAGGCAGAATATCAACAGGCACTTTAAAGCCACTACAACCGTCACAAGGATTGAGCTGGTTAACTGCCGTTCAAAGTAGTGCGATCGTATTTGGGCGAGAAGATCGTGGCCTGAGCAATAGTGAATTGCAGTATTGTCAACAGGCGATCGCAATTCCGACCTCTGAGGATTATCCCTCCCTAAATCTCGCTCAGGCTGTGGGCATTTGTTGCTACCAATTGCACTCGCTGTATGAGTCAAGATCGAACTCTTTTGACGCGATCGCTAGCCAAATCAATCGAGATTTGGTAAATTCAGCCACGATGGAAGCCATTGAGGCTTACTACGAAAAGCTAGAAACTATTTTGCTGGACATTGGGTTCCTCTACCCACATACTGCGTTCAGTAAAATGTACAAGCTACGTCAGTTGTTCAATCGAGTTAATCTCACAACCACCGAAGTTACTATGCTAAGAGGAATCTTGCACCAGGTTAGTTGGGCTTTGAAAAAAGATTCCATACAACAGGAATAAAAATCCTAACTTGTCAAAATTGTGTAGTATGTGTCGAGAAGTTAACGAGAATAACTGTGAAGAACAGCTCAATTGCCGCACAGGGTGTCAGAAATATGAGCCGCGAATCTAGACTAAAACGACTAAAACAAGGGAGAGGGCTAACAACCAATACCCCTACTTCACTTAGCTCCAGCACCTCCAACAACCCCAAAAACAGGGTGAGTCCTATTTCGGCTGGAACCGAATTGCGGGAACGTCGCAATCAGACTCAAGTTGCAACGCTACCTAAACCGCAGTCTAAAATACAGACTAAATTGCAACCCGTTGCACTGAAACAGCCATCTGCAAAACGATCGCTGCCTAAAAATATAGCTTGGCAATTAGCTCGCCTGGCGATAATTACAATCGGATTGAGTGCGATCGCGGGGACGCTGATCTCGTTTTGGCAAAGTGCCTCCAGCCGCGAAGCAAAAGCACCCACGAACAATCTTGTAAGCCCCAAAAATAATACCAATACCCCCGACATCACTGAATTACCAATCCGAACTGAGCTAGCCGCATTGACAGCCAAGATCAAGCAGTTAGCGGCAACCGATGCAGACTTGTCCCTGCAAACAATTGTTTTTGATGCCGATAGTGGTAACTATGCTGACGTTAATGGTCGCAAGCCCATCGCTGCTGCCAGCGTCATCAAAATTCCGCTACTTGTAGCTTTCTTGCAGGATATCGACGAAGGTAAGGCAAGATTTGACGAGCAGTTAGAGATTAGTAAAGACGTAACTGTAGGTGAAGCAGGAACCTTGCAGTATCAGCCTTCAGGCACAAAGATATCAGCACTAGAAACCCTCTCAGAGATGATTATCCACAGTGATAACACTGCCACCAATATGATTATGAAGAAAATTGGTGGCCGAGAGGCTGCTAATCAGCGCTTCAAATCTTGGGGTCTAACCGCTACGGTAATTAACAATCCATTACCCGATCTAGAAGGCACAAATACCACGAGTCCCTACGATCTAGTTAATTTATTAGCGATGGTAGATCGGGGTAAATTAATCTCTCCGCGTAGCCGCGATCGCCTGATGGACATTATGCGGCGACCAGTTACTGATACTCTGCTACCCCGAGGTATTGGCGAAGGGGCAAGAATCGTGCATAAAACAGGCGATATTCGTTCCGTGGTAGGAGATGCTGGCATCATTGATATGCCCAGTGGTAAGCGCTACATCATGGCTGCGCTTGTGAAGCGCCCCGACAACGATCAACGCGCTAATGAGCTGATACGAAAGGTTTCCAGGACTACCTATGATTTCCTCAAATCTAGCAATCAACCGCGAACGACCAGCCCAGCTACTAGTCCAGTCAATAATTCTATCGGCGACCCTACACAATCAACAGAGTCAACAGAGTCAACAGCCCCATCAGCTACCCCAGATACTTCAAACGTTAACGATTCGGGAACCTCTTCGATCGCACATTCTCAGCAAACCAGAAATACCCAGCCCTAGGCACCAGTTTTAGGCGTGAGATCTTGGCTGTGTGGCATCGGCAGGTAATGGCCCCGCAAATGGTGAAATGCGATCGCTCTCTAGCCGATTATGAGGTAGGGCTTTGTTGGCAATCATAGCGTCTAGGTTTTCGGCCATGATGGCATGAGGTACTACACCAATTGCGTTGCCAATTGTCAGATTGCCGCGATCCAGAAATACAAAATGCGGAATACCATCAACTTTAAAGCGCGTAACTTCGGGTAGCCATTTGGTGTTGTCTACATTTAGCATCACAAAATTGACCTTGCCGCTGTATTGCTTTTGTAAAGCTAGATTATCTGCGGCCATTGACTGGCAACTCGTACACCAGTCAGCGTAGAACTCTACAATCGAAGGTTGATTACTAGCTAATGCGGACTCTAGTGAGATTGCGGCTTGGGCAACTGCTGTCAGGGATGCTCCACTTTTTTGAGCCTGGAAGCCAAAGAAAAGAGCTGCTGCCAGTGCGATCGCCGCCAGTGCAACTAACAGATTGCGGGCGCGGTTTTCAGATGCACCTGAAGTGTTAGCTGAAGGATTAGTAGAAGGATCGTTCATGGGAGATGATTCCATAGATGGTGGTGATTACCTGTAAAGATTCTTTACAATATTCCTATGAGTTATTTTACTGCTATGTACCTGACTTGGTTAGACAGCAATTCCTGGTTAATTGAAATGGGAGGGAAAAACATCCTCCTCGATCCCTGGTTGGTGGGGCCTTTAGTATTTGGCAATATGACCTGGCTCTTTCAAGCGGAGCGTCGAACACCCAGACCCATCCCAGACAATATTGACTTGATCCTATTATCTCAGGGTTTAGAAGATCATGCCCACCCTGCCACGCTCCAAAAGCTCGATCGCCATATCCCAGTTGTAGCATCACCCAATGCTGCAAAAGTAGTAAGTAAGTTAGGGTATACGCACGTTACGGCTTTAGCCCACGGTGTGACATTTAATCTTGGCGATCAATTAGAAATTCGCGCCTTACCTGGTTCTCCCGTCGGTCCGATGCTGGTGGAAAATGCATATCTACTCAAACAGCTAGCCGACAACAAAACAATGTATTACGAACCCCACGGGTTCCATAGTCCCGATCTGCAAAAGTTCGCACCTGTGGATGTGGCTATTACTCCCATAATCGATCTGCGCATTCCTTTGCTAGGGCCAGTCATTCAGGGGCAAAAAACTGCATTAGAGCTAGCGCAATTGCTAAAGCCTGGCGCGATCGTATCTACATCTGCTGGAGGCGATCTCGAATTTAAAGGTGTATTGCTATCGCTATTGAAAGCATCGGGTAGTGCTGACGATCTGCGCGCATCCCTAGCCGCCAAACAGCTTGAGACTAAAGTTATAGAACCAATTTCTGGCGAGAGATTTGCGGTTTAGTGGCGACTTAGAATCCTGCTCTCTAGAATTTTCAAAGTATTAATCTCGACATGACAGTGGAACTTTGGCAAAGCAATCTTTCTCAAGACCGACATGATTTATGCCCAACTAGTGCTAACTGCAATCGTTTGGGGTGGCACTTTTATCGCAGGCCGTTTGGCCGTACAAGGAATTAGCCCTTTCTCGGCGGCATTTTTGAGGTTTGCGATCGCCGTAATTTGCTTGTTAGCGATCGCCTATCGCCAAGAAGGTAGTTTAGCCAAACTCAAACGCGAACAATTGGGGTTAGTTGTAGTGCTAGGTTTAAGTGGCGTATTTGCTTACAACATCTTCTTCTTTAAGGGATTGCAAGAAGTTGCAGCAAGTCGTGCAGCATTGATCGTGGCTCTAAACCCAATCGCGATCGCGATCGCCTCATCCCTAATATTAAGGGAAATATTATCGCCTCTCAAACTATTGGGAATTATCACTTCACTGATCGGCGCGGCGATCGCGATCGGCAAAGGTAATCCCTTAGATTTGCTTTCGGAAGGGATGCAATCAGGAGATCTATTGATTCTGGGTTGCGTTGTTAGTTGGGCTGTGTATACTCTTGTTGGCAAGCGGGTTTTAGCGCATCTATCTCCACTCGCAACAACAACCTATGCCTGTGCGATTGGAGCAACAGCTCTTTTCCCTTTTGCCTTACAAGATGGTCTGGTGCAAGACTTACAGCAGATTACTCCAGTCACGGTTTGGAGTTTGCTTTATTTGGGATTTTTGGGCTCAGCTTTAGGCTTCAACTGGTACTACAAGGGAGTTCATGCGATTGGGGCGGCTAAAGCGGCAATTTTCATTAATCTAGTACCTATTTCGGCGATTGCTTTAGCATGGTTAATTTTGCGAGAACCAATTAATGCATCGCTCCTCATCGGTGGCGGACTCGTGATTACAGGGGTGTTTTGCACCAATCGCGGCTAGGTTTTGATGCAAGCAGATATAAGACGCAGTAACATGTATGCAATAACTATCAACTTTTGCTCTCCCCGATTATGCCTAGCTTCCCTGCCCTGACTGGTGCCGAAATTCGCTCTCGCTTCCTAGAGTTTTTTGCAGCGCGATTCCCATCTTGTCGATTATCCCTGCGACGATTCCTAGATGGTCTAGATTCGCTACTTTCATCTCCGTATTAATATTTGCCTCCTCATTGTTGGCTTTTACCTTGCCTTTTGGTAATTATTTTACCCTTC
>JANMRU010000482.1:0-4871 GCA_031388585.1 Pseudanabaena sp. SOY_30_concoct_251 | reverse complement strand
TGGTTGCCCCAAAAGAACTAACGAGATAATCACTGTATAGATCTAGTATGGCTTTGTCCATGATCTCTTATCCCCTTTCTGCCTTTTTTACTCTATCATTTCATCCGCGTAAGGTGAGTGAAATACTATTTTCTTACTGGATTCTAGCCGAGCTACCCACTTCTGCTCAGATCACCGACTGTGTAATTATTTTGGAGGGTTTGTTTTACAGTCAAGCGTCAAAAGTACCTTAGAAAGAATTATTCAGCAACTGAGATCGAGTTACGATGCTAATCATCAATCTATCGTTGCCTCCAGCTATCAAAATACAATTGGTGTGCCAGCTTTATTTGATCGGCAGCTATTTTCTGAACTGCTTGAGTTGAACCAAATAGAAGGCGCGAAAAAAATTGACTCAGCGGTACTTAAATGATGTCAAAATCATTGATTTTCCGCAAGGCTTGATCGATTTTGATACACCTAAAGATTACAAATGGATATTAAATAATTTCCCAATATCCACTTCTATTGGTGTTTAAGTCTTTTGTTGGATAACGACCAAGCTAACCGGACTCCGACAACCTTTGCAGCTCAACAGATAGCCTATGCCCCGTTCCGGTTCAGCGATTTGTTATGCTGCAACCACGACCAACCATACTGTTACCTGCTTTTAAGGACAGAAACTAGATAACCCTTGACTATATTCCCAGGAATGTTAATATATTCCCAGGAATGTTTCTTGGGTTTTACAATGATTTCTCGAAGTAACTTTATTCTGATGGCAGGGACTACAGCAGTAATTGTGGTAGCAGGTAAGGCGGCAATCGACCTAGACAAGATGCCATCATCAGCGATCGCGGCTTGGTCTAAACCAAAGCCAACTGATGATTTGGATATTCGCAAGCAAATATTGTCCTACGCCATGCTGGCTCCTAATCCCCATAATATGCAGCCCTGGCTCGTTGATCTGCGCAAGCCTGAACAAATTGACCTGTACTGTGATCGCGCAAGGTTGTTACCCCAGACTGATCCATTCTCTCGTCAGATTTTGATTGGGCATGGGGCATTTCTAGAATTGTTGGATCTTGCTGCCAGTGCCGCAGGACAGCGGACTGAAATCACATACTTCCCAAAGGGTGAATTTGGCGATCGCATTGACGATAAACCTGTAGCCTCAATTCGGCTCATTCCAGACACAGGTCGAGAGGCAGATCCGCTCTTTCAGCAGATTTTGCAACGACGTAGTGCTAAAGTTCCCTTTGATACTAAGCGACCGCTAAAACCAGAACATGGGCAAGGTTTAGTCACTGCCTATACCAATCCTGATTGCAAACTTACTGTTGCCTCAGACCAACCACGAGTTCTGGGATTGCAGGGAATGGTGCAATCGGGCATGGAAATTGAGCTACGAACCCCACGTACTTACCAAGAAAGTGTGGATGTGATGCGAATTGGAGCGAGTGAAGTCGAGCAACATCGCAATGGGATTAGCTTGACCGGAGCGCCGATTGGATGGGGGCGTTTATTGGGTATTGTGAGCCGAGAAAAACTAGCCGATCCCACGTCCACAGCATTTCAATCGGGTGTAAAGAGGTATCGGGATATGGCAGAAGCCACGCCCGCCTTTGCCTGGATGACCACGAGCAACAACACTCGCTCAACTCAGCTAGCTGTCGGTCGGGCCTATGCGCGACTCAATCTCAAAGCTACAGCACTGGGAGTTGCCATGCATCCCATGAGTCAGGTTCTCCAAGAGTACGCAGAGATGCAGGCTTTGCAACAAGGTTTTTTAGCGATGCTGGGAATTCCTAAAGGACACACAGTGCAAATGCTGATGCGCTTGGGGTATGCGAAACAACCAGATCCCTCACCGCGCCGAAATTTGCAAGATTTGCTGCTAAACTAAAAAGCTATGAGTTTTCATGATCCTGAAAAACTAAAACAAGTGCTGATTTGGATTGGGGTGGCAAACCAGTTAA
This sequence comes from Pseudanabaena sp. SOY_30_concoct_251, assembly GCA_031388585.1. Classification (GTDB taxonomy): domain Bacteria; phylum Cyanobacteriota; class Cyanobacteriia; order Pseudanabaenales; family Pseudanabaenaceae; genus PCC-6802. The sequence continues at coordinate 2,913 of JANMRU010000482.1, read as the reverse complement.
CTACCACCCGGTTCAATCAACAAATGACTGAGGGCAATTTGCCGTTACCGCAATTCACCATGCTGAACCATTTCAGCCGCGATCCACGGCAAGGTCTTACTATCACGCAACTTGCATCAGCGTTTCAGGCAAATCAACCCGCCATCACAAAAACGGTACAGCATCTGATTAAGAAGGGCTATTTAGATGTCCAGATAAGTCAGGAGGATAAGCGGGTTAAATATCACTCCATCACAGCATCGGGTCTGGAAGCACACCAGAAGGCGATCGCCCTGATCGTTCCTGATGCCCAGATTATCTTTGCAGAATGGAGTTCTGAAGAGATCAATACGCTGCACCAGTCTTTGTTTCGCTTAAAGAATTGGCTAGATGACCACAGAGATACATTGGCGGTCAACAACCGTGAAGCATAACGTTCGTGGTCAGCAGCTGCCAATAACCTTTGCCACACCACCATCGGCTTGAAACAGTCCGCTGCACCACGGTTGTTAGCCCGTTTCATCGATAGAGATTTGCAAGTTCTGCCAATCCAGAATCGCGAGTCACAATTGGAGTGTAACCGAGTTCTTCTCGTGCCTTACGATCTGTAAACGTCAATTCCTGCCCGATCAACCGCACCATTGTAAGAGTGATCGGCGGCGTGTCTTTACGTCGCGTGATTCTCCAGATTGTTTCCAGCAGTCCAGCAGCATTCCAAGCAACCCATTTCGGAATACTCAATCGACCTGGTTTGACTCCAGCAATTTGCAACAATGTCATTACCCACCTACGAAACTGTACAACGTCACCATCACTCAAGAAATACGCTTGCCCACCGCGACTTCGCTCCGCTGCCAAAATTGCCCCATGACAAACATTCAGCACATGAGTTGTCATGTAGGGATAGTCGCCCTGATTAATCCAGATAAATTGTCCCGTTTTCACGGCTGTCACTAACTGAGGTAATGCATGATCGCCATTGCCCCAAATCCAAGCGGGACGAACGACAGAAGTTCTAAATCCAGGGCGATTGGTAGCAATTACTCGTTGTTCGGCAATGCTTTTTGTGGCAATGTAAGGTGAAAATTTTGGTTGCTGGAGTGGATAAGTTTCGTCAATCTGAGATAGCGGTTGGCGATCGAACACAGAAGCCGCAGCACCAATCTGAACAAAGCAAGGGACATTTGCTGCTTGTGCGGCAGTCAACGTACACTCAGTTCCAATGACATTGGTTTCATAGAACGCTTTGTATTGTCCCCAAATGCTTAAAAAGCCTGCAATATGGAACACAACATCACAATTTTGCATTCCTAAAATCATCGCTTGCTCATCTAGCAAGTCACCGCGCACTGCCTTAGCTCCCAACTGAGTCACTTGTTTCGCAGCTTGCTCGGATCTTGCTAAAGCAATCACCTCATTGCCGCGATCGCACAACATCCGAATCATGCAGCGACCGACAAACCCAGAACCACCTGTGACAAAAGCTTTCATAATGCGCTCCTACTTACTTTTTCCTAGCATCATGGTTTCGACCAGCGATCGCCAGATACGATCGGGAAGAAGGGCGTGCAACCAGAAAAAAGCTTCGCCATGAGGCGAATAACGTAGTCTACCTGAGCGATCGATTGCAGAGCGATAAATGGTTCTGGCAACCCCTTCAGGTCCGGGCAGAGATGCATCTATTCTCTGACTAAAGCGTTTCACTCGATCCACCATCACTGTGTAATCGGGATGACTGACCCAGTTGGTACTGCGATCAACAAAATCAGTTTTAATGCCGCCCGGTTCAATGATTTTTACCTGAATGCCAAAGCGTCGTAGCTCATATCGTAACGACTCAGATAGCCCTTCTACCGCCCATTTCGTTGCGTGGTAAGGCGAGACCAGAGGAAAGGCAAGACGACCGCCGATCGACGCAACATTGACGATCGTACCTCCGCCCTGCTGACGCAAAATGGGCAGAATGGTTTGAATCGTGGTGACCAGTCCGAAAAAATTAGTCTGAAACTGGAGATGCAATTGCTCAGGGGTCACTCCTTCCAGTGGCCCCATCAATGCATATCCAGCATTGTTCACCAGCACATCAATTCGCCCAAATTGCTCAAGCGTCTCATGAAGGGCAGCCGCGATCGTGTCTGGCTGTGTCAGATCGAGCCGAGGACAAATGACATTTGGGGCAGTTGCCCAATCACCTGCTTTAGTGGGCGATCGCATAGTTGCTGCCACATTCCAGTCTTTTTGCAGGAAATACTTCGCGGTTGCCTCACCAATTCCACTTGAAGCACCAGTAATCAAAACTGTTTTACTCATTCCTGATATCACTCCCAGCAATCTAGATGTTGATATCAAGCAGTGTAAACTGTGGAGTATACTCCACAGTCAAGTAGATCTTAGAAGATTTAGGTTGCTGCTATGCTGATCGGTGAATTGTCTAAGAAAACAGGGTTATCGAAGGACACGATTCGTTTTTACGAAAAAATGGGTCTGATTGAATCGAAAGCCCGCCAAGCAGAGACGAGAACATATATGGAATTTAGTCCAGAAATGCTGGAACGAATCGTCCTCATAACACAGGGTAAATCTCTGGGATTCACGCTCAATGAGATTAAGCATCTGATTGAGACTTGGGGAAATGGTTCAATGCCGATCGCTGAAAAGTTGAAAGTCATCGATCTCAAGCTTGAGGAGATCTGTGAAAAAATGCGGCAACTTGAGGAAATCAAGACTTATCTGACAGCCAAGCGCAACAGAATTACCCAGGAAACAGAAAATTCAAAAGCGTCTGTCGTTACATGATCGCTTGAGAATTGAGTTGAACTTGAAACTCCAACAGATAAGTTTCAAACCACTGCCCTTGCCTGTAGCTTGAGGGCTAACGGGTAAGTTGAGCGGCATCGGATAGAATGAACTTAGATTCAGAAATCTATAGATGTC
>JANMRU010000431.1:0-28655 GCA_031388585.1 Pseudanabaena sp. SOY_30_concoct_251 | reverse complement strand
TTCACTTTATACCCAAAATTTCCGATAACGCAACTTTTAAATTCCTATTAACCCTATCTTAACTAACGATGTGTTTTGGAATACGCAAGGCGCATCTTCACTAGTTAAATTTTGGAGGGGATTAAAGCGTAAAAGCTTTTTAAAATAAGGGTTTGAGCTTTAATGAATTGTCTTGACGAGATATTGCTCTCTATCAATCCGCAAATGTCAAGCCTAGCTCAATACTTAAAATTATGCTTGCCATCGAAATACTTATATTTTCTGCCAAATGATCGCGATCTTTTCTCTAAGGATATCAAGTTGACATCGAAATTGCCCGATCGCATATAGTTGTTAATTTAGAAAGAAATTCAAATGTTGAGAAGGGGGTTGCTTCATTCCATTATAGGAGTTGCAATCTATCCAAAAATAGTCCAATTTGTGTTGCTATGACTAGAAGTTTGGTTGATAGATCGTTAAGGCTGATAGAATAAAGTATATTTAATCCTACACATCTATTTTAAGAACGTATGTCCAATAACCGAAGCGACTGGTTCCCTACTTCAGTTTGGTACTTTGATGTAGAAAATTGCGAACAACTCAATCGGAATCTGCTGAAGATGGTCTATGCCGAAAAGCACCGGGATAGCAAGGGAGTTCTCATGTCTAATTCTGGTGGTTGGCATAGCGTGGAAAACTTCCAGCTTCGACCTGAATTTAAAGATTTTGTGACTTTGGTGTCGGTAAATGCCCTCCAGGTTGCACAGGAGATTAACTGGGATCTAACACAAGTAAGACTTAATGTTAATAGCTGCTGGGGAATGGTTAACGGAAAGTATGCCACTAACTATATTCACAACCACCCCAATTCGATCTTGAGTGGAGTCTACTACGTTCAGGCTCCAGAAAACTGTGGCGGCTTGTTTTTCCGCGATCCTAGAGAATCTGCGCATATATTTTTGCCGCCAGTTGCAGAAATATCTCCATGGACTCTGCAAAAGGTTACCTATAAACCTACAGAAGGTAGAATGCTGATCTTCCCCAGTTGGCTAATGCATGGTGTTGAACCGAATATGAGCGATCGCGATCGCGTCAGTATTAGCTTTAATATTGGTATGTTAGCCAATGTCTAGCAAAAACTTCGGCTCTGGTTAGACAGAATCTGTCAGAAGTTTGTGACGATTTGAATTGTGTCACATCAGATGAATGCAATCGCCCCAGTCAGTGTCATACTCGCGATCGAGAACGTGAGTGAAGAGCTGGAGAGACAATTGTGAATTTAGGCAAGTTTCGCCGCCAACTACGACAGGAAGCCGATCGCTGGTTGGCGGAAGAATTAATTGAACGCAATCAGTACGAGCAACTGGCAGAGCGTTATAGCTTTAATACCCTCGATATCAATGCTCGCAATAACTTTGCCATCATTTTGATTGGCTTGGGCGGAATACTCCTTGGTCTGGGTGTAATTACCTTTGTGGCGGCAAATTGGCAAGCTATGTCCCGCGAATGGCGCGCTGGATTATTATTCGTTGCCTTGATTGGCTCAAACTTATTAGGGTTTTGTCTGTGGCAATATACTCAGCGCTGGCAACGTTTAGGGCAGGCCATGCTGCTGCTAGGTGCTTTCATTATGGGGGCAAATATTGCCCTGATCGGCCAAATCTTTCATGTCGGCGGTGCTCTGCATGGATTGTTCTATATGTGGAGCTTTGGCGTGTTGGCAATGGCTTATAGCCTGCGCTTTAAACCATTAGGCATCATCTCAATCATCCTGATTGGTTTGGGTTATTGGTCTCACAACCAATACTGGAGTACTGAATCTACCGATCCCCTGGCAAAAGCGATCGCCGAAAATATGCTGACGATCGTGGCACTGCTATTTGTCCCTTTGGCCTATTGGTGTCGATCGCGCACCATCGGTATCCTGTCCATATTGTTGACAGGACTGGCTTACTCAAACCATCTCTTTACCCAGATCGCCCAACCCGCTCTGTTTGAGCAAAATTTTTTGGGGTGGATGATTGTTGAATATATGCCAATAGTGTCGGTATGCCTATTTATCCCACTAGCTTACCGTCTGCGATCGCGCCTCATCTTTGTCGGAGCAGTGCTGGAGATCATATCTGGGCTGAGCCGCAGCATCGCATCTTTGATTGACTTTGCTTGGCCATGGTACTCAGTGGGCGCGATCTCGGTGGCGCTATTACCCGCACTGTTATGGGTCTATGACGATGCGCTATTAAACAGCCAATGGTTGCGATGGATGGGTAGTCGGCCGGATTCTCTAGGGTTTAGACCTATAGCATTTAAGCCTTTTAAGCCTTTAGCTCAGAGCTTAGCAATTATAGTTTTAACGATCACTTGTTACTCATTATCCTTTCATGGAGCCTGGAGTTGGCAGGATCGAGCGCTATACAAACTGCCCGCAACTTTCCAACAATGGCCTAGTTTGGTGAATGTAATCCTGTTCGCTAGCGTAACCGTCGTAAGTTGGTTGATGAGATCTCGTCAAATTCCCGGTCAAACTCCTGTTTCGGCCCAAAATCCCCAGGCAGTTGTACTCATTCTTTGTGCGATCGCCGCACTACCAATCTTTTGGCACGGTGCTTTAGGACAAATTCCCGAAATCGCCACATTCACCTATAACGTGCTGTTATTTCTGCTAGCTGCTGGCCTCATCCGCGAGTCATTAGAGAAATCTCAGCGGATACCTTTTTGGTCAGGCATATTCCTCCTGTTTCTGCAAATTATCTCTCGCCTATTTGAATATAATACGGAACTTTTACTTAAAGCTTTTGTATTTGCACTCTGCGGCATCGGTGTAATTGTGGCGGGGTTATGGTTTGAGCGCTATATGCAAATATCTCACCCTAATGCATCGAACATCAATTTACCTGGTTCTACGGAGGAAAGATCGTGACTTCTACTGCAAATCCCATCAATCCCATTAAACCTCTTCGAGCTTGGCGGTTATGGCTGCCGTTAGGAATACAGGCTCTACTATTGCTGTCAATTGCGATTCCACCTCTAAATACTGAAATTACTGGTAGAACCGCGATCTTGAAAACTGTACCCATCGATCCCTACGATCTTTTGCGAGGCTATTCCCAAACTCTGAGTTATGAAATTTCTCGCTTAGATAGCCTCAAGCCCATACCTGGCTGGAAAGACTTGCCCAAAGAAAAAAGCTATGACAAAAAGGTCTATATCGCTCATAAAACAATTTTTTACCTAGTCTTGCAAGCACCAAAAAATAATAGTGAGCCTCCGCAGGCATGGAAGCCCGTTAAGATTCAAACATCATTACCAGTGAATCTGCCCGTTAACCAAGTAGCGCTCAAAGGTAGAGTCAACTACGCACAGGTTGAGTATGGTCTAGAGACCTACTACATGCCCGAAGCATTGCGCACAGAAGTGAATGATGCGGTTGTGGAAGCTAATCGGAATAAGTCTGGGGTAATGGAGATCAAGGTAGATCCAAAGGGTGAAGCAGTAGCAATCCGATTATGGGCTGGTAAACGCAGCTATCGCTTTTAGATTTTCCCCCCAACAACTTCCTGCACTGTTTCAACTAATCGGTTGACGAGATCGATATCTTTATTCCCTGGCGATCGCTCTACCCCGCTAGATACATCAATGCCATCGGGCTGCAAGTGCTGAAGTGCGATCGCCACATTATCTGCTGACAGTCCACCCGCTAACCACCAGGGACAAGTTGGGTGGAAATCACTCAACAACCCCCAGTTAATAGTTTTACCCGTACCACCAGCGAGTTTTGGATCGTAGGCATCAAGCAGAATGACATCTACGCACGAGGAATAGTTCTCTACCTGCGCTAAGCTTTCCTGTGAGCGAATTCGCAGAGCCTTAATTAATTTGACATTTGGTATAATCGATTTGAACTCGCGGCAAAATTCAGGTGATTCGTCACCATGTAATTGCACGCAGTTTAAGCCTGAATTTTGGACAACCTGGCTAATTTCAGCCATACTGGCATCGAGAAATACGCCGACTCGGTCTATACGGCTAGCTAAGAGGTTGGTAATCAGGCGAATTCGAGCGGAATCGACATAGCGGGGGGTGTTGGGTACGCAAATAAATCCGAGCGCATCGATCCCCATTTGGGCGATCGCTACCGCTTGTTCTGACTTAGTAATACCGCAAATTTTAACGTACATAATTTCAGGAGATTTAGCTTGAATACAAAGATAAATCGGTCACAGATATTAATTAAGCTCTACAAACAAGTTAGCTTAAGATCTTTAGCCGTGATCGCTGCATTGATGACCCTAACTAGTATCCCACCCGTGCAGGCGCAGCTTTTTGGCGGGCCTGTAGATCGCCTACCACCAGTAGAGCGCGATGCTCTGCGCAAAGGTCGTGTCGTCGTAAATGGCGATAGTGGTAATTACGAAGCTAAAGTGCTAGTAAAAGCCTCACCTCAAGTAGTATGGAACGTATTAACAGATTATGCTAATTTGTCACGGTTTATCCCAAATATGTCATCTAGTAAGTTGCTAGAAAATAAGGGCGATCGCAAAGTAGTAGAGCAAGTGGATAGTCGCCAAGTTTTTTTAATTAATATCCAATCACGCACCAAACTGGCAATCAAGGAAACCTTTCTCAAGCAAATTGACTTCAAAATGGTTGATGGCGATCTCGATAGCTTGCAGGGCTATTGGAAAATGGAATTAGTCTCTACCCATCCAGGTGCGAAGCCCACTCAGGTATTGATCACACACAATGTAGCAGCGCAACCCAAGTCGTCTGTGCCGTCGTCAACTTTCTATGATATTTTCAAAGGCTCGCTCAGCGAGACCCTATCTGCCGTGAGCGGTGAAATTCTGCGCCGAGGTAATTAAGTTTTGTTAGAGATTTACTTTCTTTGTATCAATTTGGAAACATAACCATCAAGTGAGTTGATCGAAGCGTATACTAGGCTTAGTTAAAGGCGCAGTTAAAAACCTTTTTGCTTGCTATCGAACACTAACACCTTGTAGCAAATCGATGCGATGACACCTTCAGAATCTCCAAACTTTCTGGAAACTCCTCCAACTAGGTTAGCTGGTTATCCAGGTGATTGGCCTGGTGACGGTGAATTCAACCTTGCAATCCATGAATTACCCCACGCTTCTTCCACAAACGAATGGTGGTATGTTAACAGCCACCTGACCACCGAGGATGGGGGGCGTTTTTCCGTCTTCGCGTCGTTTTTTCGCTTGGTTGTGGGAGCGGATGAACAAAGTGGTAATCCGCTTTATGCCTACTCAGTTACCTGGGGAATGGTTGATGCCAATAATCAAACATACCTTACCACCTCCCTAGTCGATCGCTGTGCACCGCAAGTTGGTCTTAAGATTCTCGATAGTGGGACAAGCCAGACTGACCCATTGTTGCAAAGGGCTTTAAGGGAAGTGCTGGCGAAAGACAATGTGCCACTGCCGGATCGACTTCTAAAAAATAATGTCTTTGTGAATCCACAGAAGCTGGAATTGGATTTTGATGGCAATCAATTCGTGAAACTCGATGATGGTTGTTACAAATTGAAGCTGCTTCGAGAAGACTGTAAAGCTAGCTGTGAGATTCTTTTCAAGCCTGAGAAGCCAGTGATTCGACACGGTGATAGTGGCGTTGTGCAGGGGCCGACCGGCGAGGGTATGTTCTACTACTTCATCCCCCGATGCGCTGTTACAGGAAAAATTACCCTGGACAATCGCTGCCTTAATATCAAAAAAGGTAGGGGATGGTATGACCATGAGTTTGGCAAGCCAAATCAGCAGCCAGCATTTGATGGGATCGAGCAAGATATCGCCTGGAATTGGATTTCGGTGCAATTGGAAAATGGCTATGAGATAAGCGTCTACGATCTCTTCGACAACAACAAGGATGGTCAGCGTTGCGGGCATTGGGCGATCGTTATCGATCCGAAAGGTAATTGGCAGAACTATTCAGAGTTTACCTTCCAACCCCTAAAGACCTGGACGAGCAGCCGCACCTTCACGGTTTACCCGATTCAATGGCAGCTTGAGATCCCAGATGCGAAACTGAGTCTTTCTGTAAATGCAGACTTCCCAGCGCAAGAGTTTATTACGATTATTTCGAAGCCGGCGTTTTGGGAAGGTCGAGTTACGGTTACAGGCGATCTCAATGGTATGGCGATCGCAGGATTAGGATTTATCGAGCGCAGTAATTTCAAGCCGGTTGAGAGTTTGAAAGAATTTTTGGAAGCTGTAGGACAGGAGACTAGACAGGCTATCCAAACCCTTTTGCCCTTGACTCCAACGCATCGAAAAATGCAGCAACTAGTTGCGAGAGAAGATCGCGATCGCGATCTGGAAGGACTGGATTTCGAGCAATATAATCGAGCCTTAATTCAACCAATTCGGGATATCATCGACCGAGGTGGCAAGTCATGGCGTTCCTATGCGTTGCTTGCCTGCATAGATCTTGTGGGAGGTAATTCCCATCCATTCCTCGCCTGGTTAGCCGTGCCAGAATTACTTCATGTGGGCTCCCTAATTGTTGACGATGTGGAAGATCGATCACAGGTGCGTCGAGGCGGGCTATCCTGTCACGAACTATATGGTGAAGCGTTGGCGATCAATGCGGGGAGTGCATGTTACTTTTTCGGGGAAATCCTCCTGCGCGATTCCCAGCTATCCGATCCTGAAAAGTTAAAGGTTTACGAGGTCTATTTCGAGACATTGCGGTCTGCTCATGCCGGACAAGCGATCGATATTGATGGATTCAGTCAACTGATGCCCGAAATTGTGAAACAGGGCAACGGCGAGCTGTTAGAAAAACGCATCTTGGCGGTTCATCGGCTGAAATCCGCCGTCCCAGCTAGCTCCCTCGCTCGGCTTGGGGGCATTCTTGGCAAAGGTACAACTGCCCAAATTGAGGGCTTAGAAAATTACTTTGAGGCGTTAGGCTTAGCCTTCCAAATTATTGATGATGTTCTCAACCTGCGAGGGTTTGAGAAAGACTTGAAATCCAGAGGTGAAGATATTTCTGCTGGCAAGATCACATTGCCGATCGCCAAGGCAATGTCCAGGCTCACTTTGGAAGAGCGGCAGAAGCTCTGGGAGGTACTCTCGTCAAAATCAACCGAACCTTATGCGATCGCGGCGGCGATCGAGCAGCTTGAGAGGTGTGGGGCAATTCAGGCTTGTCATCAGCAGGCCACCGAACTGGTGGAATCAGCTTGGCAACAACTCGACGCGCTTGTACCTGACTCCGATGTCAAGATCAGGCTGCGGGCATTTAGCTGGTATGTACTGGAGCGACATTATTAACATTATTAAATTGGCATTCCCATCCCTTCAGTCAGGAGTTAGTAATTTGATGAAATCTGTGAGCTTACCAAATGGACTGACAATTTCGGCATTGAATGAAGCAGAAGTCAAAGTGCTTTATCATGAAATTTTTGTCCAGAAGTCATACCTGAAGCATGGTATTCAAGTAGCAGATGGGGACTGCATCTTCGATATTGGCGCTAATATTGGCCTTTACGCGATTTTCCTGGCTCAATCGTTTAGCAATCTAAAAATCTTGGCATTTGAGCCAATTCCTGATGTTTTCTCGATTCTGCAAGCTAATGCCAGAAATCTTTTAGCCGACTCAGATATCAAACTCTTCAATCTAGGATTATCAGATCGCGGTAGAATCGCTCAATTTGAGTTTAACCCATCGCTCAGCTTTACAGCGACGATGTACGCCAAGGATTTGGTGAATTGTGTCCAGCAAGAGGCGAGTGAATACGACTGGGTTAAAGCGATCGCTCTAGATTTGCAAAAAGTTTCCCTTATTTCATCTATTTCAGCACAATTACTGATTAAAGTCCTGTCAATCCCTATACTGCGATCGCTTGGTCTGGCAATTCTCAATAAACTTGTTGCTGATAATGTTGAGAAAGCCCCTCCCCAACAGGTGAACTGTCAACTGAAAACCGTTTCAGAGATTATACGGGAGAATAATATTGCAATGATCGATGTCATAAAAATTGATGCTGAAGGCAGTGAATTTGACATTCTTATGGGAATTGAAGCGGATGACTGGAGGAAAATCAAACAGTTTATTGTTGAAGTGCACGATCTCAATGGTCGTTTGCAAAAGATGATATCTTTTTTCGAGAGCCACGGATACAATACAATCGTAGACCGGGAAGATTGGGAAGTTCTTAAACTCATGAATATTTCTACAATTTATGCAGTTACTAGAGAACTGGTTTTATGACTCATAACTTAGATCGCTTATTATGAAATTTGCATTATTTGTCTCAATTCCCTTTGTTGGGCACATCAACCCTCTGTTGCGGCAGGCAGAAGAACTAGCTCAACGTGGATGGCAGGTTGGTATCGCATCCGCCCGAGAAATTCAAGCTTATGTAGAAGCAGATTCTTGTATCCGTGAGGGAGTACGTTTCATCGATCTGGGAACCGTTGCGCAGTTCCAGAATCAATGGCTCCAAATTGGGAGAGAGGTTTCCCAAGAAAAATATTTTTGGAAGGGCAGTTTCCAGATCGTAGAGTCTCTATGGTTGCTTTGGCCATTTTTCTTTGATGGGCTTTTGGAGGTAGTGCGGCGGGAACGCCCAGATATTCTAATTGTTGATTTTGTGACCCGCGCTGGACTTGATGTGGCGGAAGCTGAGGGCATACCGGCAATTATCAACAATCCCGATCTACTGACAACCGTTTCCATGGCATACCTGCCACCTGCCTATGATGTACCCCTGCCCTATACAGGTCATTCCATCCATCATTTGCCCTGGCATACCCCATGGTCTTATCCCTTACTGCGATGGGTGAGCGGTAGACTCGTCGATCTAACAGTAGGACGAAGGCTCAACCAGCTCCGGGCGAGTCGAGGGTTGGGAAAACTGAGTATTAATTGCGTCTGGGCAAAGCATACTGTCATGGTTAACAGCGCATTCGGTCTGGAGTATCCTCGTCCGCTTCCACCCAATATTTTCATGGTTGGCCCCATGCTGCCGCCAGTCGTTGAACCATTGACTAACGAGGTCAATGATTGGTTGAGTGACGGTTCGCCAGTGGTGTATGTAAACCTCGGCACGATCGCGATCGCCACGCCGAATCAGATTGCCCGCATGTACGACGCATTTGCCCATGCATCTTTTCGCATCTGGTGGATTCTGCGATCGCAGCAGCAGTCATTGCCAGTACCAGTAGCTGCAAACATCCGCCTTGATGATTGGGGGCCGCCTTTGCTAGCAGTACTTAAACACCCAAATGTTAAGGTTTTTGTATCCCACTGTGGAATTAATAGTGCCCAGGAGTCGCTGGCAGCCGGAACGCCAATTGTAGGCATCCCGATGCTCGCCGATCAGTTTGACATGGCAATGCGGCTCAAGGATGCTGGAGTAGGTTTAGCGATCGACAAAATGACATTCTCTGCATCCGATCTTCGATTGGCGATCGAGCGTGTATTGTCAGATTCAAGTTTTCTCACGCCGATTCCAGCAATTCAGGAATCCTTTTACCAGGCAGGTGGTATTTCCCGCGCCGCAAACCTAATCGAACAAGAAGTGGTTAAATCATGCAAAGACCTAATCAAGTAGAACTATCTGAGGATGTCTGGGCTGCTCACTGCGATCGCGTTGCCAACATCAGCCGACAAGTGATTAATCGACAACCTGGCAAACTGCTGACTATTCAGAAGAGCACCAGCAGTCATACTGTGCGAGCAGTCAATTACAAGCAGAACTGTCACCCAATTGATGTCAGTTTCCTCGATCGCATCCTCAAGATCGATCGCGAGGCCAAAACAGCAATGGTGGAAGGACAAGTCCTGTTGTGCGATCTTTGTCGCGCCACGCTGGCTGTCGGCTTGCTACCGGCAGTTATTCCAGAATTTAGTGACTTCACAATTTCAGGCTTAATTAACGGTGAGGGAATTCAGTCTTCCAGTCATAGATATGGGCTTTTCTCAGACACAATTCTCTCCCAAGAAGTTGTGCTGGGGGATGGCTCAGCGATCGCGACAGATTCAGAACAACATGCCAATTTGTTCCGCTTACTGTTTAACTCGCACGGTACACTGGGGATTGTTACTGCGGCAACGATTCAGTTAATTGATGCCGCCCCCTACGTCAAATCTATCTATCAGCACTTCAGCACAATCGAGCCGTACATTGAGGCTTTTGAGCATGCACTGAACAAAACTCAGTTCATGGAAGGGATTGTTTACGGATCGAACTCCTATGTCCTGATCGCTACAGATTTCGTGTCGGATATCGGCAATCTCCCGATCTTTCATCCCCAGAAAGACGGAAATCCATATTACTATCAGCATGTTAAGCAGATAGCTATATCTCATTCAACACCTACGGAGGAGGTGATTCCTACCGCAGAATATATTTCTCGATCGATGCGGGGATTGTGGTGGATGACTGAGTGCATAGTTGGGTTGCCCCCGCTGACTAACAGTCGCTGGGGGCGACAGTATCTTGATCGGGAGATTGAGAAAGTCAGGTCGAAATACGGATTTAGCTCGCCAAACCTAACCTCTGAAGAGCGAGAACGCTGCCTGGTGAATCAGGATATGGGCATGAAACTGAGCCGACTGCGGGCAGGAATTGAGTACGTGCAACAGAATCTTAATGTTTATCCGCTTTGGAACTGTGCTGTCAAGGTAAGAGAACGGGATCGAGCAGCGATTGGAGAAGAGTATGTTGTCGATGTTGGTATCTATGGTGAGCCGATGGTGCCTAATTATCGCAATGGACGCCAGATGAGGGCATTACAACAATTTGTTGATTATCCGGCTTTGTGGGGGGTATCTTACCTGACACGAACAGAAATCCGTACTAAGGGAATCTATGACTATCAAGCCTATGAGAATATCCGTCAGGAATACAAAGCTGCTAACGCCTTTGTGCATCTGGATGATAAAGTCATGTGGTTCGATACTTCTAAACCCGATCTAGGGAAGATCCCGCTTTGGCGTTTGCACAGTAGTTATGGCAGGTACTGGTATCTCAAACTTTTAGTGCTGGTGGTAATTGTGGCAGGAATCGTAATGCTAGCAATTTCGATATAGAGTAAAACATCCATGATCGGTAAAGGCCCAACGGTACGAGAAGCAAAGCGATTGCTAAAAACCAGACGACAAAGTGCCTGGGTTGAGATGGTGCAGCAATATGGGAAGAACTTTTGGTATCAGGGGCTCTTGATCTCCTGCGATCCAGAACTGGTCAAAAAGTTGCTTATGGAGAAGGTACATACCCAAAAGCGATCGCGTCTCTACACCTTTTTGGGGTGGATACCTGGTGCGAAGGGATTGATTTTTCTGGAAGGTGAACAGTGGCGACAGGGGACACAAGCCGTGATGCCAACCTTTCGTAAAACGTATATTGACAATTTCCCTCAGTTCATCCACAACACTACATTAGCCTATGCTTCCAGGTGGCAGGATGGAGAACGTTTGGATGATTTATTTACAAGCCTAATGGAGTTGGGAGCTGCGATCGCTCTTCATATTGGCTGCGGACTCCAGCCAGGAGATCAACTGACTGATCGACTGGCAACGGAGTTGATGCGCTACAAGTCGCAAACCATGAGTCCATATCCACGCGATCGCTTAGATGAGTTTGGATGGGATGTCCAGACACTATTTCGTCTACCCTGGATACTGATCGATCTGCTCAAGCTGAGATGGCGAGTTCATCGGATCTACAAAATTATTCGGGGTATGCTGTTAGAGCAACAGAGCGCTAGCAGTGGACATCCAAACTGGTTGCGGGGATTGCAGTCAGCAGGGTTATCCCAAGCTCAGATCGCTAATCAGATCAACCATCTGTATGGAGCCTTTAACGCAATAGATTTCAGTATCACCTGTGCGTTTTATGAATTGAGCAGACATCCTAACTGGGTAACGATCCTGCGTGCTGAATTCAAAGAAGTTCTCGGCGATCGCCCCTACCCCACCCGATCGGACTTCCCCTTGCTCACGCACACCTTAAATTTTATGCAGGAAGTGTTTCGGATGTATCCTGTGACAATGGCGGTGGCAAGGCGCACTGGAGCTGAGATCGAGGTTGATGGAGAACAAATTCCAAAGGGTACGGAAGTCATGATCCTTTTGTATGCGCTCCATCACCACCCTGACTTCTGGGAGAATCCAGAGACATTTAACCCCCAACGCTGGGCTACCTCGTCCTCACCTTGTATCCCTTATGCTTATATTCCATTTCTAGATGGGCCACGTCAATGTATCGGCAGGCATTGGGCGGAGCTGGAATTTGTGGTTATTCTTCATGCCCTTTTGCGCCACTATGAACTGGAGCTACTCAACCATGATGCGCGATTGACAACATTTTTGATTCCTCGATTTGCAGAAGCATTACCTTGCATTGTGCGTAAGCGCAAGACCCGTGACTCCGATTCTGAGACAGCACTGGATGTTCTATAGCCGTCAGCAGTCATCTATTAGCGGTCAGCCGAAAACTCTCAAGCATCGCCTACTCGTCACTAGCGATCGCCTCTAATACGGCTTTCGGCAACAGCTTATCCTTAAACCAAATCACAGGTACTGGGATTTCGCTAACTTTGACGCCTGCTTTCTCCAGATTTAGCCGCTCGGAAATTGCTAATATGAGGTTGGGGCAATCAGACTGACGTACCTGTGAGAACTTTTTACGCAAATATTCTGGTCGCCAGTAACCAACTATTTCTAATAGATAGGTTTGGCCATCGGGATGGACGAGTCGAAAGTCAGGAATCATCACACTACCTGGGATTGGAATTAAATCTACTTCTCTTTCTAATTTCCATTCAGTTTTGAGTGCATCCCAGCGCTCGGCAAATGAGGCCTCTAACATACTGTCGTATGGCTTGCCTGGTGGGTAATGAGTAACTAGGCCACAGCCAGCATCAAGGCTAAATCGCCCTTTTCGGATCTGCTTGTTGTAGGGATCGCGTTCGATTAGATTAGCAGCTAGATTCCATTTAGTCACATGTAACAGAGCTGGTAGAAGCTTGGCGATCGCCAAACCATAGCGAGTACTGCTATCAAATAAACTAGTAGGGCCATCAATTGTGACCGTAAAGCCGCGATCAGCATCTCCTTCGATATAAGCCATTAATTGAAAGAGTTTGAGATAGCGAAATAGGAGCTTATATTCGCCTGGGTCATTGCGATGTACATTCAGGACAATGTCGCTAGCGCGGTAAAAAATGCCCTGTACCTGCGATAGATTGTAACGATGCAGTAATGCCTCAGGTGTAGGTGGATCGAACTGAGTTAAGATGCGATTTTCGGCTAAATCGGCATACAGCCCCTCATTAATATGCGAAGGTAATACCTCACGATTCAACTCCCGACTGAGATCGTCTGCTAATTTGGAGAGAGTTTGCAGAGTTGCTTGGGTTGAGGGTGGAGTTTGGGTAGCGAGTGTAAATACTCGGGCTCTCAATTCCTGTGGCTCCAGTGGGCTAACAATCTCAAAAGTACTGAAGGCACTCCGCAAAATATGTACTAGTCCGCGCTTCATCCGATAGTCGGGGCTATCTCCCTCTAATTCCTGTAATTGGCGATCGAGTTCTCCCTGTCGCTCTCCCTGGGCGGCTTGGAAAATGTTAATTAGTTCTGAAGCGATCGCTAAATTGGACGCATCTAATTTCAGCCGCTTTGGCACAATCGTCTCGCCATTGCGCCTCGACATTAAAAGATCGCTAGGCAGCATTAAGCTTGAAGCAGAGCTTTCAAGACTGGCGTAGTGGAAACAATATGGCGATTTAATCCCAGCGTGACGGGATCGATGCCTAATGCCAATCCAATTAGTTGAGGTAAATGCAAGATGGGAATTCCTAACTTACGACCAATTACTTGCTCTACTTCGGGCTGACGCGAGTCCAAATTGAGGTGGCAAAGGGGACAAGGCGTAACAATGCAATCGGCTCCCGCGTCAATTGCCGCACTAAGATGTCGGCCTGCCATCGAAAACGAAGCATTAGTTGCATAGCTAGATATCGGCCAGCCACAACATTGCACGCGTCCTTCATAATAAATTGGCGTGGCACCTAAGGTGCGAAATACATTCTCCAGTGATTCGGGTTTATAGGGGTCGTCAAAGCGGGTGACGGTTTGAGCGCGGAGTAGATAGCAACCATAAAAGGATGCACATTTGAGATTAGATAGCGATCGCTTCACCTTCTCTTGCAACCGATCCAAGCCATAATCACGAATCAAAATCCATAATAGGTGTAGTACCTCTGTGGAACCCTGAAAATGATGTCCTTCTGCATCTAGCAATTGATTGACCTGTTCTCGGCGTATCGGATCGCTGAACTTAAGCTTATCGTTTACTCTGCCTAGTACTCCTTGGCAAGTACTGCACTGAGTCATGACAGTTAGATTTAATTCTTCAGCTAAGGCAATGTTGCGAGCATTGACCGTATCCTCCAATAGCTCATCGGTTTCTTTAAACGTACCCGATCCACAGCATGAAGCTTTGTGTAATTCTACTAACTCAATGCCAAGTGCTGTCGCGATCGCTGTTGTGGAAGCATGAAGCTCCTTACAAGCGCCTTTTGCAACGCAGCCGGGATAGTAGGCGTACTTTAGTTCTCTTGTTCCAGTCATAAAAGGAATGTATAAGGATAGTAATTTCAGCTTCCATGTCGTAGTTTACACCTGAATTCTATGGCTCCATCGCAAAAGTAATAGAGACCACTGCGGTAATATCTTTATCAACGGAAGAGGTATTGTAAATCCCAGAATCGCTCACTTCTGTGGAATTTCGCGACGTGATTTGGAATACTCCCGTTTCGGCTTGGCGTACTACCCCAATCCGCCCTCCCGCATTGCGGGCGATCGCCTCAGCTCTAGATTTAGCATCCTTAGTCGCCTCACCAATCATCTCAATGCGCAGCTGACTGAGTTGTGTATAGAGGTATTCAGGTGGTTGCGACTCAAACGGAATGCCTTCATTAATTAACTCAGTGCTAGAACGGGCAATTATGGCGATCGCATCAACATCATCGGAGCGGACTTCAAAGCGTTGGGTCAGACGATATGCCTGGGTTTTACCAGTTTGCGTACCATTCGATGTAACTTCGGGAATCGATTGCGTTTCGATCGCCGTCAGTGCGATCGCGGTATCAGGTAAATTCTTGTCTTTTAGATAAGCCTGCACCCGCTCAGTGTGGCGTTTAATTTGCTGGTATGCCTGCGGTAATGTATTTTGCTGGCTGGTTACGGAACTACGCCAGATAATGTAGTCAGAACGAATTGGCTTTTTGGCAGAGCC
Source organism: Pseudanabaena sp. SOY_30_concoct_251 (assembly GCA_031388585.1). Taxonomy (GTDB): domain Bacteria; phylum Cyanobacteriota; class Cyanobacteriia; order Pseudanabaenales; family Pseudanabaenaceae; genus PCC-6802. The sequence goes on along the minus strand of JANMRU010000431.1, from coordinate 13,405 downwards.
AGTCACAGTCAAAACGTCATTTCCTCGGTTGAGCGTGCGAATAGCTGAGCTGCCTAACCAAGCCCCAACAACTAAAGCAAGCGAGAGCGAAAGTAAACCACTAAATAGCTGTGGGAAGCGATCGAGCGAAAACCTTGGTCTAAAAGAGGGAGATTCCACTGGTTAACTTAAAATTAGAATAACTTGTTCTAACTCTATGATATTCAGTTAGTTAAGAAAGTTTCTTAGATATGCTGGGTCGAATTATCTCTTAACAAATTGGCCTTCAGACTAGGGCGAAGTTATCTTTGGCTTTGCCTGTAGCAAATCGCAAAGAATCTACCAAAGTTCGATTTGACTGAGTGCTAAAGATGACAAGAGCCATAACCGCAAAGCCTGTAGTAATCAAGAATGAATTAGATAAACCCATGAACGGAATTAGATTCCCCAATATTGGCCCTGCTAGAGCCATACCCAGATCGAACCCAGACCAGGCTAGGCTAAACACCAAACCGCGCTCGTCAGCCACGGTTCGATCTGCTAGCAGCGTGACGATCGCAGGAATCGCAATATTTGCACCAATGCCTTCCAACATCCCCGCCACGATAAAATTTGGGGCAGAATGGGAAGCGAAAATCATTGACATTGATAGGGCGTAAAAGCTTAAGCCAATCGAAATAAATAAACCACGACCGTAGCGATCGCTGATGCTCGAAATCGGAATCCGCACGATAAAACCTGCGATCGCCGCCGCCATGTAAAAGAATCCAACATTCAATGGAATATGTTTGGCTTTAATTAGTAATGGCAAAAAGGCACTGAGATTGCCAAAAACTAAACCTACCAGAAATAAAATTGTTGCTGGAACTCTTACCCTAGAACTGAATAGAATTTTCCAGAAAGGAGTTTTTAAACTTTGATCGCGATCCTTTTCAAGATCGATTGCTTCACTTTGGGAATTCTTCTCTTGAATCTTGCTAGCGGCAAAAAATCCCATTACAGCGAGAAAGGAGGCAGTTGCAAATAGATATTGGTAACCCCATGCCTCTTGCATCCAGCCACCAAGCGCAGGGCCAAATGCCAATCCCATCGGATTGACTAAGCTCATATAACCAATGATCTCGCCGCGTTGCTTTGGTGGAGCTAGGTCTGAGGTGAGGGCACTGTAGCTCGCGGCAAAAGCAGCAATGCTGATACCATGAACAGCCCGAAATACCATGAGCAGAGGAATAGAGGTAACTACGGCGTAGCACAAAGGTACGACCGCCGCTACAACCAATCCAATTTGCATGACTACTCGCCTACCTTTGCGATCGGCGAGCTTACCTAAATATGCGCGGCATAGAAGTAAGCCAATCGCAAATGAGCCCATCACCCATCCTACCTGTGCTTCCGTACCACCCAAACTCTCAACATATAGAGGGATAACTGGCAACTGCGATGCCATGCAGGACCAAAACAATAAACCAGAGACAAAGGAAGCAACCAGTTCTCGACGTATATCTGCGGGAAGTTGCTGAAAAGTTTGAGAGATTTTCATCTGAATATTTGCTGGGTTACCTGTCGGATTTCGATCTCGGTTCCATCTCTCCTGGATTTATCTGCTCGAAAAAAAACTACTAGTCCATTGCACTTAGCTTTACCAGGCGGTAGGTGAGCAACGGACTAATAGCTACTAGAAAATCTAGATTTTGTGCGTAAGGATTCTATTTACCTTATTTCTTGACTGGGCTGGGCGAACCGCCTGCCACTCTACCACCAGTACGGCTGGTACGATTATCGTAGTTAGAACGGCGATCGCCACCACCGGAATAATTGCCACCACCACGCTTGACGGGCTTAGGTGTGTTACCGTTACTCGATCCTTTCTCAGATTGCTTAGACAGCACGTTCATGACTGCCTGCTCTGATTGCTCAGATTGAACATGACTGTAGGCTAGTTGCAAAGCTGCTGCTGCGATCGCTTGTGGATCGTAATCCTCAGCTAGCTGTGAGACCAAAGGCAAGAAGGAAGCCAAACGCTCACCACTTAGGGCCTGATGGATCTGTTGTGTAAATCGCGTGATTCGGTTGGCTTGAATTTGACCAATTGAAGGAAGTTGCACTACCTCCAAGGCTTGGCCGATTTGTTTTTCAAGATTGCGCAACTTGAAACGCTCTCTCGAACTGATTAGCGTAATTGCTCTACCTTCACGCCCTGCTCTACCTGTACGGCCAATGCGATGAACGTAGCGTTCTAGATCGTCTGGTAGTTCAAGGTTAATTACGTGGGTGAGCCCATCAATGTCAAGCCCTCTAGCCGCAATATCGGTCGCAACTACTAGCTTGACTTGTTGGTTGCGGAAACGGCGCAATAAAGACTCACGTTGAACCTGTGATAGGTTGCCATGATACTCATCAACGCTGTGTCCAGCACTTTGCAGTAGATCGGTTAGCCTGCTGGCAGAATCCTTTGTGCGGACGAAAATGATCGCAGAACCAGGTGCTTCTAGTTCTAAAATCGGCAGCAAAGATTCCTCTTTAGTCAGGTGATGGGGCACCATATAAACCTGTTGCTCGATCTTGTTAGGTGCAGTCTCTTTTGACTCCACTTTAACCATCACTGGCGATCGCAGGTAGTTTTTGACCAATCGCTTGATCTGCGGGGGCATTGTAGCTGAGAAAAACGCCGTTTTGCGTTCTGGAGGTGTAGTTGCTAAAATCTTTTCTACATCCTGAATAAAGCCCATATTCAGCATTTCATCGGCTTCGTCCAGGACGAACCATGACAAATTATTCAGCTTGAGTCTGCCGCGATCCATAAGATCGATGACGCGACCGGGTGTTCCAACTACCAAGTGAACTCCGCGCTCTAGCTGTGAAATTTGGCGTTCGATCGATTGACCACCGTAAACGGTGAGGATCTTGGCACCTGGTCTGAGGTTGAAGGTGCGAATTGCCTGGCTGACTTGAATTGCCAACTCTCGGGTAGGAGTCAAGATCAGCGCTTGCAGCGTATTTTTTGATGTATCAAGTCTCTCCATGATAGGCAATGCAAACGCTGCGGTTTTGCCTGTACCAGTTTGAGCTTGTCCCAGAATATCTCTACCTTCAAGAAGGTGAGGAATAGACTGAGACTGTATTTCCGTTGGTTCTGTAAAACCTAATGATTCTAAAATCTGAATGCGTGCTTCGGAAATACCAAGAGATGCGAAAGAAGAGGGCATGAACGCTCCTAACAAATATATGTACTAACAAACATCTGCTTTTCTCCAATCTTCTGAACCATAGCGGCAGGTAGATACTATAGAGATCGCAGAAACCGCCTTGCTCCCCAGGTTTTGTCCCATGGTATATCGAGTACGCGGCCTTTAACTTGCCTTGATCGGCAAAAGCAGATACGTACCAGTATAAGTGAATGTTAACGAATGTAAACATTTTCTTGTAAATTATATCTTGGGTATGATTTAAGCCTGTATCAGGTATGATCCTTGCTTTTAAAATGTAGTAGTGAGTGGGCAAGAGCTGCACTCATTCGAAATAGGGTTCGCTAGATTAATTTTCTAGCCTTAACTTTAGTACTTCTGCTAACTTTGGTTGTAATGCTTTAATCGGTTCTGACCAGCCAACCATAATAATTTGATGATGTGCCAAACTTGTTGGTTCGATCGCGTCTGGTGCAAATGAAATCGGATTACCCTCTAAATCACAACAAATTAAACCTGCGGCTAGGGCGATCGCCAATGGGCCGACAGTATCCCACAACTTGACGCGCCGATTTAGGTATATGTAAACAGCAGCATTCCCAAGTACGACCTCCATCACTTTTAAGCCAAAACTACCCAGGGAATAAAATTCTGCTTCGGGTACGACTTCCAACACGGCATCACCATAGCGATGCTCGTCTTTTTCACTCAAAATCACTTTAAACTCACCATGAGAAGGAGGCTTTAGAGTCACAGGGGTGGGAACACCGCCGCGATCGCAGATAAAGATATTCCCCAAAGCCGTACCGCCATAAAAGAGAATATCGCTCTCTGGAGCGTAAACCCATCCCATTGTAGGCTTTTCGCTTTCCAATAGTCCCAACATCACCGCATAGTGCTTACGGTTATTGATGAAATCACTCGTCCCATCAATCGGATCGATAAACCAGTAGCGAGTCAGTTCCTGGAGCCATAATCCTACTGAGTTGGGGTTCTCTTCGCTAATAACAGCATCATTGGGAAACCAGGTTTGCAATTGTTCCACAATTAGAGCATCTAGGGAAAGATCGACACTGGTAACATAATCACCAGGGGTTTTTTCGGATACTTGAAAATCTCCAGCTCGTAATTGCTTACCTTGTTGTCCGGCATGACGGATAAATTGCGCAATTTCGGTAACATTCATCTAGAACTATCCTTGGGAGTAAAATTGCCTTTAGAAAATAGACGGAAGTAAACCGACTGCAATATTTCGTGAATGGGAAAGAAAATATAAGTAATAGGATTAACTGTGACAATGATATTCCGAAAGTCACGCTGTGCAAGCGCCACGATCGCTGATGCTACCCAGCCAGGTGACATCACACCAATCGGATTGAGATTGCTCTTAAAAGGCCCCAATATCAATTTGCGAATAATACAAGGGGCATCCAGTCGTCGTAGCGTAATTAGATCTCCTAAAGTACGTTTTGACAACTCATAAAGAGGGCTAAAAGCAGGGTTCACCTCTGCTTCTGAAGTGTTAATCCATAATTCCTTAATCGCCTTATGTCTAGATTCCTTCACCGTATCGAGGAAGAGATTCATCAGTCGCCACGAAGAGAATGTATTCACCTCAAAGGACTGCTCGACCGATGCTGGATCGCGATCGCTATGCACGTTCATGCCATGATTGATAATCAAGATATCGACTTTTTGCAGGCGATCGCTTAAATCTGCTTCTGCACCCAATTGCCATTGCAATACTTCTATATTCGAGGCGATATCACTAAAATCAGCCTGGCGAGATGTCGTTAATGCTACAACTTTTGCGCCTTTAGCCGTTAACTCTGCGACTAGCGATCGCCCCAACGAACCTGATGCACCAGTCACTGCTACCGTCTTACCTTTGAGCGATAAACATGTACCCATAATTTTGTCTACCAATGTAAACGTACCGCAATAATAGGCTTCACCGCGATCGAAGTGATGCCGCCAGTGATAGGTGCGATTCACCATCCATCGCGATGGTATTGTCTCAAGATCGCCTGGTTTGTGCGTGATATCTGTAGTTAGCAAAAAACCCTGCGATCGCCCCACACTAGTCGTTAAGAAACCCGCAGCATAGATGCAACCTGCCCAGAGTGCATAACCCAAACCGTACCATTGCCCCAATGCCGCTAGCAGAGCAGTTAAAGAAACCATCACACAGGCTTCAGGCACATCATTATGCCACTGTGCTTGGCGGTATACCTCCAAACTCACAACACTAAGGTCGGGGCGATATGCTTTGTGGTGCAAGGAATGTCCTGCCTGGAGTGGTTGCCAATAGTGACCAGCGACGTGAAATAGATCGCGGACGACCTCAGCAACAAGAATCGATGCCAACACCAAGATGCCTTGCCACGCGATCGCTGCGATCGGCAAACCAATTGTAGATATATTACTAAATATTACTGACAGGTCGGGCAATGCCATATTTATGATTAAGAATCGTGAACTCCTCATTAGCATTCTACCTGAACCCATGCCCACCATCTGTAAAAAAGTCTTCTGGCTTCTTTTAGCGTCGAAAGATCATGGAACACCAGCTAGAGGAGACGTAGATATTTTGTTGGCTGACATTTGCGATCGAAGTAAAGTGCCGTTGATGAGATCGCTTATTGACTGCTCATGCGATTTGCCACAAGATTAGAGCTGTCGCCTTGGTGGAATTTGATTCGACCGTCAACTGAGTTTTCATTCTTTAATCTAAGCCAACCGCTTCCAGATGCAGAATCACATTCGTCATTTCCATCCCATGTAAACTCAAATCGCTCATCATCTCCATCTTTTACCACTTCGCCATCAATTTGACCCGATACCAAACCAAATTGAAAATCTCCTGAACCTTTAGATTCAATCTCGATATATGCTTCAACTTCCATATCAAAGTAATCACTATTCCACATTTCCATCTCCATAATCCCCCATCTGCCACTATATTGCATGCCTTTTATCCGCTATTAGTAGTATATTCCTGAGTGTGTTCAGCTATCTCTATAATCTCACAAACTGGACAACTTATACCTAAGCAGTCCGCAAACGTTCAATATCCCTAATTGGTGGTGCACCGAACATACGAGAATATTCGCGGCTGAACTGTGAGGGGCTTTCGTAACCCACCCGATAAGCAGCATTGGCCGCATCGAAGTTTTCAGCAAGCATGAGGCGACGCGCTTCTAATAGTCGTAGTTGTTTTTGGTACTGCAGGGGGCTCATGGATGTCACTTTCTTGAAATGATGGTGGAAAGAAGAGGGAGACATCCTGGCTTGCTCGGCAAGATTCTCGACCTGCATCGACTGGGCAAAATCAGCTTTAATCAATTGGATCGCCTCAGCGATGCGCTGCATGCTGCTACCCGATGTGGCAATCTGGCGCACAGGCTCGCCCTGTTCGCCCATCAAAAGCCGATAATAGATTTCACGGATAATCATAGGAGCCAACATTGGGATATCTTGCGGAGTATCCAAAAGCTTTGTCAATCGTAGGGCGCAGTCGAGTAGTGGCGCATCAGCAGTACTAACAAATAAGCCTCTAACTGAGTTCTCTTTTTTGCTGATGTTTAGACTGGTTTGAGAAGTGATAATATCGCAAAGTTGGAGTGGATCTAGACGTAGCTTAAATCCTAAATAGGGCTTCTCAGAGCTTGCCTCAACAATAAATGCACTCATCGGTAGATCAATCGAGACGACTACATATTGAGTCGCACTATAAAGATATATTTCCTCACCCAGCACCGCTTTCTTTTTACCCTGAACGAGAATGGCGAAGATGGGTTCAGTGATACCGCATAATGGGGTGCAAGTGGAATTAGAAACCGCAGATTTTCGCTGAAATTCCAGCTTATCGATCTCTGTTTCATGAAAACCATCCCCTTTGCCATCGGTGTGACGTGTGACCAGTGTTGCCAATTCTTGGCATTGATTAGCGATCGCCTGCGGGATGCGTGTTGACTTGTCTTGATTGGTTTCTTGGTTGATGGTTGCGATCGCCATAATCTTTATTCGACAAATTTAATCACGTGCCAAAACTATTATAGAGTACTCATAAAATTTTAACAGCGAAGAAATAAGCCGTGTCATAATGGTGAGAATAGGTTTTATAAGGCAGTTCTATAAGGCAAATCAGTGAGTTTAGAAATAAACAAGATTAAGCATTTAGTTAAGAAACCATGAGCATCCAAGAACTTGAAGCAGCGATAAAAAAGCTATCAACTAAAGAATTAGCTTGCCTGACAACATGGATAATAGATTACCAGGAACAAATATGGGATCGACAAATAGAAGAAGATCTTGATTCTGGGAAACTCGATCAATTATTAGATGACATCGATAACGAGTACGCCTCAGGTTTTGCAACAAGTTTATGAATCACCTGACTCTACCTAGATTTTGGCAGGCATATCATCGACTCCCCAAAGACATCCAAACACTCGCCGATAAAAACTATGAATTATTGAAAAACAACTCTTTCCATCCTTCGCTGCACTTTAAGAAAGTCGGTAAGCGCAGACAATTGTGGTCTGTGAGAATTACTGATAATTATCGGGCACTTGGGGTGGAAAAGCCGGAAGGTATTGTCTGGTTTTGGATTGGCATTCATAGCGACTATGACAAAATTCTAGATCAGTACTCGTAAGAACTTGACTTGGAGGATTAGGCAATAAAGCGAGAGTTCTGTGTATTTAGAAGTTTTGCTTCTACGCCTATTGTGAAAGCATGAGAAGGAAACAGTAAATTGACGAACACATGGAGAATGAACTATGCGATACAAGCTATTGGGCAAAAGTGGACTGCGTGTTTCTGAACTTTGTCTCGGTACAATGACCTTCGGCGAAGATTGGGGCTGGGGGGCTTCTAAAGATGAAAGCCGCCAGATTTTTGAGACTTTTGTGGAAGCTGGTGGGAATTTTATCGATACGGCAAATATCTACACGGATGGCAGCAGTGAAAAGATTGTGGGGGAATTGATTGCCCAAGATCGAGAACGCTTTGTGGTTGCAACCAAATATTCTCTGCCAAGTCGGATGAATAACAGCGATCGCAATCCTAATGGTAGTGGCAATCATCGGAAAAATTTAATACAGTCCCTTGAAGGCAGCCTCAAACGACTGAACACCGATTATGTCGATCTATTTTGGCTTCATGCTTGGGATTTTACCACCCCTATTGAAGAAGTCATGCGTGCATTAGATGACATGGTAAGGCAAGGGAAAGTGCTGTATATCGGTATTTCCGATACTCCCGCTTGGATTGTGTCACAGGCAAATACGCTGGCTCAGTGTTACGGTTGGACGCCCTTTGTCGCCTTGCAAATTGAATACAGCCTGATTGAACGCACTCCTGAACGAGATTTACTCCCAATGGCACAAGCGTTGGAGATGGCAGTCACCCCTTGGTCACCTTTGGCGGGTGGAGTGCTAACCGGCAAATACAATCAGCACGGAAATGAACAATTGAGTTCACGTGGGCAAGCAATTCCAGAGCGCAGCTTGAAAATTGCTGAAATAGTTAGTCAAGTAGGGCGAGAAATTGGTCATTCTCCTTCTCAAGTTGCACTGGCATGGCTGCGTGCACAGAGTAGCTCGGTGATTCCAATTGTCGGGACACGACAACTGTCGCAAATCAAAGATAACCTAGCGTGTGTTGAGATTACCCTGTCCTCTGAACAGCTAAAGCGCCTCAATGCAGCCAGTAAAATTGAGTTAGGCTTCCCCCATGACTTTATCGGCAGTGACTATGTTCGCAATCTTATGTTTGGCGGCACCTATGACGCGATCGACAATCCACGGCAACGTAGTGTCCTGTAATCGCGCAAACCGCCTTGGGTCGTGTCGGTCTTCCTGATGATATTGATGGGGCGATCGCAGCCTTATTATCTAAAGAAAATAGATGAATTAATGAGCAGAGAATTGAAGTCTCTGGCGGACAGTCTATCTAATTCAAGTTAATCTCAACAGCAAGAAAAAATGCTAAACGTAAAAGATAAAGTTGTAATTATCACTGGAGCAAGTAGCGGAATTGGTGAGGCGACTGCTAGATTGCTTGCCAAAAATGGCGCGAAAGTCATTCTGGGTGCACGTCGGATTGATCGCCTAGAAGCGATCGCCAAGGAAATTCACGCAGAAGGTGGAATAGCTGAATACCAAGCGCTTGATGTAACGCAACGCGATCAACTAGAAGCGATCGCTCAACTTGCGAAAGATAAGTTTGGTCGCGTCGATGTCATGATTAACAATGCTGGAGTGCTGCCCCTATCCACCCTAGATCAGCTCAAAGTCGAAGAATGGGATCGGATGATTGATGTGAACATCAAAGGCGTTTTGTATGGGATCGCTGCCATACTTCCAATCATGAAAGCCCAAAAATCAGGTCAGATTATCAATCTTTCTTCGATTGGTGGGCACACAGTTTATCCGACCGCTGCTGTTTACTGCGCGACTAAATTTGCAGTTGGCGCAATCTCTGAGGGCTTGAGACAAGAAGTTGGCGGCGATATTCGGGTGACGGTTATTTCCCCTGGAGTTACGGAATCTGAATTAGCCAACACCATCAGCGATGAAGCTGCTAGAAAGGGAATCCAAGAATTCTGCAAACTCTGCATTCCTGCGGAAGCGATCGCGCGATCAATTCTATTTGCTATTTCCCAACCTGATGATGTGGATATCAGCGAAATGATCGTCAGGCCTACCGCAAGTCCTTACTAACAAGTTAAACTCGCCTACTAGGAAACAAAACCCAATCAAGGCTTGCCTGTTATAGAAAACACTCAAATCAACAACATAGGCATAAAACTATGACTACTGAAAATGCCCTCAAATTGCGTCAACTTGGCTCCACAGGATTAGCTGTTTTCCCCCTCGCTCTCGGATGTATGGGGATGTCAGGGATTTATGGCTCTACAGATGATGACGAAAGTATTGCCACCATCCATGCAGCGATCGATCAAGGGATAAATCTATTGGATACAGGTGACTTTTATGGATGCGGACATAATGAGATGCTGATTGGTAGAGCGCTCAAAGATCGCCGCGATCAGGCAATGCTGTCGGTTAAATTTGGGGCTTTGCGTTCTCCTGATGGTGGATGGATTGGTACCGATGGGCGTCCCTCATCTGTGAAAAACTTTGCAGCTTATAGCCTTAATCGCCTTGGTGTAGATCATATCGACATCTACCGTCTGGCTCGCCTCGATCCTAATATTCCGATCGAAGACACAATTGGGGCGATCGCCGATCTAGTCAAAGCTGGATATGTTCGCTATATCGGGTTATCGGAAGTTGGCTCAGACACCATTCGACGTGCTCACGCGGTTCACCCCATCATCGATCTTCAGGTCGAATATTCCCTCATTAGCCGTGGCGCTGAAACTGAAATCTTTCCTGTGCTTGAAGAGCTTGGCATTGGCGTAACCGCTTATGGTGTGCTCTCGCGGGGATTACTCAGCGGTTCCATTCCCACTACTAAAAATGACTTCCGCGCCTTCCTACCTAGGTTCAGCAATGATAACCTAGCTCAAAACCAGCGGTTAGTTGAACTGCTCAATCAAATCGCAATGGAGATGCGTATTAGCCCTTCACAGCTTGCCATTGCATGGGCTCTTGCGAAAAGCAAAAACATAGTTCCAGTGATCGGTGCCCGCAAACGAACTCAACTGTCCGAGTCCTTGGCAGCTCTTCAGGTGGAATTCTCTTCCCAAGATTTGAAACATATTGAAGCAGTGATTTCTCCCTCAGCGATCGCTGGAACGCGCTATGACCTACATCAAATGCAGTTACTAGACAATGAAAAAAACTAGATTTGCTCCTAATTGGAATAACACAAATAGAACAATTCGTCAGGCTGTGAGCGCAGCATAATCAACGCCGTCTCAAGAAACACAACACAATAAATGAGAGATGATTATCTATGAAAGTGATAGTAACAGGTTCGTTAGGAAACATCAGCAAGCCACTGACAAAGGAGTTAGTGCAAAAAGGACATGTAGTCACTGTTATCAGCAGCAAGCCGGAAAAGCAAAAAGACATTGAAGCCTTGGGTGCGATCGCTGCCATTGGCACATTGGAAGATATTGAATTTTTGGCATCCATGTTTTCGGGTGCAGATGCCGTGTATTGTATGGTCCCACCTAACGACTACTTCGATCTCAGCCTTGACCTAATTGCGTATTATTGCAGAATCGGCAATAACTATGCCCAAGCCATTCAACAGTCGGGCGTAAAGCGTGTCGTCAATCTTAGTACCATTGGTGCTCATTTAGAGCAAGGTTCAGGAATTCTAATTGGTGCTCACAATGTAGAGAAAACTCTGAATAAACTATCTTCAGATGTGGCTATTACGCATATTCGCCCAACTTCTTTCTTCTACAATCTCTATGCCTATGTAGATACGATCAAAAATCAGGGCTTTATTGCGGCAAACTATGGTGCAGACAAAATTATATCGTGGGTTTCTCCAATAGACATTGCTGCTGCGATCGCTGAAGAAATAGAAACACTGCTCGTTGGTAGGAAAGTTCGGTACGTAGCGAGTGAAGAACTTACAGGTAACGAGACTGCGAGTATTTTAGGCGTATCAATTGGAAAGCCAGATCTGAAATGGATCATTATTACCAACGAACAAATGCTAAGTGGTTTAGAAGCCGCTGGGATGAATCCACAAATTGCAGAGGGTTTAGTTGAAATGTATGCCAGTCTTCATAGTGGTTTATTAGCAGAAGATTATTATCGGAATAAACCAACGGTCATGGGCAAAGTCAAGCTGGCAAATTTTGCCAAAGAATTTGCTGCTGCTTTTTAAAAATCAACACCATTACACAAACGTTAGGAATAACTCAATGACCATTGAAAATACCCTCAAATCTCGTCAACTTGGCTCCACAGGATTAGCTGTTTTTTCCCTCACTCTCGGATGTATGGGGATGTCAGCGATTTATGGTTCCGCAGATGACGATGAAAGTATTGCCACCATCCATGCTGCGATCGATCAAGGGATAAATCTATTGGATACAGGTAACTTTTATGGATGCGGACATAATGAGATGCTGATTGCTAGAGCGCTCAATCAAGTCACAAAAAAAGATGTTTTAGGTTGGTTTGCTGAATCTGATGGGAACACTGTTCTTGTCTAATACTGTCCTTGTTAACCTGGAAACCGCGATATACTTCCCAGTGCGAGCTAAATTACGCGTTCGTTACCACCATCGATCGGCACCTGCGCCGCAGTAGTACAGGAAAATAATGAACCGCACATTTCTGCTGCTAGTTCGGCAACATGGCGGCTGCTAACCTCTACTTTCAATAGGTTATTGGTTTTGTATGCTTCCACGGTCAAGCCATAGTGCTGGGCGCGATCTTTCAGAACTTCATCTGTCCAGATCCCCGTATCAAATACAGCATTGGGATGGAGAGAGTTGATGCGAATGCGATCGCTGCTCCACTCTAGTGCCGCCACCCGCATCAGTTGAGTCAACGCCGCTTTGGAAGCAGAATAGGCTGCTGCACCTGGCCCTGGGGCAGGAACGTTCTTCGATCCTATAACTACAACTCGGCCACCATTGGGAGCTAGTTTTAGAAAGGGGTAGCACTCTCGCAGTAAAATCAAATTAGCATCGAGATTTACACCCATAACCCGCTGCCAGGTGGATAGATCGAGGCTATCAATTCGGCAACCTGCTGGGAAAATACCTGCATTTAGCACCAACATGTCCAATCCACCAAAGGCTTGAACTGCCTGTTCTAAAGCATCAGCGATCGCTCCTTCATTTGTGATGTCACAGGTAATGCCACGGAAATCTGCACGATTGTGCAGATCTTGGATAATGGGATTTATATCCAACCCGACAACCGCTGCGCCGCGCCGCAGGAATGAATCCACACAGGCTTTGCCAATCCCCGATGCCGCTCCTGTAACCAACACCACCTCGCCAGTAAATGCTGGAGATTGGCCGCCTTTTTTCAGCTTTGCCTGCTCTAACTCCCAGTACTCCACCTCAAAGATGTCACGGGCGGGGAGTGCTTGGTAGCCACCAAGGAGAGTAGATCGCTGGATAATCTCGATGGTATGTTCGTAGATATCTGCAACGATCGCCGCGTCTTTGGCAGTACGTCCGATCGCACATAAACCAAGCTCTCGATCCAAAATTACACGAGGCGCAGGATCGAGCATGGAGATCGGTTGCTTGGCTGTGGCGGCATGTTCGGCAAAGTAGGCTTTGTAGT
>JANMRU010000253.1:0-3888 GCA_031388585.1 Pseudanabaena sp. SOY_30_concoct_251 | reverse complement strand
ACTTAAGCTCCCACGACCAGCAACAATAATGACTCGTATACCTTCATCTAGCAGGTTGCTAACTAGAAGTCTATAATCTCCATCCCCAGAGACAAGTATGATCGTAGAAGTGTCTACAAACTCACGGTAGCAACTAGAAATCAATTTTGCGTCTACACTATTTTTCCCGCCGCGAGGGATGTCTATACAGTCAAAGTCGAGATCATGCAAAGTCATTTCAGATGCTTGATGTTCTTTACGCCATTGAGCATATGCCTTGGTGTTTTTTAGCCTTCCAAATGACTTAGCTAGTGTAAGCAAAAACTTAGCTTGATTTGCTTGTCTAACATTCTCGAAATCCCAAAATATAGAAACAGAATTGGTGCGATCAAATTCAACTACTTTTTTCATTAGTTAGGCCATAGTTTGAGGTTTAACTACGCACCTGTCATCCTTGCAAAAGCTTCTAGGCTAATCTACGAGAAGCCTAAACCAAGCACGCTGACCACTAATTAAGTCAGCCAATATGCTTGATCCCGAATTCTTAAAGTATTTATATCACCATCTAATTACTACTGTACATAGATGGAAAGATAAATAAGCCAAGAATTGCCTTGAGCTATTTGCTATGAGAAAACAAATGCGCTGATTAAATAATCCCCTACTAGCAAAGTAATGTCAAGAGGATTTTTTCCGATTCCACCTGTTCTGAGAAAGCTGCCGCAAAAATAGGATTACAAATGCGGGATTATTGATCAGATAGCGTTGCCATAATCTGCTTGGCTCCTGGCTAAATCGATACAACCACTCCAATCCAATCTTCATCATCCAACGCGGAGCTTGCGATACCTGTCCGCTATGAAAGTCAAACGCTGCTCCTACCCCGATCGCTACGCAATTTAAATTACTCTGTACCTTCGCCATCCAATATTCCTGCTTTGGGCAACCCAATCCGACGAATACTACCCTAGCGCCAGAGGTGTGAATGCGATCTATATCTTTCTCTAACCATGCGGGTAAATTTTTCTCTTTTATATCTAAGCTATCAGGATCTATATAAGGTGGTGCATAACTACCAGCGATCGCTAATTTAGGAAATTGCTGCTTGAGTTTTACTTGTAAGCGTTCAAGCGTGCTGTCTGTACTACCATAAAAATAAATCGGTAAATCTAGCGAAGCTGCGCGATCGCACCAGGCCAACATCAGATCGGGGCCATACACTCTTTGCTGGCTAGATTGCCCCAAAAGCCTTAAGCCCCAAACTAGGGGCATACCATCAGGAGTGATTAAAGCTGCGCCCTTCAATACATTGTGATACGAACGAGTCCAATAGGCTGTCATCACCACATGGACGTTGGCGGCAACGATATAGCAAGATTGCTTAGCCTCAACCCAAGCTTGAATGCGATCGCAGGCATCGGCATAGCTTGTTGTATGCACGCATGTGGAGATAATCTTTACACAGCCTAGATCTTGACTCAACTCTTTACCCATTCACTGGACAGATCAAACAGATTAACAAGTATGACAACATATAACTATTTTGGAGCTATGCATACGTTTTTAGGTTAATTTCAAATTAAAGCTTCAAGCTGTGTGACATCCAATTGATAGGATTGTCCGTACTAGCAAGTAATACAGATTTACCCGTCTATCCTGGCAAGAGAGGAACATTCCATGATCGACTTAGCAGATGCTCTTAGACTCATACACCCCGCGATCGCGGTCTCAGTGGTTTTTCCGCTCATCGGTATGACGATTCATATGGCATGGCAAACCCGCCAACGGCGCTTACAGACAGTTGAAGGTGGTAAAAGCAAGATTCCGCCAGTTGTGGGGCCAGAACACCTCAAACTCGGTCGCGTTTTGGCTGGTGCTGTTGTAGGTATTTGCCTGCTTGGCATCACCCATCCCACGATCAAGTACATAATCAAAAACGATCTATGGGCTAAAGATTCATTTCAAGTTATCAGCATTACCTTATTGTTAATTGCCACGATTGCTTCATTTGTGTTTTTATACCAAGCTAGGGAAAAGTTATGGCGTGGTGTTTTTGCGACTCTGACCGGAATGGGCGTGGTAATTTTGGGAATTCAAGATATTGTCTTTAAGCGTCAAGGCTTTGGTGCCATATTTCGCCGCGATAATGAATGGTTTGTCTCACATTTCTATTCTGGGATGGCGGCTACCATGCTGATGATCTTTTCCCTGGCGATTATTCAGGATATTTATCAAGATCGCTCTAACCGCTGGCGCATAGTACATACTGTGCTCAATTCCATTGCTCTCTTACTATTCCTCGGACAAGCTATGACCGGAGTGCGAGATTTACTAGAGATCCCGCTTGGTTGGCAGGAACCCACGTTATATGGGTGCGACTTTAAGAACAAGGTTTGTCCACCTTTCAAACAGTCAAGTGCAGACCTTTATCAAAATTATCCAAATTTATGAGTATTTTGACCATAGTTTCAACCGCGATTCCTTGCAGGATGCGTCCCGTTGCTACCCAGTTAACAAGGCGATCGGCTTTTAAAAATGCGGTCAGCCGCATGCTGATATTTTTGGTAACAGTTGGTGTGGGGCTGTGGCTAACTAGCTGTGCGGCTGCTCCCGACCAAGTGGCTAAGGCCACTCCTGTTGACCCAGAATTTGAAGCGAAAGTCCTGGAGGTAATTCGCAAAAATCCGCAGGTAATTTTGGACTCTGTGCAGGCTTATCAGCAGAGCCAAAAAAAGCAACAGGAAGAAGCCCGAAGCAAGATTTCTGAGCAGCTCAGCGCCGAACCACGCTTAATTATTCGTGGTTCACCAGTTACGGGTGCCACCAGTCAAAAGATTGTCATGGCCGAATTTTCTGATTTTCAATGTCCTTTTTGTAGCAAGGCACATGCAACGGTCAAACAGTTCATGGCTAAGCACCAGGATAAAGTTACCTTGGTTTACAAACATCTACCCCTTGTGACAATTCACGCCGAGGCGATGCCTGCGGCACTGGCATCCTGGGCAGCTCTGCAACAGGGTAAGTTTTGGGAATACCATGACGCTTTATTTGAAAAACAAGCGGAATTAGGCGAAAAATTCTACTTGGCTCAAGCAAAAGAGTTGGGGTTGGATCTTGCAAGATTCAATAAAGATCGGCAAAGTGCTGAGGCCAAAGCGGCGATCGCGAAAGACATTGAGCTTGCTAAATCTTTGGACGTAAATAGCACTCCAACCTTCTTCCTTAATGGTGTTGGTTTTGCTGGTGCTGTTGATTTGTCTGAGATGGAAGAAGTGCTGACCAAGGTGCAGTCAACCAAAAAGTAAGAATACCAAGAATACCTTTAGGGGCAGTGCTCCCGTGCCTGCCCTAACCCTATCGGAGAAACCTCAGGGGATTTCCCTATTACATTTGCGCATGATAGAGAGATGGTTGAAGCATCTCAGGTATATCTACCTGTCGATTCCGCAGTATTGGCAGACTCATCCTCAGAACCAGTTTTGGTTGCATGTAGTGGCGATGGGCATAGTGACGCTGCTATCCCATTTCTGGCGTTTGGATGCCTTAAATGGGTTTATCTTCGATGAGGTGTATTACCCCAAGTTTGGACTGGATTACTTGCAGGGAAATCCCTTATTTGATGCACATCCGCCGCTGGGTAAATACATTATTGGCCTTGGCATTCAGTTATTTGGGTATAACCCATTTGGCTATCGTTTTTTTAATGCGATCGCTGGTTCGCTGATACCTATCGTTACCTGTGCGCTGGCTTATCAACTCAGCACTACGGGGTTACTGCCTAAGAATTCATCGCCCACAACTTGGGCAATACTAGCGGGATGGTTTACGGCGCTGGATGGATTGCTGCTCGTAGAGTCGCGTCTTGGTTTAATTAACATTTTTATTGTGCTATTTGGGATGCTCAGTCAG
>JANMRU010000216.1:0-23033 GCA_031388585.1 Pseudanabaena sp. SOY_30_concoct_251 | reverse complement strand
ATGTTCTTGAGGCTCTTACCAATATCTTTCTGGGTAATCCTATTTTTGTCTAGCTCTTTTTGACCTGAGTTGTAACCAAATAATACTTATATTTTGATTCACGGTTCCTGGCTGGGTAAGTTTTGCTGGAGAGAAACGATCTCGTTGCTGGAAAAATTGGGACATACCGCGATCGCGATCAATCTACCCGCTCATGGGGACGATCCCACTTTGCCAGAAAATACATCTTTGGATGGCTATCGCGATGCAGTGCTGGGGCTAATTGGCGATCGCACCGATGTAATTCTTGTCGGGCATAGTATGGCTGGCATAGTTATCTCCGCCGTTGCTGAAGCAATTCCCGATCACATTAAAGCATTGGTTTACCTCTGTGCTTACCTACCCCGCAGCGGTGAGAGTTTGTACCAACTCTCGTCTGAAGATAAAGAAAGCTTGGTTGGTCAGTATTGGCGACAGGAAAGCCCCGAACAGTATTCACCAGCATGGGTTGCGGAAGAGGGAATTGTGAAAGTCTTCGGTGCTGACTGTTCGCCTGACAATCGCGATCTACTTGTGAAAAGGCATCGCCCTGAACCTGTTCCCCCACTTGCCACCCCGGTAACATTAACAGAGGCGCGATATGGCAGCGTGCCAAGCTACTACATCGAAACCTTACAAGATATGGTAGTGAGCCACCAACTCCAAACCCTGATGTTAAGTCGAGTTAGCGTCCGGCAACGCTTTGAGTTGCCATCATCCCATTGTCCTTTTTTCTCAATGCCCGATAGACTTGTGGCTTGTCTGACAAACCTTGAGAACTAAATACGTTTCACAGCCTGAAAATAGATCGAAATCTTAGTTTTGGAAATATTAGGAATTAGAAAAATGAAAATTGCTTTTATCGGTGTTGGTAATGTCGGTGCGCCCTTAGCCGATCACTTACAAAAACTAGGTCATCAGGTGGTTATTGCCGCTCGCGATCCACAGTCGCAAACGGTTCAAACTGCATTGAATCAAAACCTGGCTCTATTGGTTGAGTCGCCCTTAGATGCTGTCGAATCATCAGATGTCGTGTTTCTTGTAAC
The DNA here is from genome assembly GCA_031388585.1 of Pseudanabaena sp. SOY_30_concoct_251. Classification (GTDB taxonomy): domain Bacteria; phylum Cyanobacteriota; class Cyanobacteriia; order Pseudanabaenales; family Pseudanabaenaceae; genus PCC-6802. The sequence continues at coordinate 21,969 of JANMRU010000216.1, read as the reverse complement.
CCCATTTTCAGCGATCGAATCTGCCCTGACTCCACTCCGATCGGCTTTGAGCAGAAAGATTTTAGTGGACTGTATCAATCCCGTAGGTGCCAACCTTTCGCACGCATTGCAAAGTCGCTCATCTAGCAGCGAAATCATTCAACAACTCGTGCCTGATGCCCTTGTTGTCAAAGCTTTTACTATTTACGGGTATGAAAACTTTGAAAATAACCAATATCCCGGATATGGGGATCTCAAACCCGCGATGTTAATTGCGGGAAATAATTCAGAAGCCAAATTAGTAGTAGCAGGTTTCTGTCAACAGCTTGGCTGGGAACCGATCGATACTGGCAATATTGACATGAGTTTGCACCTCGAACACATGGCTTTATTATGGATTAAGATGGCTAGAGTACAAGGCATGGGTGCAGGCTTCGTTTGGGCAAGATTACAAAAGTAATGAGATTGCCACCTAACCATTCAAATGTAGCGGATGGTTGACCATCTCTGATAAATCTTTCAAGTCTTTTTGCTACCGCTGATTTGAGCCGTTGGGCGGCTCCCTCGCCTATCCAAAGTGAAGGCAATTGCATTGCTCTAAGCCAACCATTATCGGGCTGAAGAAAGACGGATCATCTCTTGCCGTAACTGTGGTGGGTTCTTAATTATCGCTGTTTCCAGGTTAACAAGGACAGTATTAAATAAGAACAGGGTTCCCGTTAGATTCAGCAAACCAACCTGAAATATTTTTTTGTGACTTGATTGAGCGCATCAGTAATTGCCAGATCCAATTCTTCAGGCGTGCGCGGTTTCCAAGATCGCAGGAACTGCTTAATTTTTGACCATAACAGTTCAATCGGAGATAAGTCAGGCGAATATTTCGGTAGAAACACCAATCTTGCTCCTGCTGCCTCAATCGCTTTGCGTACGTGCTCGTTGAGATGTACATGCAGGTTATCCATTAAGACAATTGCCCCAACGCACAATACTGGCACAAGCACTTCGGTGATATATGTCAGTAATGCCGCAGTATTTGTACCACCTTCAAAAGTTAAAGTTGCTAACACTTAGATATTGATGCTCTGGGGAATCTTAGAGGGGAGAAGATATTCGTAGGGCTGAGATCGAGTTTCATTCCTAGTTTCGATCTCAAACTCAACTTCTCGCAGTCGATCCTGAAAGTTTCGCAGGGGCTGACTCACTCTCTCATCACTGAAATAGCCCAAATCGTAATTCCCCAAAGTGGAGTAGTAGACTGAACCCAATAAATATCCCATCTCCAGTTGTTTTTGGGCTTGACCAACAGGAGGTAGCATCGCCAAGAAATCAGCTTCGGTAGCTCCAGTGTTTTGCGTCGGCGCACTTGCATAGCCTGCAGTTGGGGAGCCCGGTGTATAACCAATGATGTCGCTCTGAGGAAAATTAAGGGACGCATGTTGAGCACTTGCTGTGAAGATAATCATGGTTGCAGCATCAATCAGATACGACAGAGTGCAGATTTGTCCATTTTCGCCAAAATCTACGACTCGACCGCCGTTGTTGGATATCAATTCGTCTGCCCAAGCTTGGAGTTCTGTATCATTTATGACATCACTACTATTACGGTAATAGATCGAAAGATAGGCTTCCACCCAGTTATGAATCGCGCCCCAAACTAGGAGCGCATCATCCCGATAGGGGTAGTCTGGGAGGAGATTGGCATCGTCTACACCTCTTTGCTTGAGTGCAACAGGCAATAGGGATTGATTAAATTGATAAGTTTGGAATCCTTGGACGCAGAGGGCGCGTGAACTGGCGATCGCACCACCTAATAGACTATCCACCACACCATTGGATGCAATCAGGCTAGCCTGGGCTGTGTCATTAATCTTCAAGGTTCCCTGGAAGTGGGGCATGAGCAAGATAGCTAATGGGTGATTGTCAGCCATTTGGCGATGAGTGGCGATCGCAAAGGGTTCAATAAACATATGACACCGAGCCAAATGGCTAATCATTTCGTGGTAGTTAACATCGGCAATCTGGACGATAGTTTTGGCTAACATCCAGTTGGGCTCTTCATCCGCCTGACAGAGGAAAATAGGGTTAGTGGCACTAGGAGCCAGATCGCATTGAATGGCGATCGGCACTAAGCTCTTACCATTTTGTGGCACGGCAAACAGAGCCAGAGGCGCATAGACATACTTCTGTTTGTTTAAGGGAAAAGTCCCACCTTGAACCAAGCTAAGTTCAGCATAATCTGCTAAATATAAACGACCTGCTGCGCCTGCTGCGGCCAAAGAGTCTCCTGGTAGAACCTTCTGATACTGGGTTTCAGTTAAGGGAAAGCGTCCATCTAAAGTTGTCACTCTTTTAATCACCAAGGGATTAAACCCTGCTACCCGTAATTGCACAAAGCGATCGTTACTCGTAAAACTCTGGCTAATTGGAGGTAGAGGAATAATTGAGAAGAGATCGTTATAAGTTCTCAGACTTGCACCATTCAGATTTTTGGTCTCGCGGTTCAATAAATAACTAGCTAAATCGACTAATACTTGCTCCACTTCAGAGGCAGACTGTTTGAGGCTAGCTCCAAATAAACGTTTAGAGAAGTTAACATGTGTAGCTTTAAATCGATCTCTATCCTCTGGCAGCGCACTAGCTAAATCATTGAGTAAAATTTTGATTAACACTTGCCCTAATTTGATCAGCCAAGAAAGGGTAAATCCTTCACTAGAGGGTACCTTCTCTACCATCGCTAAAGGGGGAACATAGGTGTAATTGTATTCGTAGAGGGTTTGGGCCTGGGCTAATTGAGTCTGGCGAACAGTTATGTTAGGATCGTTCTGGGGTAAGAGAGGAACCATTGTGCAAAAACGCTCATAGATTAATACACTTATTTAACATCCACATTTAGCTCGAAAAAGTTAAATGTAGTTAAGAGTTGCTAGAATCGGCACAAAATCTGGAGCGATCGTGATGCTCTTTTCAATGTAATTATCTTAAGTACAAAGGTTTACGAGCACAGCTATGGATCGCCTCTCAGGGTATGAAGCTTTAACACAAATATATGAGAGCAGCAACTCGCGAGTCTATCGTGCGCTTCGTACTGAAGACAGACAACTGGTAATTTTAAAAGTTCTCAATACTGATTATCCCACTCCAGACCAACTCAGACGCTATAGGCAGGAGTACTATCTTACCAATCAACTTCGGGTAACAAATATTATCAAAGCATATGGATTAGCAGAGTGGAGCCGAACTCTGGTCATGACGCTTGAAGACTTCGGCGGTATTTCCCTCAAAGACTGGTTAGTGAAGTATCCGCAGGGGCTAAATGTAGAAGAATTTTTGCCCGTGGCAGTTAAAATCTTGAATGGATTAGGGCAATTGCATAGCAATGACATCATTCATAAAGATATCAATCCCGCTAACATTGTCATAAATCCAAAGACGGGAGTAATAAAACTGATTGACTTAGGCATTTCCACTCAACTAAGTCGAGAGAATCCTATATTAGAAACTCCAAATGTCCTAGAAGGAACGTTGTCTTACCTCTCCCCAGAACAAACTGGACGGATGAATCGAATGTTGGACTATCGTACTGATTTCTATTCATTGGGAGTTACTTTCTATGAATTGCTGACGGGTAGATGTCCATTTATTAGCGATGATGCTATGGAGTTAGTGCATTGCCATCTCGCTAAGCAACCGATTTCTCCTTACGTTTGGGCAAGGTCTAGTAGAAGAGATATTCCCAAAGCGATCTCAGATATTGTGATGAAACTGATGGCAAAGAATGCTGAGGATCGCTATCAGAGTGCATCGGGACTAAATGCAGATCTCGAGACATGTTTGGAATATTGGCATGCAAAGAGGAGATTGGTGAAAATTACACCCATGCCTAAAAATGCGCTTCGGCGCACATCTTATCGGGAAAGAATAGCCTCTTTTACCTTGGGTAGAAATGACGTCTCCGATCAATTCCAAATTCCACAGAAACTTTACGGTAGAGAGCAGGAGATCGCGGCATTGATAGCCGCATTTGCTCGAATAGTATCGCCCTGCATTGATGACAAAGAAAGCGATCGCGATACAATCGATGCCTCGGTAAAATCCACAAAGCGACCAGTTGCCGAACTGATCCTTGTTACTGGCTACTCTGGTATCGGCAAGTCTTCTCTGGTGCAGGAGTTATACAAACCGATTACTGCCCAGCGCGGTCATTTTATTTCTGGCAAGTTCGATCAATTTCAGCGCAATGTTCCCTATTCCGCTATAGTTAATGCCTTTACTGGCTTGCTAAAGCAGCTATTGGGAGAGCCTGAGGCAATCCTACAACAATGGCGCGATCGCTTATTAGCAGCCTTGGGAGCAAATGGCCAAGTGGTGATTGATGTTATTCCCGAAGTGGAGTTAGTTATTGGTACACAGCCACCAGTTCCTAGTTTGGCAGCGATCGAATCACAGAATCGGTTTAATTTAGTTTTCCAACACTTCATCCAATCTTTTTGTCGCCTTGACCATCCACTAGTACTCTTTCTCGATGATTTGCAATGGGCAGATATAGCGACGCTAAGCCTGATCGAGCGGTTGCTAGGAGATAGTCAAATTGATTATTTATTAATGATTGGTGCTTATCGAGATAATGAGGTATCGACAGGTCATCCACTCACCCTAGCAATTGAACAACTCCACCAAAAAGGAGCTAATCTTGAGCAGATCGCATTGCCACCGTTGCGATTGAAGCATGTCGAGCAAATGATTGCCGATACTTTGCATACTAAAGCTCAACTGGTCAAAGATTTAGCCGAGTTGGTGATGTGTAAGACCGAGGGTAATCCATTTTTTGCCAATGAATTCCTCAAAACCCTTTACATCGAGAATTTGTTAGCATTCGATCTTACCTCTGGGATCTGGCAATGGGATCTAGCAAGAATTGAAGCAAAGGGATTTACAGATAATGTTGTGGAACTGATGGTCGGAAGATTGCAGAAGCTCCCTCAAGTGGTACAGGAAATTTTATCCCTTGCGGCATGTTTGGGTTCTAAGTTCGAGCTAGAAATATTGTCATTAATGCGAAATTGTAATGATGCTGAAGTCTTTGTCGATCTAAAGATAGCTCTGGGAAAAGGATTTATTCAAGCGCGATCGCAGTTCGATCGAAACCTTCTGATTCAGGATTATCAGTTTGAACACGATCGTATTCAGCAAGCTGCCTATTCTCTCCTTTCATCTGTCCAACAAGCACAGACTCATTATCGAATTGGACAAATCCTGTGCCAACATTTATCTCCTGAAACATTAGAGGAAGAGCTTTTTACAGTTGTCAATCATTTGAATTACGGTGCGGGATTAACTGCCGATCGAACTGAGCGCGATCACCTGGCCCAACTCAACCTGAGGGCTTGCCTCAAAGCTAGAGATGCGAGCGCTTATCAAGCGGCTCATGAATATGCGGAGATCGGCTTAAATTTTTTAAGCACCGATGCTTGGCAACAACAATATGAAACCACCCTGATTTTGCACGAACTAGCTGCGGAAGTAGCTTCACTTTGCGGTGAATTTGACCAAATGCATCAGTGGGTTGCCGCAGTAATTGATCGGGCCAAAACTGCCGTTGACCTGGTGAGCGTTTACATTGTCAAAATTCGGGCTTTAGCCTCTCAAAACAAGCCTTTAGACGCAATATCTTGCGGTCAGTTGATTCTTGAAAAATTAGGAGTTAAATTTCCCGATCGTCCTACCAAAATTGATATTCAGCAAGCTGTGCAAGAGATTAATGCTCTAATCGGAGAGCGTTCAATCGAGGATTTATTCGATCTCGATAGGATGATAGATGTCGAAAAGCTAGCGACGATTCGGGTATTAGCAAGTATCCTTGCCGCCTGTTATGTTACAGGGTCGCCGCTTTTCCCTTTAGTTACTGCTCTACAGGTGAATTTGTCAATCCAGTATGGCAACAGCCCCACCTCTGCGATTAGCTACGCATCCTATGGAATCGTGCTCTGTAACTTTCTTCAGAATGTTTCCACAGCAACTCAGTTCGGTCGCTTAGCGTATCGCCTTGCCTCGATCTCCAATGCCAAAAACATCCGCTGTCAAACTTTGATGATTGTAGGATTCTTTCTCCACCATCGTTCCTCCCATCTACGCGAGACGCTCTCAATTGAACAAACCGCTTATCAAGTCGGATTGGAAACTGGCGACCTGGAGTATTCTGGTTATAGTGTTTATGTGTTTTCGCTCAATTCCTACTGGTGCGGTCAACCTTTAGCGGTATTAGAACCAAAAATTCGGGCACATTGCCAGCAATTGTTCGCGCTCAAGCAACTAACAGCATCAAACTATTGTTCGCTCTATTGGGAAGCCATGCTTTCTTTGCAGGGTAATTCAGACCAGACGGAGCTAGTCTTTAACAATCAGATGAGGTCGCAGCAGCTAGTTACTCAATCCCTTGAGATTAACGATCTGATCCGAGTTTTTAGTTTCTATTTGCTTGCAGCGATGTTGAAGCTCTTAGCGGCGGATATTGCAGGGGCAAGCACAGCGGCGAATCTAGCCAGACAGTATATAGCTGGGGGCTTAGGCACAATTTCCGAAGTAGAGTTTTATTTCTATGACTCTCTGATCGCGCTTGCCTCGATCCATGAGCCTGTAATTGCCGATACCAAATTTGAGTTTAAACTGCAACAGATCGAAGCTAATCAGAGCGAATTACTGCATTGGGCAGAACATGCGCCCATGAACTATTTACATAAGTGGCAGTTAGTGGAGGCCGAAAAATATCGAATATTTGGCAAGAATGCCGAAGCGATAGAACTTTATGACAGGGCGATCGCAGGAGCAAAAGCAGAAGAATACCTACAAGAAGAAGCCTTGGGCAATGAACTCGCCGCTAAGTTTTATCTAAATTGGGGCAAAGTCACCATTGCGCGAGCCTTCATGCTAGAAGCCCAATATGGTTATCTGTGCTGGGGAGCAACTGCTAAGGTCAAACAATTGGACACCGATTATCCCGAGTTATTGAGAGCTCCAGCACATGAAGCGTTGTCTCATTCCCGCCAAACTCCCAAAACCACGACTAGCAGTAGTAGCGGTGCCGAACTCGATCTTGCCACAGTGATGAAAGCATCCCAAGCGATCGCGACAGAAATTGTCCTGGGAAACCTCTTGCAAACTTTGATGCGAATTTTGCTCGAAAATGCAGGCGCGCAAACAGGCTGTTTGCTGCTGCATAAGTCTTCAGCATCAGGGGAGTTGGGTACATTTGAGATCGCGGCGCGTAGCAGTACCGATCTAGATAGCGCCTCGATCTCGCAACCAATTGCAGATGTTTTGCCTGAGACAATCATCCATTATGTGACTCGTTCGCGAGAAAGCGTCTTGCTTGATTGTGCCGTGGCGTCTGGGAACTTTGCCCACGATTCCTATATTCAATCGGTCAAACCTCGATCGGTGCTTTGCTATCCACTGATCGATCGGGGCAAACTAGTAGGAATTGTTTATCTAGAGAATAACCTGACCTCAGGAGCTTTTACCGCGAATCGCATTGAACTATTGCAGTTGCTCTCTGGTCAAGCGGCGATCGCTTTAGAAAACGCGCTGCTCTATGCCGAAAAAACAGAATACACCCGCACGCTCGAACAAAAAGTTAGCGATCGCACCGCCGAACTCCAACGTGCCAATCAGGAATTATTAAAGCTGGCAAATTTAGACGGACTAACCCAGATTCCTAACCGCCGACATTTCGATACATTTTTTACGAAAGAATGGCAAAGACATCTGCGCGAACAAAAAATTCTTACCCTAATTCTGATTGATATTGATTACTTCAAATTATACAACGACTACTATGGGCATCAGGGAGGAGATGACTGTTTGATCCAAGTCGCACAGCTAATTGCCAAGATTTGCCAACGCCCCGGCGATATGGTTGCCCGCTATGGCGGCGAAGAGTTTGCTGTGATTTTACCAAGCACCCACTCCAACGGGGGAGTAGTTGTAGCGGAATCTATCCAAAAGGCAATTTCATCCCTTGCCATCCCTCACGCAAAATCAGAAATTTCTGACTACATCACCTTGAGTTTGGGAATTGCCAGCCTCATTCCCACCCCAGAGACAAGTGCAGAGGATTTAATTGCCCACGCCGATCGGGCATTGTACTCAGCCAAGCACAAGGGACGCAATCGGGCAATCGTCTACATGCGATCGTAAATGCTCCTACGCTTCTAGAATCCCAACTAAAATCCTTAAAAGATCTTCTAAATCGGCAGGGACGCGGAATAGGTTTAGATCTTGAGTGAATTGCCGCGAGAGCCGATCGAAGCAGCCAAATTGCCAAATATTTCCAGTTGAGATCGCGCCTTGTAGAATCACTTGGTCGGAGGTAATCCACTGATCGAGAGCAATAAGCTCGATCGCCAGTTGAACAAAGCCCCGCTCTAAGTCTTCGTTTTTGGCTTCAATCACAAGCAGAGTTTGGTGATTTTGCAGAAGGTAGTCTAGCGAGCCTTTGAGTTGGTTGCTAACAACAACAGGATACTCCACATTGAGAGTTGCTTGCGTGTAGTGCAAAACATCTGTCAATACTGGAGCAATCAGAAACTCTCGACGTGCCATTTCACTAGTGAGGCTGAGTCGAGGCAGGCTTTCTTCAATCCGAGACTTGAGATCGATGAGACGATCTAGAGTACCTTCATAGTAAGGCAGACTAAGCACTTTACGCTGGAGGCTAACGTTGAAATATGCCAGGATATCTTGAGGAGCAAAGTTTAGTTTGAAGTAATCAGAAAAGGTATAAGATCGGTCGCTTTGGATGATTGTTGCTATAGACATTTGGGCTAATCCTTAATTTCAATTCTCGAGGAAATATATTCTATTCAAAACAACTTGATTTAAGTATTATTACTTAGAAGAAATACCTGCCTCTCTAAGTTTGCAAATGATCGCAAATCCCGTATGGCAATAATTATTAACAAGTATTAAGCTATTATTTGTTAATAATATCTAAAGTTTGGGAACCGCTACATGAATAGCCGTGTTGGTGTTTTGCTATTAAATTTAGGGGGGCCAGATAAGCTAGAGGACGTTTACATGTTTCTCTACAATCTGTTTTCCGATCCAGATTTGATCCGCCTCCCTTTAAGATTTCTGCAAAAACCGATTGCTACGCTGATCGCCTCTACGCGCACGCCAATATCCCAACAAAACTATGCGTTAATTGGTGGTAAATCCCCACTGCGCGAGATTACACAGGCACAGGCCGATGCGATCGCCCTTGCTTTGCAACATCGCGGCCAGCCAGCCAAAGTATATTTGGCTATGCGCTACTGGAATCCTTACACAGAGGAAGCCATAGCCCAAATTAAGCAAGATAATATTACCAAGCTCGTAGTTTTACCCCTCTATCCCCAATTTTCGATCAGCACTAGCGGTTCTAGTTTCAAGCTGATTGATACCCTATGGCAAAATGACCCGCAACTCCAGCAAATTGAGCGCGTCACCATCAACTCCTGGTACGATCGGCCCGGCTACATCAAAGCCATGAGTGAAGTGATCGAAGCCAAAATGCACTCATTTGCGGAGCCGGATAAAGTCCATATATTTTTCAGCGCCCACGGCGTACCCAAAAAGTACGTGACGGAATATGGCGATCCCTATCAGATCGAAATCGAAAATTGCGTCGACTTGATCATGCGATCGATGCGTCAACATTACAGTCGCTTTAATGCCCACACCCTGGCATACCAAAGCAGAGTTGGGCCCGTGGAGTGGCTGCAACCATACACCGAAGAAGCGATCGGTCAGTTGGCAAAACGCGGAGTCAATGACTTACTAGTCGTTCCAATTAGCTTTATCTCAGAGCATATTGAAACTTTGCAAGAAATTGACATGGAGTATCGCGAAGTAGCGGAAGCCGCAGGCATTCACCACTTTGAGCGGGTACCAGCGCTGAACGTACATCCCACATTTATTGATGACCTTGCAGATATGGTACTGGAGTCATTAGGTAGTTTGGAATCAGCAGCAGTACCGGTATAAATTATTTGACTGAGCGCATGGGAACAAATGTTTAGGGGCCAGCGACTTAATTACCAGCACATGTAGTTTTTCTCTGTGAACTTAGCAATCACAGTGGGCAGGTAACCAATCCTGCTTTTTTGATTTAGGACATACACAAACAAATCCACGAAAACCTAATAAAAGGGAGCTGGAGGGCAACGCCCCAATTGAGGATGGTGCCCCAAACCCCATAAAATCTGGTTTTTATATTTCACGGTGCGTAAGTCCTGAAATTGCTGGGCTAGTCAAGACTATTTTGGTGGGGATAAATTTGATCGTGATGAATAGAATCATTAAGCCTACTACGCAAAATATTTCCAATGTCGCAAACTTTGCGATTTTGCCTTTATTACTTTGCTTCAGCAGCATTAGTATCAATGCACCTTCGGCGATCGCCCAAGAAGTTCGTCCGGCTCGAACTCTGGTGGTGACTGGACAGGGCGATCGCCCCGTGCAAACGACTAAGGCAAGAGTACAACTTGGCATTGAGATCGAAGCTAAAACCGCTCAAGAAGTACAGGTGGAAATTGCTAGTAAGACTAATGCCCTGGTAGCAAAGCTCCAGGAGCTAAACGTTGAGAAATTGCAAACGACCAATATCACGCTCAATCCTAAGTACGTCTACGAAAATAATCGCCCGCCTCGCCAGGTTGGTTTTACAGGTCAAACCAGCGTTAGCTTTGTCACATCCTTAGATAAGGCAGGCAAAACCCTTGATGCCGCCGTAGCATCTGGGGCAAATCGCGTCGATCAGATTAGTTTTATTGCGCCCGAGGAAGCATTGAGTTCTGCGCGTAATGCCGCACTCCAAGATGCTGTCAAAGATGCTCAATCCCAAGCAGATGCAGTACTCAGCGTCTTAAACCTCAAGGTTCAGTCTGTTCGCACGATCCAGGTTAGTAATACTTCACCTGTTCAGCCCTTGAACAATCAAGCTACGTTTGCTAAAGCCGATGCTGCTGCTCCTGCGACGCCAGTGATTGGTGGCGAGCAAAGAGTACAGACCTCGGTAGTGATGGAATTTAATTATTAGAATTTAATTATACAAACCCGCCTCCGTAAGTGCCTGTGGCAGAGCTTCGGCAACACCGATAATATCTGCCCACTGCCAGAGGTAACTAAAATCCAAATTTTCCCCTTGCAGTTTAAGTACACCTAAAATATCTCGCCATTGCTTTTGTGACTCACCCTTGGTCATTTTAAGCCAGACTAATTTTTGCAGAATAATATCTTCAGCCGAACAGAGATAGAAAGCCATATCGGGTTCTTCGCTTGACGTATAAAGCTGACGACGTGCCATTTTAGAGCGGGCGAAAGCATCACCTCTCAAGATAAAGATATCTGCTTTCTCGATAGTGGCTTGATGAATGATATTAAATGAACTGGTTCTGCCTGCTAAAGCATCAGCGATCGCCACATCACTAATGTAAAATTCTCCTGACATAGTATCGATCAAATGCTCAGCCTGCGATCTCGTCAGATCGGCGACTAAATCTAGATCTTCAGTTGCTCTTACTTCTCCCTGCAAAGAACTAGCCACAGAGCCACCCACATAATAAGCGATCGCAAATCTATCAAAAATTTGGGCAATCTTTACTGCTAACCATAGCGAATCTTCCAACATTAGCTCTTCGTTGGGATTAGTGATATAAGTATCTCTTGCCTGCCACGATCTTCGCCTGATGTAATGCTGACGGATTTCATGCTTGCTCGCGTTTGGAAAGTCATGCTGAATACCCAATAAAGCATACTGTTGGCATTTTCGATTTGCCCTGCGCACGAGTCTAGCTCGTTCAACGGTATTTTTAGATCGAAGCAAATTGAACAGCACTAATTCCGATTCGATGCTGGTATCTTCAGACTGAGTTTTATATCCCGCAAGTGCGTGCATAATCACTCAATGATTGCAGGGGTGGCAAGTAAAATAGCAAAGTTTAGGTATCATATAGCATACTAACCCAACTCTTGGATTACGCTTGATGAACCTCAGAGCAGTACTACTAAACCTTATTCTGTTCGCTATACTGATGTTAGGTTGCTCCAGCCCATTTTTCCACTTCACTTGACGAGTTCTTTGTCGGTAGTTACCATGTAATTACATTCCGCTTTTGAAATCATCAAGATATGGGCGCAGCAATTAGAACCCGAATTGTTAAAATTGGTAACTCTCAAGGTATTCGCATTCCTAAATTGCTCTTGGAGCAAAGCGGCCTTCATGCAGAAGTTGAAATCGAAGTGCAGGGCGATCATCTAACTATTCGCACGGCACCACGCTTACGAGCTGGATGGGACAAAGCCTTTGCTGCAATGGCTGAGCAACACGATGATATTTTTCTGGATACAGTCAACACTACCAATTGGGATCAAGTTGAATGGGAGTAGTAGTAAGGCGCTTCGATGTTTTTCTGATTAATCTTGACCCCACCGTTGGAAGTGAAATTCAGAAGACAAGACCCTGTGTGGTCGTCTCACCAGATGAGATGAACCGTTATATTGCTACGGTTATAATTGCTCCAATGACTACAAAAGGGAAGGCATACCCTACTCGTGTTGTTTATCAGTTTCAGAGCAAGGATGGGCAGATTGTTTTGGATCAAATCCACACAATAGATAAAACTCGACTGGTCAAAAAGCTCGGTCAAATTAGTCAAGATGAGCAAAGAGTGGTTCTTGATACCTTAGCTGAGATATTTGCCGAGTAAGCTACCTAACCCTCGCGTGTAACGGAACAGAGACATATATTATCGTCTATGATGCAAAGCGTATCACCGTTCGCTGAAGCCCAAGCCGTCATGCCAAATATCGATCGCCACCAGGGGTTTTATCCGTCTCATATTCGATCTGGTAGACTGAAGGCATTGATTAGGCCAAGTTGACCTATGATCGTTGCAACCAACCGACCAATACAACAGAAGCCACTCAGCTTTGAAGAATTCTTCGCCCATTATGGCGGCGATAACCGCTATGAACTGATTGATGGAGAGGTGTTCGACTTGGAACCAACAGGTTTACATGAAGAAGTCGGAGCCTTCATTACTGCAAAGGTCTGTGTCCAGATCGACGGAACAGGCTTGCCGTGGTTTGTCCTTCAGCGGGGACTATTGCGCCCTTCTAACATTGGGATGACAGCATTTCGACCTGATGTTGCAGTTGTCGCACGAGATGAACTTACTAAAGAACAATTTTGGTCAGATCAGTCAATCCTGACGTTGGGCAGTTCGATTAAATTTGTGGCAGAAGTTGTTAGTAGCAACTGGCAAAATGATTATGCCCGCAAGGTCGAAGACTATGCGGCTTTAGGCATCCCCGAATATTGGATCGCAGACTACGCTGGATTAGGTGGTACTCGACACATTGGGAAGCCAAAGCAGCCCACTCTCTCTGTCTGTACGCTAGTGGATGGAGAGTATGAAATTCAGCAGTTTCGTGGCAATCAGACCATCATCTCTCCAACCTTCCCAGGGTTTAAACTGACGGCTGAACAAGTATTGAGAGCTGGTGGGTAAACTTGACATGATTTGACTCCCCCCGATGTGAGATCGACTTAGACTGCTAAGTCTTGAAATTGAAAGAAATTTGACTAGAGAGTTAGCCATGAATACCAAGTCACTAAATGAAACAGAATTAACTGAAGTTCTACAAATCGCTCAAGATGGAGAATTAAAACTCAAAGAAATGAGTGATTATGCCACGATAATTGCAGAAAAATGGAGAATTAAAGCCAATAGCCACAAAAACTATCCAGTGCGATCGCCAAAAAAGGTAGGCTAGCATGAGGATCGGCTCTCTGAACGGAAGTTATTCCCACTTGAGTTAAATGATGTAACTTGGTGAGTCGAGTCAATGAAGGAGGTTATAATCTTAATTATTTAGCAGATTAAGAGGTTATTAATGACATATATTACTGTTGATATTCCAGACGAGCAACTTCAGAAATTACAAGAATTAGCTCGGGAGAGCCAAGTGTCCGCCGAGGATTTACTACTTGCTAGTATAGAAGATTGGTTAGCTTGTCCCAAGAAAGAGTTTACTCGAGCAGCAAGCTATGTACTTAATAAAAATGCTGAACTATATCGTCGTTTAGCATGATTCGTTTTCTGTCATTAGTAGAAATCCTAGATTTGCATCATCAAATCATTCAACAGTCAGGAGGAGCTATGGGTATCCGTGACTTGGGTGCATTAGAATCTGCTGTTGCTCAACCACGTATGACGTTTGGCGGAGAGGATCTATACCCAACAATTGTTGATAAAGCTTCAGCTTTGGGGTTTTCAATTGTGATGAATCATCCATTTATTGATGGAAATAAACGGACAGGTCATGCAGCAATGGAAATATTCCTGGTATTAAATGAACTGGAAATTAACGCCTCTACAGATGAACAAGAAAGGGTGATTTTGGCTTTAGCTTCTGGTGAATTAGATCGTGATGCTTTCACTAAGTGGTTGCAGCAAAGCGTTAAAGCAATCTAATCATTTTTACCATTATGCGACCGATCTCGCTTGGAGATCTCGCTATAATGCTTCTAGAACTCTAATTTGCCGCAGATTCCTATGACCTCCCAGCAACTTGAAGAGCGATCGCAACAACTAGAAGTGCGAGTCGCAACTTTGGAAACAGAACTTGCACAAATGAAACTGATGCTATCTGGATCTCTCCAGAAAAAAGCCCCTTGGTGGTTACAAGTTGCGGGTAGCTTTGAAGACGATCCTAACTTCGATGAAGCAGTTCGTCTCGGACAAGAATGGCGCAAAGCTGCTGAGTAACTTCAATGTACATTCTTGATACCGATCATCTGAGCCTCATCCAGCGCAATGGACAAGAGGGTAAGCGAATCCTGGCAAAGCTGGCAGATGTTGAAGAGCTTGAAGTTGCAGTGACAGTAATTACTTATGAAGAGCAGGTCAGAGGTCGGCTCAATGTTCTATCTAGGGCAAAAACGCTAGATGCGCAAGTTATTGCATACCGAGGACTAGAGAGGCTTGTGGCAGACTACCAATCGATCTTGATTGTCCCTTTTAGTCGTGAGGCTGCTCTGGGGCACCAACGCTTACGAAAAGCCTATCCTCGTCTAGGAAATATGGATCTAAAAATTGCTGCGATCGCTCTGACCAACAACACAATCTTACTCACCCGTAATGAGTCAGATTTTGGATGTATTGAAGAATTGCGAATAGAAGACTGGACAAAGGCATAGAAAAAAATGAAATGTCCCATGTGCGATCGCACATCGCATTCATGAACTTGGCAAAACTTTTAAAGTCAACCTACGTTACAAATGCCTTGCTTCCCAAGAGGGCTTTTTCCTAGCGCTCAGAAATAGATCTCTGTCCGTTGCTGACATTAGGAGCAATGTCCAAGATTTTTGACTATGGCTCTTTGGCAATTTACTGGAAGTGGGATTGACTATCTTTTTATCTTTGGATAATTCCAATTAAAACTATTTGGGAAAACAAAATTAGTGAAAGAAATAGAAATACTTACATCCAGAGATTTTACGTGATGCCACCAGCCAACGGGCATGAAAATTGCATCGCCAGGTTCTAAGGTGACCTCAAGCGTAGGTATATCACGAAATAAAGGATAACTTTGATAATCTGGGTTCTCATAATCTACTTCACTGAATACACCCGTGTAGTTGTACAGCAAATGCGTATAGTAAGGTGGAATAATCTTCCAAGTCTTACGTCCGTAGATTTGAGCAAAAATTAGGTTTGTCGGATCGTGATGGAGTGGCGTAACGGTTCCAGCCGGACCTAGCCAGAAAAACACTTTGCCATCTGTATCAGTGCCGTCAAGATATGCTGGGAAATCGATATCATCTAGCAGGCTTTTTAGTTCAGTTTTGGCAAGATTACCGTTGTTCGCTACCATGTAGTAATCGTTTGTGGCATTGCCATTGGCGATCGCATCAACATAATCACTCATCAACACTTTCTTTCTATGAGCATCTAAATTGATCTCATAGAGGCGATCTGAATTTCTATCTACTTGAACTTCAACTTCTACGCTGCCATACTTAGATCTGAGATATTCTGGTGTCCACAAGGATAAGGCTGACCAGTTACGTGTCATGCCGGTGAGAATAACTGGTGCGTTTTTAGCATAGTAGTTTTCCAAAAATTCTTCCTTGGAAAGATTTTCTCTGCGTTCTATTTGCTGAGATTTAATAGAAAGCTGGGCTAGCTTTGCGAAAATATCGAGATGTGATTCTATTTTCTTGAGGGCTTGAACGGAGTTGTTTCCCGCATAAAAATAGGGATGTGATAATACAGCCTGTAATTCTTTTATAGCCGTGTCCTTATCTATGCCATGCTGAGTTAATGTGGCAATAATGGATTCGTTCGATGCCCCAAGTAGTTTATTCTCGGCGATCCACCGTCTCCAGTCGTCGGTCATGGGCTTGGAGGCGATCGCAAAGGGAGTATATTTTGATGGATCGAATGTGTAGTTAGAGAAAGACATATTACATGCAGTCAAAAGTTAAGGATAAAAGCTTATGTATAGCAAAATTAAAGGAAGTTATTTCAGCCTGTCACTGTTAATAACATTGGCGATCGTGTTTTTAGGCTACGGATTCCTGGGAAACCTTATTTATTCATATCGTACCCAAAGTTTAGCGATCGCTTGCTTGCTTGCCTTAAGCTTGGCAGGAATAATTGCACTCCGAATTGGTTTGGGTGGTTTGATTGCCTCCGTAATCGGCATAGCAGTTTTATTTTTCAAAGCTAGTATTGAGGCTGGTATTGCTGCCACGATCGCGGTGTTATTTTTTCTTTGGTTTGGACTTAAAAGTGGCGAATCTGAAAACCGAGATGCCAATAAGGTGCTAACACCTCTGGAGTGGCTAGCCTTAGTTGTGACTTTAATCTTGACCGTTACTACAACTATGGCAGTTTTACAAGTCTTGTCTGGAGTTGTGGCTGGGGTTGTGGTAGGAATAATTGTGGGGGCGATCGCCATAGTAGGTAATCAAATTAAAGAATCTGAACTATCACCAAAAATAGGTTTAGGGGTATTGGCACTCTCCACTGGAGCTGGTTTAGCGGTGGGTATTATATTTGGGCTACTGACTCAACATGATGCCCCAATTATCTAGGCATATATATCTATTTTAAAAACATTCAGCAAATTAACTAAGTTCGTGTTAATTTATCGACTTGCTTGGGTAATATCGTGCATAGCAAAGCCTATGCTTTCAAAGCGACTTCGCCAAATCCTAGGGATACCAAGCACTGCATCAAAGTAGGTAGAAATATGTCAGCTCGCAAACAAAAGAACATCAAGCAATTCTTTGCCGACTTTATCGCCAAGCTCAGAAAATGGTTAATTAAAATCGGTAGCCCTATTCGGATTAGCCGTCGCTTTGTGCGTAGCCTATATCAGATGAGTAAAAAAGGGGCAACTCAGGCGGGTTTTGTTCTACCCACAGTCGTAATGGTGACCACAGTCGTGACGCTGCTAGTGGTCGTCATGGTTGCCAGATCCTCTGAGCGAGCTAGATCTGCTTCGAATGCCAGAGTAGAACAGGTATTTCAAAGTGCGGCTACACCAGTGATTGACCGGGCAAGAGTCAAGCTAGAAGAGCTAATCAATGATGATCGCCTGCCCAGAGTTACGCCTTCCGAAGACAAGTTGTATGAAGTCCTGACGCAAGATCTGGGTAAGTATACGTTTGAGGACGAAATTCGCTTACAAATTAATGATGATTTTAATACCGCTACTTCAGGCCAGATTAAATATAATGCTGCAAGCGTTCGTGATAATGAATATATAAGTAGTGCGTGGAAGTTCCCAATTGATACAGATAATAACGGCAAGTTTGATGCATTTGGTTTATATAGTATCCAATTTAGAACTCGCCCTTCTTCAGATTCTGCAACTAGGCAAATCAGCTCACTAGAAGCGAGAACTCTGCCAATGGATGAGGGTGCCTTAACCTCTAATTGTGCATCAGCAAGTGTTGGTAACGTAGCCACCAGCGAGGGGTGGTTTGAGTCGGGCGATAAGCTTAAGAAGGCATTTTTTGTTTACTCCGCTACAGTCCCAATTACCGATCCTCTTAGCTTCCCCACCACCATTCCTGGCTACACTGCTGCCAAATGGGAAACCTATAAAGGCGTGAAGTCTATTAGTGCGCTGGAACTCCAGCAAGATAGAGCCAGATCGCCTGTTAATAACAACGCTGTCTGGTTTGAAGGTGATTTGGAATTAGCGCGTGTTGCAACATTCCGCATCAATGGCCGTATATACACCAGCGGGAATCTCATGGTTGGGGTTGGCTCCAGTGATTCGCTAACCTTTTATCAGGTCAGTAGCTCGGGAACTAGCTCTACTAATTCTCAACAGTTCGGCTCTTGTTACTATCAAAAGCGCAATAGTGAAATCGTTGTGGGTGGCAACGTTGTGGTCGGTGATGCATTTGCTAGCGATGTCTCCACCCTGACAGGGAATGTCAACGTAGATTTATTTAAGGGTGTTGGAGTACAACCTAATGTGGTTGCTTCCAATGCGAGAAAACTGATTAATACAACCAGTCAAAGTTTAGCTAGCACCGTAAAGGGTGCTGATGTTGCCTTCAATGATTTCGCTTATAACCGCAGAGTCTCTGCGCTTGTAGATGCAGCTACAGCTACAACTCGGGGAACATTTTCTGTCTCAATTCCTCTCCCACCAGCAACGCTCACTGTAGAAGGTATCCTTCCTCTCATTCCCCCAATCGATCCTATATCCGTTAAAGAAGATACAAAAAATCGGATTTTGGATGAAGGTTTAACTACAACAACTCAATTTGCCCAAGCGCGAAGAGCTGCCTATACTGTCTATTTCAGTGAGCGTACGCGCAAGGTTCCCTTTAGTGAAGTTGCCTTTGGTGTCACAGAGACTTTACCTGGCACCCTAATTACTCCAATCACAAATAATGCAACGGGGAATATCGATTTAGAGCCACCATTGGGATGGATGTTCCCAAGATATGCTAATGCGGCACCAGTTACTGTCCCCGATGCTAGTGCCTATGGTGGCAAAGGTATACTAGGAAGTGGTAGTGTCAGTCTGAATGTGGGTAGCTCTCTAGGTCAACTTTCGGCTGCCGATCCTGAGTCGATTCTTAACAATGGTAGTAAAGAAGAACTTCTGGGCGATCGCGTTCTAGTTGGGAATAACCTACCTGCCCAGTGGCCAATTACTGACACAGGTTACACCCCAGCTCGCAAATTTGTTGGAAATAAAGAACCGAACTATATCACTAGCAATAGTTCGGTAAATTGGGATCTACCTACATCACCAGGAAAAGAACGATACCGTAACACGCAGGCTGCATCTTTAAGCAACCTTGGGGAATCTGATCGCGGTGGTTTTTGGGAATTTTCGGCTGCGGCTAATCCTGCGGTCAAAAACCCTGCCAAACCAACCGAAATTCTTCCGATTGCCACACCCACAACGGGCGGTCTGCGGGTAATTACGAATGCTGGTATTTATACACGGCAAGCTACTCCGCCAGTAACTACTATTGATGGCCCTGGCACTTTCCTGCCACGCTTTCAGACTGGCTTCAGAGACAATCCAGGTACGACTAATATTGATGAGTCGAGCGTACCTCTGTGGAATGGAAAGACGGATGACAATCCCATTACCGGTGATATTAACGAGTTAAAATTTGGTCAATATTTAGTCTGGCCAGACTCAATGCCCATGACTCCTGCTAGTGCTACAGATATTCGCAAGGGCGATCTGCAAATGAGGGCATCGGCTGTATATCACTACAAATATGATGCTTTTAACCCCAACCCTGCCGATGCGACGACTGGCTATCAATTGCCCATTGCCTGTGTAAGCAGCTACTACGATCCATCTGGCCCCAATACTGCAAGGAATCGCGCTAGTCTTCCTGCATTAGGTTGGAACACAAATGTCAATGGGAGATCTAACAATGGCATTGTCTACAGCATCGCTGCTACTGATACGGCAGTGAGTATTAGTCTAACCAGTATTCTGTATGACAACACTTCTACATCCGATACCTATGGTCAATTTACCGGTAGCGGTGTTGCGGCTGGTGCTAACCCTGCAGATAAGGACATTCCTATAAGCGATCGCCTTGCCTATCAAGCCAACTTAATGTTCCCCAACGGACGCTTTGCCAATGAATCTTTGCGTGCCGTATTGCGACGATTGGCGGGTTCATCGCTTGCCACTGGTCTCACCCTACCCGAACAGTCAACCATTGACTCAAACATCTGCGCCTTAAAAATCCTTGACGGGACTCTTCTCGTCGCTTCTGGCGCTGTTAACGGAGCCAATCTGCCGAACGGTGCTATCCGCGAAGCATCCTTCCTCGATGGCAGAGAGGTAAAAGCTCTCAACAGAAATGAATCTCTGACTGAGGCTGCTAATGGTAATAATCCTACCACCACAAATAGTGGGATAGCACTAATTACGAAAAACCGAGCTGACATTTACGACTTGGAAATCGAGCAACGCGAACCCCTAGAAATTCGCACCACCGATTTAGATATGGATAGATTGCGTGGCTCTACTATTACTGGCGGTATTAACTCAGGCGTTGCCACAGAATATCTCTTACCCTACAGCGGTATCATCTATGCTAGTCGCGAAGATGCGCTAAAAGATCTAAGCTACTACGACACCGATGCATCAGGGAATCCCATTCCTACAACTGATGATAAAAGAAATACCTTTAGCGCTCTTGACTTTAAGCTCGATCCTACTCGTCGCCCCAGTGCTATTCGTCTTGTGAATGGACTCAGACTCTGGCGTAGTGCCATTACTGGCAGTCTCGCAACCGCCCCCACTGTTAATGCAGCGATTTCTGATACGACCTATGCTAGCTACCCCTGGACAGATGCTACTAAAGGTGAAAAAGGTCTGATTCTGGTATCTAATTTACCAGCTTATATTAAGGGGCAAGTCGATCCGACTAGTGCTACTAGATCTGGATTTAACCTGCATACGAATGAAGAATTCACCCAGAATTTAGCGGATGATTGGAACAACTTCTATACCCGTACTGCCGACAGTACTATTAAGCTCAATCCCGACTTCGGTTGCCGTCCAGGAAATCCGACAAAATGCCTCACGGGAGATGAATGGCGACCTGCCACAATCATCTCAGATGCTGTCACGGTTCTTTCTTCTAGCTTTCGGGATGGCTATCGCTCTGATGGTGACTACGATCTACGCAACAATGAGAATACTTCTACAAGTATCAATTGGCAATCATCCCTCAACCTCAATGCAGAAAAGCAAAAGACTAGCTCTTACGTGGTTAAGCGTCGGAAGTTGGGCTTCTTTAACAATAATTTCATCACCAGTGCCAACTGGCTGAGTAACACAAACTCTGACCTACCTGCTACAGCGGGTTCTGGCTCAACCTCTGACCTTTATCCTCAGGGCAATCGCAGCTCCTATAATGCTAATGGCGTTACCCCTGTGCAGCGCCGCCTCACGTTTGGCGAATACGGCATGGAGATCTGTCGCAAGCTACCGATCAGCGAATGCACCCCTGCTGATTGGGATAAAGTAGGAGCTGGGACTACAGCAATTCCTACCCGCTCAGGAACTCCAACACCCGTAGATGCCCCGCGCTTCATTGCCGCCGCCGACGATCGCTTCGCCCGTCGCCTTTCTTTCTTACGCTACAACGATATTTACAGAGATGGCAACATGAGCCTAGTGATGGCAAGCGCATGTCCTGCCGCTAACCAGCAGGTGTGGCCGATGCCGATCGGTGTAAAAAGTGGCAATAATAGTCCCACGAATGCTAATCCTGGCTATACCTATCCCATGGTAATGGGCGACCTTGTTACTCCTTTTAAAACTAGCGCCCGCAACTAATGGCTCCTTTGCAGTAGGCGTCTCACTACCAAAATCTCCCTTCATTTCAACCGAAGCATTTTCAAGAATATCTATTATTCTTTTATAAAAACG
>JANMRU010000210.1:0-21242 GCA_031388585.1 Pseudanabaena sp. SOY_30_concoct_251 | reverse complement strand
GGAAACTGGTGGCTTTAACCCGTAGGATCTGCTGTTCTCGTTCTGCTATGTTCATCGGAGGTTGCTTTCATCACTTCTTCCTCCCTACTTTCGGCTATTCTTTTTCCTTGTGCTAGTGGCGAAAAATTCATGACACTAACCTATGTTCATCGGAGGTTGCTTTCATCACTTCTTCCTCCCTACTTTCGGCTATTCTTTTTCCTTGTGCTAGTGGCGAAAAATTCATGACACTAACCAATTTGAAGACCTGAGCCTTAATCGTCTCACTCGTGAGTTATTTAGACTAAAACAAGCGATCGAATTGACTGTAAGGGAGTTTGAACTATTGGAATACCTAATGTCATATCCTCAACAAGTTATGACAAGAGATCAGATTTTAGAGCATGTGTGGGGATATGATTTTGTCGGCGATTCTAATGTAATTGAAGTCTCCATGCGGACTTTAAGGCAGAAGTTGGAAGTCCATCAAACTAGCCGACTAATTCAGACTGTGCGGGGAATTGGCTATGTCATGCTACAGAGTAAGTAGTTACTGAGTTTAGCTACAGTGTAAGTAGTTAATGAAAATACGCTGAGTCTTGACTGACTTTCCTCTAAGCATAAATTAATCTAACTACTAATTGAATTTAAGGATTACTTCAGGGTGATCGCCGAAGATGAGAAAGTTGAGATAAGTTTTTCTTAACTCAGTTCACCACTAAGCTCATCTCATTAAGCTCAATCTAGTAAAGGATTCTTAATATGAAATTCACTTCTCTGCTTTTTACAACTGCGATCGCTAGTACTTTGCTCTCTACTGTTCCATTAAATTCTTTCCAAGCAAATTCTTTCCAAGCTGCTGCCCAAGGAATTCAAATTGCTCAAGCTAAAACCTCCCAACAAAAGATTACCCAAATTACTGCCGTAAAGGGTAAGCCAGAAAGTGCCGTTTTACTTCGCAAGCTATATGCTAAAGACCTTACACCCATTGGCATTCAAGCTGGTGTTGCTAGTATGGTTGTAAATTTGTATAGCAAGCAAGATGATACAACGCTCTCACTATGCACAACCTTTGATGTGGTAGTTGCGGTTAAGAAAGGCAAGATTGCTAAGTTCAACCCCGCCGAAGTTAAGTAATTCTTTCTGTCATTTTTCTCTTTTCGTACTTCTTCCTGGTTCAGGAATAGCTCCTCTCCCATAGAAATTGAGGACAAGAACAGTCTATTTCTCACTTTATCAACCTAATCAACCGAATTACCCAAGGAATATCATATGAAAATCAAATCTCTCACTCCATTACTCACAACTGTTGCTCTAGCAGGTTTTATTAGCGTTGGCGATGTAGCTTTGCGCTCGTTCAGTCCTCAATTTCAATCGATTGCTCAAGCAGCTCCAAGCCTTACAAATGAACAGAAAATTGAAGCTGTTACTAAAAACAAAGGCAATATTGGCGGTGGCGATCAATTGCGTCGCTTTTTCTATGGCGATTTACTCCCTTTAGGAGTTCAACCAGGTGGAGCAGGCATGGTAGTCAATCTCTACAATAAAGCCAATGATGTGACATTCTCTTACTGTGCTACTTATGATGTAGTGGTTGGAGTTAAGAAGGGCAAGGTAGTAAAGTTTGATGCTAGCGAAGTTAAATAGTCCTAACTTCTAGTTAAATAACCTAAACATAACTTCTCCCGCAGCAATCGGCACTAAGAATAGATCCTGTTGCGGGAGAGGCGGATCTTAAGAATCTTGTTGGACCGAAAATACGCAATTCTCAATTACTTTAGAAAAAGATTCCTATGGAACTTAAAGATACCCTGGCTTTGATCCATCCTGCGATCGCGATCGGGTTTGTATTTCCGCTAATTGGCATGGTTATAAACCGTTCTTGGTTGACTCGACAACGCCGTCTGCAAACAAAAAGTGGAGAAAAGAGCAAAATCCCCGCTACTGTTGGTTCAGAACATTTGGCGATCGGTCGTTGGCTCAGTGGTTCGGTAGTAGGTGTCGCCCTTTTGGGTATGGCTTATCCCATTTTCACTAAGATGGCAGAACATGAAACTATAGCGAAAGAACCATTTCGGGCTGTTTCCGTGGTTTTGATATTTGTCGCAGCTAGTGCTTCAATGGTATTTCTGTATTGGGCGACAACCAAACTATGGCGTGGGATCTTTGCGACTTTGACTGGTATGGGCTTGATTCTCTTAGGATTCCAACCTGAGATTTTTAGACGGGATAGTGAATGGTTTTTCTCTCACTACTACTACGGAACTGCTGCAGCTTTACTGATGGTTTTCTCCTTAGCGATCGTGTCAGACATTTACCAAGATCGAAAAAATCGCTGGCGGACAGTTCATATTCTGCTCAATTGCTTTGCTACATTATTGTTTTTAGGACAAGGAATAACTGGAGCTAGAGATATGCTGGAAATTCCGCTAAGTTGGCAGCAGACCTATGTTTACAAGTGCGATTTTGCGAAAAAGACTTGCCCTACTCCTTAATCACTCTGTTTAATAATGGTATAAGCCAATGATAGAAAATATCAGACAAATTTCAAATCCGATCTATAGAGCTATAGTTTCGGGATTATTCCTAGGTACTTTGGGCACAATCCCTTCTACTGCAGCGATCGTATACTTAATCCCTGCAAAAGAATCCGCCCATAAATTCATAGTTTCTGCTTCCTTTGTAAGTGCTGCGGTTGGTGCAATTGGTGGTCTTGCTTTAGGGAAAAAGGCAAAAAAAGATGAAATGGGAGCAACTGAAAGGATTTTAGAAAGCAAAATAACTAAAAAGGAATGGAAGGATTGGCGTAATTTTGTGGTTGTTCGCAAAGTAATAGAAAGCGATAGTATTACATCTTTCTATCTCAAACCCGAAGATGGTGGAGAAATCGCCAACTATATTCCAGGGCAATTTCTGACGATCCAGCTAGATATTTCCGAACAACCAAGGCCGATCATCCGTACCTATTCCCTCTCAGACTTCAATTCATCATCAGAATACTATCGTCTTTCGATTAAGCGCGAACCCGCTCCACCGGATAAAGATGTACCACCAGGAATATCGTCTAATTTTATGCACGATCGCATTGCGGAAGGTTCAGTAATCTTAGCAAAGCCACCTGCTGGCAAGTTTGTGTTGGATGTTAAGGGTTCTCATCCTGCGGTCTTAATCAGTAATGGCGTAGGAATTACACCGATGATTGCCATGGCAAAGGCAGTAAGTCTATTGAATCCCAGCCGCCATATTTGGTTTTTGCACGGTGCTAGAGATGGCAGTCTCCATGCTTTTCGGGATGAAGTTAATGCGATCGCCCTAAGTAATCCGAATTTGCACATTGTTTACTGCTATAGCCGACCAAATGAGGCAGATGCAACCCATTATCAGCATAAAGGCTATGTTGATGCCGCATTAATAAAGGAGATAGTTGCTCCAGAAATGCAGAGGCTATCTGGTTCCACGGATGCCGAATATTTCCTCTGTGGATCTCCCTCATTTATGGATTCTCTTCGAGATGGATTGAGAGAATGGGGCGTGGCTGATAGTAAGGTTCTATTTGAATCCTTCGCTAAGGCTAAATCGAAGAAATCAGAACCAAGTGCTGTACCAGTTTCTGAAATTGCTTCAGCTCAACCGCAAGTAGTGGAAAAGCAAAAAAGTGATTCAGTGGAAATCGTATTTAATCAATCGGGTAAAACCTTTAACTGGACTCCTAATGATAATTCGATCTTAGAATTTGCTGAGGAAAACGATATTTACCCTGACAATAGTTGCCGTGCCGGAATTTGCGGTACTTGTATGTGCAAGATTATCGAAGGGGAAGTCGATTATCTCGAAACTCCTACGGCTAATATCGATACTGGCTCGGTTCTCATTTGTATTTCTAAACCAAAAACTGCAAGAGTAGTTCTTGATATTTAGATAGGAATAAATATAATCTTAATCGCTTTTTAGAGTGCCATGAGAATTACCAAGAAAAATATATCCGAACAGACAGATCGTATCTATGACGTAATTGTGGTAGGTGGCGGACCTGGCGGTTTGTCAGCGGGAATATACCTGCAACGTTATCTATTGTCTAGCTTAGTGATTGATAAAGGGAATGCTCGTTCCTTTAGGATGCAAGAACTGCACAACTATATCGGTTTATCACCTGATACCGCTGGAAAATCACTTCTAAAGACTGGAAGAGAACGATATCTGGAATTAGGTGGCGACTTTCTCGATAGCTTTGTGGAAGAGATAGTAGATGAGGGAGAAACATTTGCCGTCAGAGTTAAAGTCGGTCGGCAGGACAGTGTTTACTGCACTTTCCGTGCAAAATACATCATCGCCGCAAGTGGCGTAATTGACTACTTGCCAATTCTGGATGATATGACCAATGTGTTTGAATATGCTGGCTATAATCTCCATGTTTGTCTGGTCTGTGATGGCTATGAGATGACTAATAAGAAAGTTGGAGTATTTGCCAACAGTAGCCGCAATGCTGAAGTCGTATTTACCTTGGGTTGGTATACACCGCACATCACTCTGTTTACACAGGGGCTATTTGCAATTAGAGAGGAGTTTCGCCAGAAATTAAATAGTCATGGTTATGGAATCGAAAAAACTCCCATTCGGCAATTTTTGGGAGAAGACCATCAAATGAATGCCGTAGAACTTCAGGACGATCGAATAATCTTCCTCGATACAGGCTTAATTTCCATGGGCATGAAATATCATGCCGATTATTTGGCAAAACTGAATCTGGAAATGCAGGGTAGCAATCTGGTGACGGATTCAATGACTCGCACTTCCAATGATCGGATTTTTGCGATCGGCGATCTAAAAGTTGGATTAAATCAAGTTGTGGTTGCCGTTGCTGATGGTGCATTGGCTGCTACCCAAATCTGGCGAGACTTGCGCCGAAGTGGTGCGATTCCTAATCGACCTCAAAGTTAAGTTAAATTAACCAAAATTCAAACAAAATAAAGGAGAATTATCATGGAAGTAGTATTTAATCAGTCTGGACAAACCCTCAATTGGAGTTCTGAGGATGGCACAATTTTAGAATTTGCCGAAGAGAATGATATTTACCCCGACCATAGTTGTCGTTCAGGGATTTGCGGAACTTGCATGTCGAAGATTTTGGAAGGGGAAGTGGAATATGAAAAGAATCCAAAAGCTAAAATCAATCCCGGATCGGTTCTCATTTGTATTTCTAAACCAAAAACGGCAAGAGTAGTTCTTGATATTTAGAGGTACAAGAGAGGATCGAGAAAAGAGAAAGTCTTAGGAGGCGTAAATGAATATTGTTGAATATGCGATCGAGGCTCTCTGCCTTGGAATATTCATGGTGATGGCGACCTTAGCAACTGCCCTATTTGAGCTGCCATCCTCTCCTCTCCATCAATTAATTCCCGATTCGCTAATCAGAAGATCTCTGATTGGAGCGGCTATGGGACTAACAGCGATCGCCATTATCTATTCACCCTTAGGCAAGCGATCGGGGGCACATATCAACCCTGCTGTGACTCTAGCCTTCTGGCGGCTCAAAAAAATTCGTACTTTAGATGCTGGTTTTTATATATTGTCGCAGTGCTTAGGGGCAGTTTTAGGGATTTGGGTGTCTGGGCTTTTGATTGGGAAAGCGATCTCCGATCCAGCCGTAAACTATATCGTTACTGTTCCAGGAATGGCTGGAGAATTGGGAGCTTTTTTCGCCGAATTTCTGCTCTCCTTTGGCTTAATGACTTTGGTGTTGCAAGTTTCAAACCGCCCCAAGATATCTCAATTTACGGGACTGTTCTGCGGGATTTTAGTGGCAATTTACATCACGATTGAAGCACCAATTTCGGGCATGAGTATTAATCCTGCGCGCTCTCTAGGTTCGGCATTACCATCTCAGGTATGGCAGGGCTTTTGGATTTATTGTATTGCTCCACCCTTGGGAATGTTGTTGGCAGCAGAGTTATATATTCGTATGGGAAAGAAGAAATCTCGTGCTGAGATTTGTGGCAAGCTTTGTCCGAATAGTTCTACCCCCTGTCTTAGTCCGATATGTTGCCAAAAATGCAAGCTTAGATAGATGAAACTGAGAATTTACTGAGCGATCGCTTAATAAATAACTTCTAAATTATCAGTAAATTTCCATTAATTGTTTAAATTCTTCTAACTTTTAACCTCCGATTCCCAGCCAAAATAGAAATCAACAACTGCAACTTAACAAGAAAACAACTATGAAACTAGATGGAAAAGTCGCCCTCGTAACTGGAAGTAGTGGCGGAATTGGTCAAGGGATTGCGATTAGAATGGCAAAAGAAGGCGCAAAAGTCGTTGTCAACTATCGTTCTAATCCTCAAGGTGCAGAAGAAACATTAAATGCCATTAAAGCTGTTGGTGGTCAATGCACTATGGCGGAGGGTTTCTGTGATTACGATCGCGGGTATAGTATCGGTGCCGACTTGGGTATGGTTGATGACGTGCGACGATTGATCGATGAGAGCATTGAGCATTTTGGTACTCTCGATATTTTAGTTAACAATGCGGGAATCGAAAATCACGCTAACTTTTGGGATGTGACTGAAAAAGATTTTGATGCGGTGATGAATATTAACTTTAAGGGAGTTTTCTTCGCCACCCAGTCGTTTATTCAACATCAAATACAAGCCAAGAAAAGCGATGGACGCATTATCAATATTAGTTCTGTCCATGAAGAGTTGCCATTTCCACACTTTACCGCCTACTGTGCTAGTAAAGGAGCTTTGAAGATGATGATGCGAAATCTTTCAGTCGAACTTGGGGCAATGGGAATCACCATTAATAATGTAGCTCCTGGTGCGATCGAAACTCCGATTAATACTAAGCTGCTCAACGATCCACAAAAACTGAATGCGTTACTGAACAATATTCCCCTACGTCGCCTTGGGCAACCTGAGGATGTGGCTTCGGTTGTAGCATTTTTAGCTTCCGACGATGCTCGCTACATTACGGGTTCCACGATTGTGGTGGATGGCGGATTACTTTGGAACTATCAGGAGCAGTAAAGGAACCATGCTAGAGAATTCAATGGAACACTATGACATCATTATCGTGGGTACAGGTGCGGCTGGAGGAACTCTTGCTTACAAACTAGCTCCCACTGGTAAAAAAATCTTGGTTTTAGAACGGGGCTCTTTTATGCCCAGAGAAAAGGAAAACTGGGATACTAAAGTTGTATTTAATAGCGATCGCTATCACAATAATGAAGTTTGGTACGATCGTACTGGCAAAGAATTTCATCCCGGGATGAGCTATTTTGTGGGCGGAAATACAAAATTGTATGGAGCTGCTTTGTTCCGTTTGCGCGAACAAGATTTTGAAGAATATCAACATAAGGATGGCAACTCACCAGCTTGGCCGATAAAATATCAAGACTTTGAACCTTACTATACCGAAGCGGAAAAGCTATTTCAAGTTCACGGCACAGAGGGTATCGATCCCACCGAACCACCTCGAACCTGCGATTATTTTTATCCTGCGGTCAGTCACGAGCCGCGCATGGAAGCAGTGAGTAAATCCCTCGAACAAAAGGGACTGCATCCATACCATACGCCACTAGGTATCAAACTGAATGAAGTTCAGCAACATTTGAGTGCTTGTATTCGCTGCAATACTTGCGATGGCTTTCCCTGTTTGGTTCATGCCAAATCTGATGCAGAAGTGAATGGAGTTTTGCCAGCGATCGCCCATAATAATGTGACACTATTAACTGAAGCAAAGGTTTTAAGACTTCATACCAACGATTCGGGTAAAGAAGTTACCTCAGTTGAAGTCAGCATTAATAATGAGATTAAACACTTTTTGGGTGGAATTGTCGTACTTGCCTGTGGAGCGGTGAACTCTTCGGTAATTTTGCTGCGATCGCTCGATCGGAAGCATCCCAATGGCTTGGCAAATAGTTCTGATTTAGTCGGACGCAATTTCATGAAACACGTTCTTGGTTCGATTATTGGCGTAACTAAAGAACCAAATCCCACCAAATTCCAAAAGACGCTATCGGTTAATGACTTCTATTGGGGTGAAGATGGCTACGATTATCCCATGGGACAAATCCAAACCTTGGGTAAAGTCAGTAAGGAAATGATAGAAGGTAATGCACCAGCATACGCACCGCTCACCCCCGAAGAAGTAGCAAGTCATTCCGTTGATTGGTGGTTGACAGTGGAAGATTTACCCGATCCTAATAATCGAATTACTGTGGATGGCGATCGCATTGTTTTGGACTATACCGAAAATAATTCCGAACCATATGCCCGATTAGAACAAAGGTGGATCGAGATTCTCAAATCCATTGACTGTGGTGAAAGCATTTTGCCAAATTCCAATTATTTCATGAAAGGTTCTTCAGAACCAATTAAGAGCTACTTTACGGGTAAATTACCTTTGGCGGGAGTTGGACATCAAGTTGGCACCTGTCGCTTTGGCTTAGACCCAAAAACTTCGGTCTTAAATCTCAATTGCCAAACCCACGATGTAGATAATTTGTATGTAGTTGATGGCAGTTTCTTTTGTTCCAGTGGTGCCGTTAATCCTACCCTGACGATTATTGCCAATACTTTAAGAGTGGGCGAACATTTGATTAAAAGAATGGAGGCATCGTGAAGAATTTCATAGCAATTAAGTTTCAGCCTAAATATCAAAGATTAATTCCGATCTTTGCGCTGTCTTTGACAATGGGAGTCCTAGCCCCAGAGCCTCAACTATTTAGGGAGATGTTAGGGCGATCGTCATCAGAAGTGGTTCAAGCCCAAAATCCGATCTCGGTAAATTCTGTAACCGCCGTTGATTCTGTGGGGATTACAGTTGCGGATATGGATAAATCTATTAAGTTCTATACAGAAGTTCTATCCTTCAAAAAAGTCTCTGATATTGAAGTTTTAGGAAACGAATACGATCGCTTGCAGGGCATATTTGGAGTGCGCTTGAGAGTGGTAAAGTTGCAATTAGGGGATGAATTTCTAGAACTAACCGAATATTTAACTCCCAAAGGCAGAGCAATTCCCGTGGAGTCACGCAGCAACGATCGCTGGTTTCAACATATTGCGATCGTAGTTAGTGACATGGATCAAGCCTACGAAATTCTCCGCAAAAACAAGGTGCAATATGCTTCCACGGCTCCGCAAAGGATTCCCGATTCAAATAAAGCCGCCGCAGGGATTCGAGCTTTTTACTTTAAAGACCCAGACGGACATAATTTAGAGATTATCTATTTCCCTAAAGGTAAGGGCGATCCAAAGTGGCAGAATGCTCAAGGTTTATTTCTAGGTATCGATCATACAGCGATCGTGGTGGGAAATACGGAAGCTAGTTTGAAGTACTATCGCGATATTTTGGGACTAAAACTGGCAGGCGAAAGTGAAAACTATGGAACAGCACAGGAATACTTGAATAATGTATTTGGCGCGAAGTTACGCATTAGTGGATTGAGAGCTCCTTCAGGCTTGGGAATAGAATTCCTGGATTACATTGCTCCCAGTGATGGAAAGCCTTTCCCCGCCGATGCCCGTTCCAACGATCTGTTCCATTGGCAGACTACTTTAGTGGTAAAAGATCTTAATGTGATCGCCCAAAGGTTGAGAGCTAACCGAACTGTCTTTATCTCAACTGATACTATTGCCATTCCTTCTTCTTCCCTCGGATTTAAGCGCGGCTTTCTGATTCGCGATCCCGACGGTCACCCCTTGCGAATTATCGAGAAGTAAATAATAATTCAACGAAACTAATTATGAATCAATCCTATATTTTCAATTCTTCTGAACTTGCTCAAGCTCGAATTCTGCTCCATTATGCAATTCAGCCCCTAGCTGCTACTGCTTCCGCCCTCTGTGAAAAGAAGGAAGATTTTAGCCATCAGGCTTTATATTGGGATAATAATCTGGGGTTTAAAACTCAGGAGATTAGTTCCATTCAATCTTGCCGGATTGTGCTCGATCCCATAACTTTAACTTTGGAAATTGTGGGTGATTCTGATCGGGTTATTTCGATTTTTGCTTTAAGCGATCACACCTTGTCTGAAGCATTTGACTGGATTAGAACTGAAATCAAAAAATTAGTAAGAGAGGAAGACATATTAATCCCGATCTCCTATCCACCCGATGATAATCACGATCGCGATCTTGACCGTGATGGAAGATTTAAGCTCCAAGGTTCAATTTCCGATCTGGCTGACTACTATGCGAATGCGAATGCCATTCTCCAGGAAATTGTCGAGCAAGAGAATGGCGCATCTCCCGTGCTGATTTGGCCCCATCATTTTGACATCGCCACTTTAATTACTATTCCCAACCAAATTAATGGCGAAACATTGACTGTGGGAGTCGGTTTGTCACCAGGGGATTCTAGCTACGATCAACCCTATTGGTATGTGACTCCCTATCCCTATCCTGAGGATATTAGTAACTTACCTACCCTAGATGGGAATGGAACATGGCATACATCTGGTTGGGTGGGAGCGGTGCTAACAGCTTCTCAGTTTGGTGAACCTAATGCCAGTATCGATCAAATCAAAACTTTTCTGAATTCAGCGATCGCAGCTTGCAAAGATTTACTCACCCCGAAAATATAGGAAAGGATAAAGCTATGAATACAGAACATTACGATGTAATTATTATCGGAACTGGTGCGGGTGGCGGAACCCTAGCATATCGCCTAGCTAGCACTGGCAAAAGAATTCTGATTTTAGAAAGAGGAAAGTTCCTTCCCCAAGAGAAAGCCAATTGGGATACGGTTGAGGTTTATAAGAAAGATCGCTACCATACATCCGAAGTTTGGATTGACGACAGTAATGGCAGCAAGATTCACCCAGGTACTGGTTATTGGGTTGGTGGCAATACCAAGGTTTACGGTGGTGCGCTCATGCGATTTCGAGAACGTGATTTTGACCAAGTGGAACATATAGGCGGAATCTCTCCAGCATGGATGCTGAAGTATCAAGATTTTGAACCCTACTATACTGAAGCGGAACTGCTTTATGATGTCCATGGAGAGAGGGGACAAGACCCGACCGAGCCACCGACTAATTCTCCCTATCCCTATCCGCCCGTATCCCATGAACCTCGAATTCAAGAGATTCATGACGATTTAAAGAAGAAGGGATTGAATCCAATCAATCTTCCGCTCGCAATTAAATTAAATGAAGTTAATCGCCGTTTAGGAGCTTGCATTCGTTGTAATACCTGTGATGGCTTTCCCTGCTTGGTCAATGGCAAAGGTGATGCCGATATAAATTGCATCCGTCCAGCGATCACTCGTGATAATGTGACCTTGCTCACTGAAGCGCAAGTATTGCGCCTACACACAAGTCCATCTGGGAAAGAAGTCACTAGCGTGGAAGTGAGATTGGAAGATCAAATAATTAACTTCTCTAGCGACATTTTTGTAGTTGCTTGCGGAGCGATTAATTCAGCAGCTTTACTTCTGCGATCTGCTAGCGATCTGCATCCCAATGGCCTAGCCAATAGTTCCGATCAGGTGGGTCGAAACTTCATGAAACATCAAAATGGCGCGATCGTCGGGCTTACCCCTAAACCCAATCATAGCGAGTTCCAGAAGACACTGGCTGTGCTGGATTATTACTGGGGAGAGGAGGGATTTAACTATCCCATGGGATTAATCCAACTTCTAGGAAAGGTGAATAAAGATATGATTGCCATGGATGCTCCTAATTTTGCCCCTGGGATGGCATTGGATCAAATCGCACAACATTCGGTGGATTGGTTTATTACGGCTGAAGATTTGCCCGATCCGAATAATCGCGTTACCTTCAAAAATGGCAGCGTTCACCTCAATTATCAGGAAAACAATACTGCTGCCTTCGATCGCCTGATGGATCGATGGACAAAGGTACTCAAATCGATCAATTGTGGAGATTCAATTCTGCCATGTTCACTCTATTTCCGTAAAAAATTAGCGATCGCTGCCGTAGCACATCAAAATGGTACCTGTCGCTTTGGCTCCGATCCGACCACTTCGGTTTTGGATGTCAATTGTCGCACCCATGATGTCGATAATCTCTATGTTGTAGATGGTTCCTTTTTCCCTTCTAGTACTGCCATAAATCCCAGTTTGACTATTATTGCTAATGCTCTAAGGGTGGGCGATCGCTTGATCGAAAGAATGAAATAGGAATAATCATGAACTTAATAATTACCTTAATCAACAAAATTTAAATAGGAAAATCAGATGACAAATTCAGAAGAGAAAAGACTAGCAGAAACAAGAGAGGGAGTAGCTTGGAAGAAATGGGGATCCTATCTCAGTGAGCGCCAGTGGGGAACAGTACGTGAAGATTACAGTGCAAACGGTGAAGCTTGGGACTATTTCTCCCACGATCAAGCCCGATCGCGTTCCTATCGTTGGGGAGAGGATGGCATTGCTGGGATTTCGGATAAGAATCAAATTCTGTGCTTTGCGATCGCTATGTGGAATGGTAACGATCCGATTCTGAAAGAGAGATTATTTGGCTTAACCGGTAGTGAAGGGAATCATGGCGAAGATGTCAAAGAGTATTACTTCTATCTTGATAATACTCCGACCCATTCCTACATGAAGTATCTCTACAAGTATCCCCAAGCTGCTTTCCCTTACGATCGCCTTGTAGCCGAGAATAGAAACAGAAGTAAAACCGAACCCGAATTTGAATTATTAGATACAGGAATATTTGAAGACAATCGCTATTTTGATGTAGCGATCGAATATGCGAAAAACTCACCTCAAGATATTTCGATTCGCATAAGTATTACCAATCATAGTCCTGAAGCCGCAACAATTCATCTCCTCCCTACGCTTTGGTTTCGCAACACCTGGTCGTGGGACAACAATATTCAGGATAAAGGCATTTCAAAACCACAATTGCAATCCGATTCTTCCGAACAGATTTCGGTTAATTGTCCAGAACTGGGAAAGATGTGGTTGACCTGTTCTAATAACCAGGAGTTGCTGTTCACTGATAATGAAACTAATTTTCAAAGAGTATTTGGCACCGCTAATAGCCACCAGTATCTAAAGGATGGAATTAACGATTATATTGTGAATGGTGATACTGCCGCTGTTAATCCCGCCCAAAAGGGGACAAAGGCATCTGCCCATTATCCTTTGATGATCGCGGCAGGGAAAACTGAAGTGATCGAATTACGTCTGAGCGATAGGATTAATCAATTACCAGAAGCCGAAATCTTCGCTCAACGGCTAACTGAAGCGAATGAGTTTTATCAGCATATTTCTCCCTTTGTGATGAGTTCCGATCTGCGAAACGTGCAGAGACAGGCATTTGCCGGAATGCTATGGAGTAAGCAATATTACAACTTTTCGGTTAAAAAATGGTTGGATGGTGATTCGGCGCAATTGGCTCCACCTAGCGATCGCCAAAATGGTCGAAATTCTGAATGGTTTCACTTGGAAGCAGAGAATATTATTTCCATGCCAGATAAATGGGAATATCCCTGGTTTGCGGCTTGGGATTTAGCTTTTCATGCGATTCCAATCGCTATGATCGATCCGGATTTCGCCAAAAACCAACTTGATTTAATTACCCGAGAATGGTTCATGCATCCCAACGGACAAATTCCTGCTTATGAATGGGCTTTTGGTGATGTAAATCCGCCCGTTCATGCTTGGGCAACTTATCGCGTATATAAGATCGAACAGAAACTCTATGGCAAAGGCGATCGCAAATTCTTAGAGCGTGTATTCCAAAAATTATTAATGAACTTCACATGGTGGGTGAATCGCAAAGATCGGGACGGCAAGAATGTATTTGAAGGTGGCTTTTTGGGATTGGATAACATTGGAGTATTTGATCGCAGCGCCGAATTGCCAACGGGTGGTTACATTGAGCAAGCTGACGGCACTAGCTGGATGGGAATGTATTGTTTGAATTTACTCACGATCGCTTTAGAATTGGCAAAAGAGAATGATGTCTATGAAGATATAGCTACTAAGTTTTTCGAGCATTTTCTCTACATCGCTGATGCCATGAATAAAGTGGGAGAGAGACATACCGAACTTTGGGATGAAACTGATGGCTTCTATTACGATGTTTTACACCTTCCCAATGGTCAACAATTAAAGCTAAAGGTGCGATCGCTAGTGGGCTTAATTCCGCTTTTTGCGACTCAAACTTTAGACTCAGATCTTCTGGATCGCTTACCTGAATTCAAAAATAGAATGAATTGGTTTGTCGAAAATCACCCCGAACTGTCCCTTAATGTGGCTAGTATTGAAGATCAAGGAATGAAATCTCGGCGACTACTGGCAATTTGCGATCGCACCAAACTGGAACGAATCTTAACGAAAATGCTAGATGAAAGAGAATTTTTAGGAGAATTTGGAATTAGAGCGCTCTCCAAGTTTCATAGTGCTCATCCATATATTTGGCGAACAAATGGCAGTGAATATCGCGTCGATTACGAACCTGCTGAGTCCACCAGCGGCTTATTTGGGGGCAATTCTAACTGGCGCGGACCAATTTGGATGCCTGTCAATTTTCTAATTATCGAATCCCTGCAAAAATTCCATCACTACTATGGCGATAGCTTCAAAATTGAGTATCCTACTGGTTCGGGAAATTTGATGACTTTATGGGATATATCCGTAGAATTATCATGCCGCTTAATCGATATCTTTGCCAAAAATGCTGATGGCGATCGCCCAACTTATATGTGGAATGGTGGAAAAAATAAATTCCAAACCGATCCAAATTGGCAAGATTTAGTCTTGTTCTATGAATATTTCAACGGTGATTCGGGAGCAGGAGTTGGAGCTAGTCATCAAACTGGATGGACTGGGTTGGTAGCAAAATTGATCCAGCAGTCGAGTGAATATGCTCATAAAAATACTTCAACCACAGATCAGAAATAGCTATGGAATGGTTAGAATATCTTGAATTCGGACTGAGTAATGTAGCAAGGCTAGCCAAGTTTTGTGTGGAAGCAATTTCAATTTTATGTGTCATTCTCGGACTAGTCATGACTATGAAGATGGCATTATTCCAAAATCGCCATCATAATCCGATATCTTTCAATCAACTCAGGTTGCATTTTGGGATGTGGTTGCAATTGGCATTGGAATTTCAATTGGGTTCAGATATATTAGCAACAACGGTTGCCCCTACCTTTGATGCTCTGTATAAGCTGGCAATTACCGCAGTGATTAGGACATTTTTAAATTACTTTCTCAATCAAGAATTTGTGGCAGAGCATAAATCTGAAACTTCCGATCGTCTTTAAAGAATTCATTTTTTATTTATTAACTGTCAAGGGTATTGCGTGTCGCGACAGATTAATGTCAGGTAGATGACGCAAAAAAGTAGTTCAGATCGTGAACCTTGATCTGCGCCAAGAAGAGATCGCAACGTCGAGTAATGATCGTCGAGACTGATCCACGAAAATGGAAAAGTTAAGTTGACTGAGAGCGAGACTTAGCTGTCTGACGACGATAACTATCTGACTTAATTAGGTCCAAAAAACCGACAGTTGCCAGCCCTTATAACCAAGCTGTGTCTTCAGCTAATTGCACCAAAGGTGCAGGATTGAATTGGGGACAATGAGCAAAGTCAAAGTTGGAAAAACTTTTTGCGTTGGGAAGTTGAGCCTCGGTAAGTGCTCGTCGCAACGGAGATCGCGGGCTTTTACGATCCGCCGTTTCGAGTGCGGGCAGGGGAGTCGGTGCAGTTGACTCTGGATGATGGGGAGGAATTACTACAAGGACGGATGGATGTACTGGTGCTTTTAAATCGGTTTTAGGTGGTGGTGTTGGAGTCAAAGAAAACGGCATTGTCAGTCTGGACTGCTCTGCCCCAAACACTTGCGTATCTAATGGCCAACCCTGAACCCAAGCAACCAAGCTTTGGCATGGTCACGAATGGGGATGACATTTTGTTTGTGAAACTGTTGCAAACAGAGCATCAGCACTATGCCCTATCGCGCGTGTTTTCTCCATTTAGCTCAAATCAAGAACTCTATAGTGCTTTGCAGATTTTGAAGCGCATTGGTCAGGCGATAGGAGAAGTTGCAATATAGGCGATCGCACGGCAAAATAAAGTATTATCTGGGGTGGGAAGACAATACTATACACATCACAAAGTTTGAATTTGTTAGAATGACAGCAATTTCAACCAATTATAAGCCCTGAAATTTTAGAAAATATGAACATTGAGCTTTCCTCTATATTCAGTGTTTAATATTCATGTCTTGTTGGAACAAACCGCATCAGGGCGGAGCATCGCGTCGATCGCTGAACTAGCAAACTGCCAGGTGGAGGCAGACACCCGTAAGAAAGCGCTGGAGGTAATTCAAAAATTGGTAAGCGATCGCTTGAGCAAAGTTGAGTTTTTGCCAATAGAAGTCTCTCTCAAGGAATCTGTTCGAGAAAATCCATGGACAGAATTTATTGGAATGTTTGAGGGGGATGCTGAGTTTGCAGAGATGGCAACACACTGGCAGGCGGAACGCGATCGGGATGCAGATGATTTAGCGTGAGTCCGAGGAATTAACAGCAGAATATATGCTTCAACTAACAACCAAAAATAAGTGGAGAAGCCTGATATGAATGCTTTGACCTTGTTGACGGTGAACTGTTCGATAAAGGTCATTCTGCAAACCAAAATTGTGTTCAACAGCCCAATCTTCCTCCATGCAAATTTTCTGACAATATTTACTCAATCGTTGTCGAACTCGATCAATACAGTCCACTAACTTTCCATCAACAACAAAGCCAACCATTGCTGCACATTCATGACCAGAACTATACGTTCCAGCAATGAAGCGCATAACTCCTTCATTCACATAATCTGTTGCTAAATCTTTATCTTTTCCTGTGGTACTACTGCTAATTCGTTTACACTCAATACCAAAGTAATCTTCCTGCCCCCAACCATAAACCATTTGGAAATCAATAAATCCATCTGGCTTCAAACTTTTACTAGATTTTCTTGATGCGGGTTCGTTAACTATTCGTGGTGGTCCAGTAATTTTAAGACGTTTTTTCACTGACCACATCTCATTATGTAAAGCTCCTGCAATGGTTTCTTCATCCGACTTAACAGTGATTTTGCCTGCATGACAAACCTGTGTCCAACCTTCCCTGATTAACAGAAGAATAGTAACTATGATGTCCTGCCTAAGAATAGGAGTAGGAGTCCCAACAGTATTAGATTCATCCAATGGCAGCACGGTTTACCCTCAAATGTTCAGAGAGAATGAGGTCAGCGTCATTTAAACCCGCAGAGCGGCTCCAATAACGTTTCTGAGCAGGTTTAACGATATAAATATCTTGCCCAGTATAGATTCGCAAATCTCGACGTGTATAAATCTGATCGGCAATTTGCTGAGGTAAATGTTCAGCAATTCGACTCAGAACTGCTTTTAACTCCTGAGCTTGAGTAATTTGAACAATATGCTCAGGTTCTGGCGCTGGAACAAAGCTAAGCTTGACTACTTGTAAAGGGGAGTTGCTAACCCGTATAACCTCAGCGACTAATACCCTTTCACGCAAAGTGTGGAGAAACGGCTGAATGACTCCTATCAATTGCAAAGCATATAGTTTTAGTTCGTCTAGAGTAGGCTTTCTTAGAGCGATCGATGCTTCTCGCTCCATCCGCAAATTTATCGTGAAATTTACCCCGTCTTCAACTAAAACTCGCTCTGTTTGATCTAATCCATACAATTCAAATACAGCTTCATTGAGTTGACGTATTAAACTTTGATGTTCAGCAGAGCTAGATGTTCTCACCTGATGTTCAATCACCACAATTTTAGAAACTAAATTTGCATTTTCTTCATTTGGAGTAGGAACAGGTAAGTGAGATAAATCTAGAGGTTTAAGTTCATCACGTTCAACTCCCCAAGAAGAAGAAGTTAAAAACAAAAAATAGCTTGCAAACGAAGAATTTATAATGCCATTAATGTAATGAGCTAAGTTTTCTTGGTCAGATGGGAAAGAGATTCCAGAATATTTTTCTGTAAAAACAACATCTTCATTACAAAAAGCCGCAAAAGCACCTGTTGAAAGAAGCTTTGCAGATGTAATTACTAATGGTGCTTTATATGTAGAAGGCTTTCTAGGTCCTTCAAGCCATTGCTCATGAAAATAATCTAGGTCTGCTACATCAATCTGATATCTAGACATTGTGCTTGAAGGGAGCCACTTTTTCTGATTTAGTTCCTCTGGAACTTTTTTGCTTCTAGTCCCAGCAATAAATCCCTGTTTAGGTTTACTACCTGCTACTAGTTCTATCAAAGGATAAAGTGCGCGTATTCTTTGAATCAGACTCATATCTCTAGCACCAGCCCAAGAAGCAACTTTCAGCATATCTGGATCGGTTGCAATCGCAAATGCCGTTAGACGCTTAATATTTTCCGAACCAATTTCGATGATTCCATGTCGTCTAAAATCCAAAGAACGTTCTGGACAGACAAAATGAAAGCTATCTTTTGGTTGAGCCTTACAACCTTTCCCAATAAAAGCCATGGCTGGTGCTTCAGAATTTGGGAACAGATCGTCTCTGCGTAATTTCGATAAGTTTATGATGACGATAGGCTTAAATCGCTTAAGGAGCGCTTCTTTAGCTTGCAAGGCTTTTGGTGTATTGCTGAAAAATGGTTTGCTATGCAGTATCAACCCTATAGAAGTATCATCATTAGTAAAATCACCAACTCTCCATAGAAAAGCTTGATCGGGATTATCACTACGAGTAATTGGATATCCCTTTGGATAGCCTTCTTTAGGGCGTTTGCGTTTGCAGTAGTCTGTAGCTAATTGATTTACTTTGGATTGTGTCCAGGGTGGATTTCCTACAATTGCATCAAAATCTCTATTAACAAATGGTTCTAATTTATTAAAAGTAGCTGATTCATCGAAGGTGTTACTAGAAAATAAATTCCTTCCAATTAGTTCTTGGAACTTTAATTCATCAGAGATATGAGCGTTGCGATCTAATTTATAGTCCAATTCCAAAGCAGTCAGATACAAACTAAATGCAGCAATCTGAATTGCCTGGGGTTCAACATCTACACCGTAAATTTGATTATAGAGAGTGTCCCGTATAAGCTGACGAGATCGTTCTTCCCCATTCATCCACCGCTTTACAACAAGCCTACGTAGTGATTCAACGAGAAACACCCCTGAACCACAAGAGAGATCCAGAATTTTTGCACTACCATTCAAGTCTTTGAAAACTTCGTCCAGGACTAAATCAACTAAGTTAATAGGTGTGTAATGTACGCTCAGTTCCTTGGCAGCCTGTGCATCTTTTGAGTAAAGAAAGTTCTCATAGATGGAACTCATCAGTTCTACAGGAATCACTTTGAAGTCATAAAAACGCCAAAGTCTTCCTTGCCCCGTTTCGATTTCAGTCCTACCGCCTACTAAATTTTTAACGGTTTCGAGATGTCTTGCTTCATAAGAATTTTGAGCCTCCCCCGAAGACACGGGAAACATATCTCCGTTGAACGTTACTTTTAACCAT
Source organism: Pseudanabaena sp. SOY_30_concoct_251 (assembly GCA_031388585.1). Lineage (GTDB taxonomy): Bacteria > Cyanobacteriota > Cyanobacteriia > Pseudanabaenales > Pseudanabaenaceae > PCC-6802. Next base: position 1,783 of record JANMRU010000210.1, on the reverse strand, counting down.
TCAAACAGAATACTGGTTGCCGATATGTCACTTAACAGATCTGCGAAACTATCGACATTGAAGCGATCGCGGAAGAACTTTGTATCCAGGATGCCTCGGTCTTGAAGATAGGCAACAAAGATCGATCGCATTAAAAGAGCATGAGCAACCTGAGACTCTAGCCCTTCTGCTCGTAGCTTCTTCTCAGATGCTTGTAAGTCTTCCACTAAGACCCGATCGACTCGTTTTTTTCGATCGATTCGCTTTGCCTTCTGCCATTGCCAAAACTCTCCTGATTCAAATTGAAGCCGACTAGCGTGTTCATAGAGTTGCTTCAAGCTTGCCTCAGTGTTTTCAAAGAGCGCAATTAAATTAGAGTCAGGATTATTTTCTGTAGGCTCAGAGTAGCAGTTGTAAAGGCGTACATTTGTAGGTGTGACAACCCACAGCATTGGTGCTAAACCATGATTCCAAGACAGTTTATGTAGTCGCGCTAACTCTCTAGGATCGGGATCGGATTGCTGTAGTTGAGTGAAGTAGATACAAGGCGATCCAGATAACTCAAATATAGCTGTTGCATTAATCTGATCTGGATTGATAACAGCACTATATTTAATGCGCTTCTCCAGCTTTTGATTATCATTGCGGAGAGATTCAGCTTCTATCACACCTAAAGTAGGCACACCATTCCTATAGAAGCCTGCTACGTCCATCACACGCTGATATAAAACCTCTGTAGCAGATCCAGAAGCCATCGCTAGTGAACCTCCCTAGCGACAATCTCTTGGTATGTCGTGTCATTTAAAAAAATTCCAGAACGCTTATCAAAATCTAAGACATGATGCTTCTGTGCTTCTTTCCATAAATCAGCAATTACATCGCCAACAGGGCCAACCTCTTGGATTGCGACCTGTCCTTGGTTATCGCCAGAAGCTTCTAAGACTATCAAACCAAAGTCTTTTAGATCTTCAATTAAGTAAAGCTGTGAGTTCACGAAAACTAGGCTATGAGCAAAAAATGAGGGCTTATGCTCTTTTAACTTCAAAAACTCAAGCACCTTACGGATTTCCTGAAGCGATAATTTTTCCCTCAATCGTTCGATCGTTTTTATTTCAAGAACTTGCTGCCAACTGTAGACGACTTGTGGGTGCTTAAGGTTACCAAATTTGCTAGGCAAGACAAGTGCAGTGCGATCCAGATAGCTTAATCTACCCGAACTTATCCCGGTTAGGGCTAGAGTCTCCTGACGAGTAAACCCACTGACCACAGCAATCTCCTGTATAACACTTTAGACCACGATTATACTCCAATGTTTAAATTTAGCCCAAGAATTTATACATCTGTCTTAAACAGAGCTATATTTCACAACATACCTCTCTAAGTTCAGGAAAAAAGTTCCAAGGGGCTAACCGTAGAAGACATCAAGCACGAGTATAGCGATGCTTGACTCCGATTGGGAAATATTCTGGATCTCCCATACTGGTCAGCATAATTTGTGGAGTCTGGTATTCAGGCGGAACGTAGTTAGCAAATTCGCTGTTCAGGCGCAGTAGCTGAGTTTGAATGGATGCCGCGATCGCTGCTTGTTTAGCTTCACTACGATCTACTCCAGGCGCGAGTTCAACCACAACCGATAACCAGCGATTGCGATCGCTATCTTCCCTTACCTGCAAGACAAACTTACCCGTTACCCATTCCCTAATTGTGGGTTGCTCTAATCCCACTGTCACGTTTTCAGGATAAATATTTGCGCCAAAGTAGGAAACTGTAAAGTGCGATCGCCCAAACACATAAACGAATGGCA